>WJMI01000208.1 GCA_014728015.1 Chitinivibrionales bacterium | reverse complement strand
CCATGTGCCTATATCTCCCCGAGTGAGGCGATTTCCACCCAGCCGCTTACCCCGTTGGGCAGACTGACCAGATACCAGTCGCCGTTTTGCTTGCGTATGCGAAAGGTGGTCCCTTCATGGGCCGTGAACAGGATCTTTCCGCCGTCAGGCTGGTTTCTCGCATCCACAGCCTTCTCCAGAACGACCGCTTTGCGCGTGTTTTCCTTCTGGTAGATCTTGATGCCCGCCGATATCCCCAGAAGAATGGTAACCAGGCCTGCCAGACATGCAAGATACATCAGCCACAGCCGCGCGTTGCGGGAGACAAAGAGTCCCGTACAGAACATCGCGCTCAGAGCCGCGAGCATGATCCAGACTACCCAGAGCTGGGCATGGAGCGTGAGCCACGTGTGCAGGCGCCACACGATCGTGTCAACAAAACCGCGCGCCGGCTCGGGAACGCGATCCACGATGTGCTTCCGGGCAAAACGAATGTTGGCGAGCACATCAGGATCGGTCGGCGCCAGCTCTCGCGCCTTTTCATAGTAGAGAACAGCCAGCCCGATCTTGTTTTTCCTGTAGTAGACATTTCCGAGATTGAAGAAGACCGCTGCATTGCGAAGGCCCGTGTCGAGTATCTTCTCGTAGTATGCCCCCGCCGTGTCATACTCTTGTTTCCGGTATGCGCTGTTCGCCGTCTCGAACCACTGCTCGACAGGCGCGGCCGGCATCTGGGCCGCCGCCAGCGCGAGTATCAGGAAGGCCTTGCGTGCGGAAGGCAGTCTCATGAACGCCTCCTTGCCTTGATCTGCTTCTCAAGTCCCGCGACAACGGCGCGGGCCTTGTGCAGGTTCCGAACAGCATCTCCCGCAGGTACTGACGGGGCGAAACGGACGGTATCAAGCTCTTCGATAAAACCAACCATCTCGGATGCAGCCGGGCCGTCCGCGCCCCGGGCGGCGAATTCAGCGCGCAGCTCATCGAGCGTCTTGCCGGCCGCCGCGAAGCCGAACCGCTGGGTCAGATAGTCTTCGAGTATGTCGTATTGTCGCGCGGCGGCATCACGTGGTGACAGGGAGCCCGCTTCCTTGCCGAGCCGGTCCAGCCGCTTGAGCGCTGTCCGGTACGCCCGGCTGCTCAGAATCCGCGCCGCATCCCGCTCGCGCAGCCTGGCCTGCCTCTTGTAAAGAAACGAGAACAGCGCAAAGACGAACGGCAGCGGGTAGAGAATGAAGAACAGGGGATTCTGATACGGCTTGTCGGACTGGTGGCGGAGCTTGGGGGGGGTCTTGATATACCGGATATCGCTGCCCACCTCACGGATCTCCTCCTGGGTAAGATACCGTGTCCTGCCGCCTGTGGCTTTCGTGCCTCTGGTGACCGTAATTTCGGGGAGCTTTCCGGTGAGAGTCTTGTACATTCCCGCATCGGGATCGAAGTACACCCAGGTTAGAGGGCCAACCGGCTGTGTGCCCTCAACCTGGGGCACGATAAGGTATTTGTATGTCTGTCGCGTCTTGATACCCTGGGCGGTCGTATCGACATGCGTGTGCTTTTCGGGAGAAAAAACTTCGAACCCGTCAAGCGAGGGAAGGGTATGGTCTCCCATATTGCCCGGACGGGTGGAGCCGCGAAGGGTAATGCTCAGGGTCGCGGGCTCGCCGGCCGGCAGTTCACGCGGATCGACCGACGCATCCAGGGAGAAGGTGCCGACGGCACCCGAGAAATCCCGGGGAGGCGGCGGCAGGGCGACCGCGGTGATGGTCACCGTGTTCGTGAGCGCGGTCTCGGGCGTGGCGCGTATGCCGCCGCCGAAGAACCCGCCGAAGAAATCATCGAACGGGTCCCGCCTGCCGCGCTCGAGCTGCTGGTATTCGAACGGTACCGGCCCGATCGAGAACGACCCGGGTTTCAGCGGGATGATTGAAAAACGCAGGCTGAAAACGATATACATCTCCCCGCCGATTCGCTTCTGATTATGTGTTATGCGGTCGGCAAAGAGATGGCTGCAGGAAAAAGCCGCGGCGCACGCGTCGTCGATGGCCTCGACCGCGGCGGTGAATCCCTGGCTTGTAGGCTTGACCGGCGCGTTCGGCTTCTGGGCCACTTCGAAGGTGAGAATCCCCTGCTCTCCCACATACAGACGGTCCTTGGCATCGCGCAGGGAGACGCGCATGTCCGGGTTGACCACCGGCTTGTCGGTGGCGGTGATCGTGATCGGTTGCGCGGAATATGTTTTACTGTCGGCGACCAGCTTGAGCGGGGGAATGCGGAACGCGCCTGGTTTCTTGGGCACGATGAAGTAGTAGAACAGGTACGTTACTTCCACCTTCTGAACCATCTTCCCGTTCACCAGTGTCACCGAGGAGGATTGAGACTGGTTCTGACTGGTGCGGGCGACGGTATAGTCGCCCGTGCTCTGGAGCGAGGGAGGTTTGATATCGTCAAGCTTCTTCGTACTCACCGCCCTGGCAGTGAGAATAATCTGTTCGCCGACCGCCGCCCTGGTCTTGTCGGCCGAAATCGAAAATGTGACGGTTGCCGATGCCGGCCCTGCGGCGACAAGGATTCCTATCAGTATTCCACCGTGCAGCGCTTTCACGATCGTGTTCCTACCAGTCCTTCTCAGGCCGCGCGGCACCGAGCGCGCGGGCCTTCTTGCGAGGTTTGTTCAAATCATCCGCATCGTCGGCATATTGCTCGAGCAGGCGCTCAGCCTGCTTCTTCTGCATGTCCTCTTTTGCGCGCCGGGAGCGGGGTTGGGGCTGCGGCTCGTCTTCGCCGCGATCCTGCTTCTTCTGCTGGTCCCGGCCTGATTCCTGGTTCTGGGTGTCCTGCTCCTGGTTCTTCTTTTCGTCCTCGCCCTTCTGTTCCTGCTGCTTCTGATCCTGTTGCTGCTGGTTCCTGTCCTTTTTGTCCTGATTGTTCTGCTGGTTTTCCTGGTTCTGCTGCTGTTTCTTGAGTTCCTCGATGCGCCGGTGGGCCAGTTGGAGATTGTATTTGGCATCCATGTCGTTCGGCCGCAGGTCGAGCGTCCTGATATAGCTCTCGGAGGCAGCCTGATATTTCTGGGTAGCGGCCGGGTTTCCCGCTGCCGCGAGCTGTTCGCCCTGGCGAAAAAGCGCATTGCCGAGATTGTAGTGAAGATCGGCGCGGACCTCTTTGTCCTCTACGGTTTCCGCGGCGCGGTAGTTTTCCTCCGCCTTATCGTACTGCCCGAGCTTGTACAGGGCGGAACCCCTGTTCATGGACAGCCTCTTCTCATCCGGCGCCTCCACGAGTGCATCGCTGTAGAGCTCCAGGGCTTCTTCGTAGTTCCCGTCCCGATACAGCCGGTTGGCCTTACGGTTCTGAGAATGTATCTGATCGGCCCGGATTACACAGGCTCCCAGCATGATCAGAAGCAGCAGTTTATTCAAAACGGCCCCTCCACTCTTCTTTTCGTTTCACACGCTCGGGTAAGAAGAATTCGAGGAGAAGAAGCGCGAGAGCGAAGAGCAAAAATACCTGATACCGTTCTTCATACACACTCATCTTGTTCATGCCGAAGTCGCGCTTCTCCATTCGTGCAATTTCGGTGTAGATGCGTTTCAGGTCGAGGTTGGTCCCCGCGTTGAAATAACTCCCGTTTGCCTCGAGCGCGATTTTCTCCAGAATGACCGGGTTCAGGCGGGTCATGACCAGATTGCCGTTTCGGTCTTTCTTGTAGATGACCGTGCCTTTTCCTTTGCTGATCGGAATGGGCACTCCCTTTTCCGAGCCAATGCCGACCGTGTAGATTCGCACGCCCTCTTTTGCCGCTTCGCGCGCCGCTGCAATGGCATCACCCTCATGGTCTTCGCCGTCGGAGAGTAGTACCAGCACCTTGTGCTTCCGCTTCAGACTCTCAAACGCTTTGGTAGACTGGCGTATGGCATCGGCAAGCGCCGTCCCCTGGAGCGATATCCAGTCGGAGTCCACGGCATCGAGAAACATCTTTGCCGCCCCATAGTCGAGGGTCAAAGGGCATTGCACGAAACTCTCGCCGGCAAAGACGATCAGGCCCACGCGGTCCCCTTTCAGGAGATCGATGAACCGGTCGATTTCGTGCTTGGCGCGATCGAGCCGATTGGGGACGATGTCCCGGGCAAGCATGCTTTTTGAAATGTCAAGCGCCACCATGACGTCTACCCCGCGCCGCTCGACCATTTCGGTTTTTATGCCGAATCGGGGCCGGGCAAGCACGAACACGATGCTGACAAAGAACCCGATGAAGAGCAGCCATTTGGCCGCCTGGCGCTCCACGCGCGCGCCGGGCGTGAGTTTCTTCACGAGCCGCATGTCAGCGAAACGGCGAAGGGTCCGCTGCCTTCGCTGGTAGGCCCACATGAAAAAAGCCACCAGCGCCGGTGTCAGGAGCCACAACCACAGGTATTCAACGTTGCCGAACCGCATATGCGCGCCTTACGGTATCCTCCTGAAAAATGTATGGGCCAGCAGCAGTTCCGCGAGAAGCAGCAGGAACCCGGCCCAGAGCCACGGATAGAACCGTTCTGAATAGCTCGTATATGATGTGGTCTTGATTTCGGTCTTCTCGAGCTTGTCAATTCTGTCGTAAATTTCCTTGAGCTTTTCCGCGTTGTGGGCCCTGAAAAACCTGCCGTCGGTGGCGGCCGCAATATCGGCAAGCGTTTGCTCGTCAAGTTCGGAGCGGATCATCTGGACCTTTGTCTCCACCACCTTGCCTGTCCGCCGGTCGATGTAGTCGACCGGGTACGGCACCTCCCCCTGCCTTCCCACGCCGATCGTGTAAATTCTCATGCCAAGCTCACCCGCGGCATCGGCGGCGGCCAGCGGCGCTATCTCGCCGCGATTGTTGGCCCCGTCGGTGAGAAGCACCATCACCCGGCTCTTGGCGCGGCTGTCCTTGAGCCTGTTTGCCGCGGTCGCGATGGCTGTCCCGATGGCAGTACCGTCTTCGATATCACCGAACGAGACTTCGTTCAGGAGCTGAAGCAGCACGTCGTAGTCGAGCGTAAGCGGGCACGTGGTGTAGCTCCGCCCGGCAAACACGACCAGCCCGATCCGATCGTGCTTCCGCTTCTGCACGAATTCCGCGATGCGCATCTTCGCAACGTGCAGCCGGTTTTTCGGCTTGAAATCGAGCGCTTTCATGCTGGTGGATATGTCCAGCACAAGCATAATGTCAACGCCTTCGGTGGACACCTCTTCTTCGGTATTGCCTTTCTGCGGACGCGCGAGCGCGATTATCAAAAGCCCGGTACCGATGAGACGAAGAGCAAAGAGCGCGTGCCGGCCGCGCACGGTCCAGCCCGGCGCGGCTCTTCTGATAATCGAAAGATCTGAGAAACGGACCGCGGGACGGGAGCCGCGCTCGCGGCGGAGATATACCCATACCATGGGCACCCACAGCAGAAGCAGCAGAAGAAACTCAGGATCCCTGAACCGCATTGTTTCCTTCCCGTGAAGTCGACACGCTGGTGTCGGACTTCTGCTGTACCGGCCGGGTCTGCTCGACAAACGACCGGGCTTCAGGACCGAACCGTTCCATGATGTCGCGGCTCGGCACGTGCTTGGCGAATTTCACGGGATCGGCTTCCGTGAAGAACCACTCCAGCCACCGGCGGGATTTCGCATCCAGCGGGGCGCGGTCGAGCCACGCGAGCATTTCCTCGGTGGTATACTCGGAGGCATTGGTGCCGAAACGGCGCTCGATATACCGCTTGAGTATCTCGGACAACTCGAACACGTACTCGCGGATCATACCTTTTGCAAGATACTGGCGCGCTTCCAGGCGGGCCAGGGCCTCCATGGCCTCGTCGAAGGGCGGCTTGGGCGGCGGGGGAGGCGGCGTTTTCCTGGCTTTTCGCAACAGGTGACGGCCCAGAGCGGCCGCGCCCGCGAGGGCCGCAAGTGCAAGCAGGGACCATAGCCACCAGAGCGACGGCCGGCCGGCGCGTTGCTGCGGCTTGAGATCGCGAATGTCCGCCGAGTCCGACGTGACAAGCGACACAACGCGGACAGGCAGGGGCTCGGACATGAGTGTATCGCCGAGGGAATCCGGCCCACCCAGTATGTAGGGAAGCGCCGGGATGGTACAGTGTTCGGCGGTATAGAGAGTCAGCACGTATTTGAATGTGAGGCTGTCGGATGATTTCCGCTCCTGGCGGTCCATGGACCAGTCCTTCACGACAAATTCGCCGAATCCGCTTTCGGCGGGCGGCGGCGTGACCTGCGCATCCGGCGGCACGACCATCGAAACCCTGAAATCAATCCGGTCGCCCACGGTCATGCTGTCCTGCGAGACACGGGGAGGGAAAAGAATGACCGCGCCGGCAGTATGCACGAGGAGCATGGTTGTCGCAGCGGCGCGAGGCAATATGTTCCACCGATGCACGCCTGGTCCTGCTGCTATGGCGCGGTTCGTCCTGTAAGATGCTGCAAACATAGGAGTTACGACGTTAAGCGTTTTGCATCGGCCCGGATACCCGGTATCGCTGAAAGCCAATAAAAATACAACATTCTTACCGGCCGTTCACACGCTCCACACCATCAAAAACGCCACCTGCCCCAGCCCGATGAGGAAGCCGAGGACAGCGCCGACCCATTCGATGGCACGGAGTTCTCGCGCGGCGATATTGTAGACGATGCCCTCCAGCCGGGCAAGATCAAATGCATCAATCTTCGCGCGCACGATTTCCTTGAAATCGATTTGGGATTCGACTTTCTCGAAGAGTTCTTCCATGACACCCGGGAGGGTCCTCGCGAGTTCATCACGCACCAGCTGGCGTATTCGCGCGGCAGCCTCGCCGGAGAGTGCGAGCGCGACAAGCGGGCTCGAACCCAGATTGACATAGATGAATTCCTCGATTCGGGAAATGATGGTATCGAGTATCTCATCACGAAACCTGGATGACGTGACCACATCGTGTATGTCACGATGCGAAATGAGCTCCTTCTCGACGGTCTCGCCGATTTTCGCTGCGAGTTCCGCCTGGCGCCGCGGGATGAGGCCGGCAAACGTGAACCACAGTATGCGCACGGGCCGGCGGGGACGAAACAGCATACGCACCGCCAGATGGTTGGTGAACCATCCGATCAGCGCGGAGATAAGGGGAATGATCGTGAATATGATTGCCGGGTGCATGGGGTGCCGTTTCCTAGCGGAGTACGTATTGGACGGTCGTTTTATGCATGCATAGTGCTGTAATATACGGTCCAGTGCCAAAGCGGCGGGTGTTAAACGACGTGACCGGGGAGTTATTTTCGAAGGTCGCACAACACGAACCTTTGCCTGACAGGTATTCTTTCATGAACCATCATGTGTGTATTCGGATTGCCCTGGCCCTCTGGTGCATGTCGGCGGCACGCGCGGGGGCGGCTGACAGCGCAGGGGCCGTACGCGATCCGCAGCCCTTCACGTTCCTTCCCGAGCTTCACACGGCGGCTGATATCAGCCGCTTCTTCTTTCCCAAGAGCAACTATTTCCGCGATGTGTATTTCCTGGAGTCGGAGATGCTGGTCGAGCCGGTATGGGTGACGTACCGGGATGTCGCGCACTGCATAACCGCGTTCGAAATCAATCCGAACATGGGCGAGAAAACGGAGTGGAATGTCTTGTTCAATCCGCACGCGATTAACTTCGCGATCACTACGATATTCGAGTTTCGTCTGAAGCCGCTTATCGTGCAGGTGGGTGAGGACCACCGGTGTTTCCATGAGATTGATCGCAAGGAGTTTCCTACGGTGTACTGGAACATGCTGTACCTAGCGGCCGGATCGCACAACATGCGCGCAGGCGATTTCGGCGCGCGGGCCGTGTCCGCCGGCGAGTGGTCGCTCGCGACACGGTTGTCCTGGTACGCGCGATGGGGCGTGTTTCTCAAGGGGTTCTTCGGGATTGTTGAAGACTCGAACGTGGATTTCGAGAACAACCGCGTGCATGAAGCCCGGTTCCGCGCGCGGTTTGGGCTCGCGCGCTGGCGACAGGGGCTGCTTGCCGTTGTGGGACGGTCGCGGGTGGGCCTGTGGCGCGAGCCGGAGAAAGAGGGCGGGGATGCCAGCGCCTACTGGGAGCAGCAGTTCGGCTTCGAGGCGAGCGTGCACAAATCGGTGAGAGGGCTGGCGTTTTTTGTGAACTATATTCTGGACGACATTCCGCTGTACCGGGGCCAGCCCCGATTCAGCAAGGATCGGTTGCTCGAGGTAGGATTCAGGGTATATCAATAGCGCGCGGCGGGAGATACGGGTCATGAAGACGGAATCCGACATCCGGAAATACCTTCTCGAGGAAGAAGAGCGCCTTTCGCCGTTTGCCAAGAAGAGCAGCGAATCGATGGGACGCCGTTCCCCGCTTTCGCGCGATCCGTTCCGGCTGGAGTTTGCCCGCGACGAGACGAGAATTCTTCATTCGCCTCCCTTCCGAAGGCTCAAACACAAGACGCAGGTGTTTCTATCGCCGGACAACGACCACATCTGCACGCGCATGGAGCACGTTCTTCATGTGTCGAGCATATCCTCGGTGATCGGGCGGTGCCTTAATCTCAATATCGACCTCATCAACGCGATTGCCAAGGCGCACGATCTCGGGCACGCGCCGTTCGGCCACGCGGGCGAGCGGTGTATCGACACGCTGCTCAAGAATGAAGGGGTGAAACAGGGGTTCATCCACGAGATCCACGGCCTTCGCGTGGTCGATAAGCTGACAAATTACGGCGCGGGGCTGAACCTCACCTATGAGGTCCGCGACGGCATAGTAACGCACTGCGGGGAGAAGTTCGAGCGGCGTGTCGCGCCCGATCGCGGCCGCGACCTGCTCCGGCTCGAGGAAATCGCCGACCATACCTGCCACCCGTCAACGCTTGAGGGATGTCTGGTGAGGATGGTCGATCGCATCGCGTACCTGGGCCGCGATCTGGAGGACGGAATCAAGGCCGGGCTCGTGAAGAAGTCCGACGTGCCCCGGGAGATTGCCAGGGATCTCGGCACGGAGAACGGCAAGATCATCGGGCGGCTTGTCCACGATCTTATCGCGAACAGCATCGACACCGATGCCATTCAGCTCAGCAAGGAAGTGTTCCAGCTGATGAACCGCCTGAAAGACTTCAACTACGATCGGATCTACCGTCATCCCGATGTTGAAGTGAAGGCCCAGAAAGCGACGCGCATACTCGATGTGCTGTTCTACGAAGTCATGCGTATTTTGAAGGCCGTCCGGCGCGGAAAAGACACCCGGGCCATGTCGTCATTTGTCAAAGATGCCCCCTCCATGGCCGTGCTCTTTGATTTCATCAAGAACACCAATTATACTGATGCAACGCCGCACTGGCGCGTGGCCGCCGACTACGTCGCGGGAATGAGCGATGCGTTCGCGCAGCGAACGTATGCCCAATTGTTTCTGCCGTCGCCGGTGGTATAGGCGCGCGCCGCGGAACGTCCCGGCCATTCGCCGATCAGAATCCGAAATGGAGCAGCATGTCCCGAACCCGCCATCCGAGGCTCAGGAGCAGGCCGAGCGGCATTTTCATGCAGCTCTGGGAGGCGTTCTGGCATCCGCCGGACATGCATTGCCCGAAATGCCGGGGCACTACTGTCGAGTACTACGATCCGTTCTTTTTCAGCCCGCTTCGCACGCTCGCCGGGCGGCGCAGATTGCGGTGCACCTCGTGCCGTTTCATCTGGCGGCCCAGCCGGAGCGGAAAGAGCGTGTGGGACCACTTGCGACAACGATACTATCCTTGAGTCCATGAAAGGGAGGGCGCATGGCACTGAGTAAAGTCACCGTGACCAGCTCGATTGACGAGCAGGGCATAGCGGTCGTGCGTGTCGAGGGCGCTATCGTGACGAACCTGAGCGGGACGGATGCCGCGCCGGTCATGAAGGAGATCCTTCACAAAAGCAATCCGCCGCGGGTCATTCTGAATCTCGCGAACGTGCGCTATCTCGATTCCTACAGTTTCAACTGGATTATCAAGCTCATGAAGGAGTGCGAGAAGGGGGAGGGGATGTTTGCTATCTCCGATCCGAATGACGATATCATGGCCCTGTTCGATTTGAGCAGCTTCGGCAAGGCGGTGCCGGTGTATGCCACGGAACAGGATGCCCGCGAGGCCATGCTTGGCGGGGATGACAGCAAGCGCATCGCCAACGAGTAACGCATTATCAGCAGCACGGGCGGGGGGGAGAGCGATGGACCGGAGAAAAGTGAAGGCGAGCAAGGAGACAACGGATAGCGGTATCGCGGTGGTGCATGTCAGCGGCATGGTCATTACCAATATCGGCGTTACGACGGTGGACAGAGTCGTTCGCGAAACCGTCGAGAAGGCTGACATGCCCAAGCTGATTCTCAATCTGTCCGATGTAAGCT
>WJMI01000207.1 GCA_014728015.1 Chitinivibrionales bacterium | reverse complement strand
CACCGTCCCAGGAAAAGGTGTCCGGCGGCTCGGTGTCATTATACTGGCTAATCCAGAGATTCTCGTATGTGCCGTCCCCGAGGAATTGATACCATTCAGCATAGCCGTAGGTATCCATATCCTGATCCAGCTTCCATATGCCGACAATCGCCGGAAGGTTTGATGCCGTGTATTCCACGGTGCCCTTCGAGTCCACGGCAATGTCGGTTCCGTCTGTTCCTTCTGTGATAGTTAGCCCGTAGTAGTTGTCGCTATCTGAAACGATATCATAGACGGCAGTCGAGGTGACCTGCTTGTACGCTTTCCAGTCGCCGTTGAACTTGGTCCCGCTTCCGGCATCGCGGCCGAAATAGGTCTTTGTGCCGTCCGCCTCTTTCATCACCAGCGTGTCCGTGCCGTACAGATACATCTCTACCTCTTTGCCGCCCAGGGCTGTTTCGATCGTATCAGTCGGCAACGTGGGAGTCGTGACCGTGGTATCGGTTCCGTCCTCTATTGTGGTAACGCTGGGCGTGGTCGAAGAACCACCGCCGCCATTCAACAGATCGCATCCAGCCACCAGGAGGCCGGACAGGCACAGTATAGTAATAGACCTAATCATCTTCTCCGCCTTTCGTGTGCGTTGTGAGTGATCGATAACAGGGCCGTGTCCCTTATCATGCCTCTCGCTTTCTGTGATGCAAACTACATCCCGGGGCTATGGCGTGTCTGTGACGGGGATCACAGTGGTGCAAAAAGGCCCGGCGTACGCCTGTACGCCGGGCCCATGTTTTCCACCACCATGCAATCGGTATCAGACCTTGAGCAATCCCTGCATCAGAATGGCGGCAACCAGAGACAGAATGGCATAGAATTCCGGGAACGCCCCGAGGATAAGCGTGTTCCCGAATACATTGTGTCCGCTGCCGATTGCCGCGATGCCGTTCGCCACGACTTCGCCCTGCTTGATAGCCGAAATAAGGCAGGCCAGGCCAATAGCAATACCCGCGCCGAGCACCACCGATCCCTGCCACAGGGAAAGGGACGTGCCGATGCCCGCCAGAAGGCCGTTATAAATAATGAATCCCACAAACCCGTAGAGTCCCTGCGTCGCGGGCATCGCGGCCAGAACCATGCCGCTGCCGAACGCCTCCGGTTTCTTTTTCATCATGCCGACAACCGCCATGCCGCCGATTGACGTTCCGATTGCCGAGCCGGCGCCTGAAAGGCCGACCATGCAGCCCATGCCGATCATCGAAAGAATGTGACCCCAATCCATAGAAGCCCTCCTCTGAGCAACAAATGAGAGTTTATGTACCGCGTGTCGTGAGCGCATCCTTTCCGCGAAGCGGCTGGTACGGCTTCGCGCCGCCTTTGAAATCAAGGTTCTTATAGAACTCGACAAATGTCAGGCGGAGCGGATGCACGAATGAGCCGAGTCCCGAGAGCGCAAGGTTGATCCCGTGCCCCCCGATGAGTATTACGATAGTCCCAAGTATCAGCGGCGAGAAGTAGTTGCGCGTGCCGTCTTCGGTGGTAATCAGCATGAATGCGATCTGGTTGAACGCGGATCCCAGAAGCCCGGTGCCGAGGCCGAGCGCGAACAGCCGCAGGTACGACAGCCCGTCGGCCATGAGTCCGGTGCCGAACTGATACAGCTCCCAGAATCCCAGTCCGAATCGCGCCGCGGGTGATTTGTCCGGATTATTGAAAACAAACATGAGCGCGCACCCGGCCGCCATGAGTATCCACGCGGCTGCTGCGGGAAGCCCCATGAGCGCGGGACCGACCGGAATCGCGCCAAACGTAAATGCGCCCATTTCCAGAAAGTTGATCCGCGCCAGAAGCAGGGTCACTCCCGCCACCATGATAACTTCGGCAATCGGATGCAGCGCATACACGACTCCGGCCATCTTCGAACGGTTATATGCTTTCATCAGCATCCCGATGATAATCTGGATAACACCCAGATACACCGACAGCGGGATCGCCGGAAAGTACATGCTCCCCGACGGCGTTTCCGCGGGGCGCAGCAGCGCGGCCGGATCGCCGTTCTCGAAAAGCGCGTTCTCGAAGCCCGGCGCCGCGAAAATGGCCTGGCCGAAAAACGTGTTGAGCATCACGCCGCCCGCCACGGTCGCCAGGCCCAGCACTGTCAGCAGCAGCATCAACGGCCGCGTGGTTTTCGACACGAACCGCATGGCGACCATCCCGAGCACGGTCAGGATCAGGCCGTAGCCCGCATCACTGAGGCAAAGCCCGAAAAACAGGGCAAAGAACGGCGCGAAAAACGGAGTAGGATCCAGCTCGAAATAGCTGGGAAGCGAAAAGATCTTGGTGACCGGCTCGAACAGATCCAGGCCGGTCTTGTTTCTCAGGCACACGGGGACATCATCATCAGGCGACGGCGGGGCAAACTCATACCACGCGGCAAACCCGTCGAGAAATGATGCGGCATCCTTTTGGGCATGATCCGGCACCCACCCCTCGAGCACGGCCACCCGTCCATCAACCGCATCCTCCATGCTTTGCCGCGCGGTTTCGAACGATTCGCGCACGCGCAGCTTCCCGGCCTGCTCGCCAATCGCATCGGCATATGCGCAGAGCTCATCAAGCGAGCGCCCGGCCTCTCGCGCCTCCTCTTCCTTCTCGTCAATTTCCTGTTGAATGGCGCTCAAGGATTTGCCGGGGAGCACGACCTCTTCGGCCTTGTCAAATCGCTCCTCGCCCTCGCGCTGCACCACGACAAACAGCACGCGCGGGCCTTTTCCGGCAACAACTTCGACACGGTGCGCGTCTTTGTCAAGCGCATCAAATGCCTTGCGGGCCGCCTCGAAGAACCGAATCCGGATGCCGGCCTCGGCCAGACGCGCGAACGACTGCGGATCGAAATCGCCCCACGGCGAAAGGACTGCGGCATCTTTTCGAAGCGCCGCGATGTCCTGCTCGAGCGCATCCCGCCGGGACTCGAGCTTTTCGAATGCATCCAGAAGCGCATCGATAGCATCGGCCTGTTGCTGCTCGGGCGAGAGTTTCCCCGCCTGCATCCGCCGCTTCAGGGCGCCCGCCACACGCTCAATCCGGCGCGACTTCTCTGCCAGCTCGGCAAGCTCGCCGGCCGGCTCGGCAACTTTCTCCACCACGTGCACCACGCCCGCATCGCCGAGCGCCTGAAGGAGCTCCTCTTTCTGCCGGTGATACAGCAGCACGGTAAGTTTCTTCATGGGAACTATCATGCTGCCTCCGCCGCGGCCATACGTTCCTTGAGGATCTTCTGTGATGACTTGGCAAGGTTTTCCTCGTCCTCGAGGAACCGCTTAATCTTCAGGATCGCCTCGTTGAATTCCGGAATCTGCACCTTCTCGTACAGGTTGACTTTCTGGGTTGTTTTCTTGCGCGCGTATTCGAGGATTTCAACCTTGCGCTCCGCGACCGCGCGCTCGATAGTCAGCGCGGCGGTTTTCTTGAGCATGGCCACGCCTTCGGGCACCCACCCTGCATTGACAAACAGGCTGAAATCGACCATGGCGAAATCGGTCCGCTTGAACACCGGCGTCTTGACTCCCGCAATCCTGCTGATATCAATCTCCACGTTTTTAACCGACAGAAGACCCTCGGGGAACTCGGTCCACAGCCGGAATGAATGCTTCACCGATGCCCGGGCCTCCTCGAGCTCATCTTCGATGCGCGTCACCTCGCCCTTGGCCTTCTTGACTTCGAGCCGCAGCGCGGACTCCTTGGCCTGCAGGGTGGGCAGCGCATTCACCCGAATCCTGAGCTGCTTCTGGACCTGCTGGAGGAATGTTTTGTTATACTGTACTTTTATTGCCATGTGAGCATCGGTACTGGAGGAATTGCAGATTGCGCCATTGTGCCGTTCAACAAAACCTCACCCCACCCGTCAATTCTTCCAGTACTTGTCCATTATCTCGCGCTTGATAGCAACTTCTTCGCGGCTGAAATACTTCGCGAACAGCTCCCAGCCGGTGTCGAGCATCTTGTCAACATCGATATTCACGTCGATAGCCAGGAGCTCGCGGCTGTACTCCTTGGCGAAATCGAGGCAGCGCTTGTCATAATCGGTCAGGTCGAACCCGTTCTCCAGCTTGGTGCGGGCACCGGCCGCATCCGCGAACAGACGGACTCCCGCGTTCATGACCTGCCCGTGATCCTCACGCGTTTTCTTGGCAATCACAAGCTGCTTGAGCCGGGACAGACTGCGGAACGGATCAATGATCACCTTGCCGATGTCCGTGTCCCGCCGCAGAAACAACTGCCCCTCGGTGATATAGCCGGTGTTGTCCGGAATTGCGTGTGTGATATCGCCCCCGCTGAGCGTGGTCACCGCGACAATCGTTATCGAGCCGCCATCGGGAAACTGCACCGCCTTCTCATAGATTTTCGCCAGGTCGCTGTACAGCGAGCCGGGCATGCTGTCCTTCGACGGTATCTGGTCCATGCGGTTGGACACGATGCTCAGCGCATCACAGAACAGGGTCATGTCGGTGAGCAGGGCCAGCACCTTGTAGTTCTTTTCAACCGCGAAATACTCGGCCGCCGTCAGGCACATGTCAGGCACGAGCAGACGCTCCACCGGCGGGTTGTCGGTGGTGTTCATGAACGCGATGATGCGGTCCAGCGCGCCGGCATTGTCGAATGTTGACTTGTAATACAGGTAGTCATCATTGGCCATGCCCATGCCGCCGAGGATAATGATATCGGCTTTCGCGCGCAGGGCCACGTCGGCCATGACCTGGTTGAACGGCTGGTCGGGGTCCGCAAAAAACGGGATCTTCTGGCCGGTCACCAGCGTGTTGTTCAAGTCGATGCCCGCGATGCCGGTGGCGATCAGCTCCGAAGGCTGCTTGCGGCGCACGGGATTGGCCGACGGCCCCCCAATCTCGCGCTCTTCACCCTCGACCGGCGGGCCGCCGTCAATAGGGTCGCCATAGGCATTGAAAAACCGACCGCGCAGGTCCTCGCCGACTTTCAGTGTCGGCGGCTTGCCCGTAAATACCACCTCAGCATTGGTGGCAACTCCCTGCGTGCCCGGGAAAATCTGCAGCGTCACCCGCTTGCCCGCGATCTTCACCACCTGCGCCGGCCGGTTGTCGACATATGCCATCTCTTCGTTGGTAACGCCCTCAGCCTCGACCGTGCAT
>WJMI01000206.1 GCA_014728015.1 Chitinivibrionales bacterium | reverse complement strand
TTCATACGGGCAGAACGTCCTGCAGCACAGCAAGGAAGTCGCGATTTTGGCCGGGCTGATGGCAAGCGAGCTCAACCTTGACAGCAAGCTCGCGATCCGCGCGGGACTGTTGCACGATATCGGGAAGGCAATCGATCGCGAGACCGAGGGCACGCATTCGGAACTGGGCGCGGAGATGGCGGCAAAGAACGGAGAAAACGAGGTAATCTCGAACGCGATTGGCGCTCACCATGAGGATATCGCGCCAATCTCGCCGTACGCGGTCCTGATACAGGCGGCCGACACGATTTCCAGTACGCGCCCGGGTGTCCGCCGTGAAACCCTGGTCAACTATGTCAACCGGCTTACTAAGCTGGAAGAGATAGCCGACTCGTTCAGAGGGGTCAGCAAGGCCTACGTGATTCAGGCCGGGCGCGAGATACGTGTCATGGTCGAGCCCGATCAGATCGACGATGCGCACGCCGAAGAGCTCGCGGGACAGGTCGCGGTCAAGATCCAGGACGAGATGGAATATCCCGGCCAGATCAAGGTAACGATTATCCGCGAAAGCCGCTACACCGAATACGCGAAGTAGCCGTGCCATGAAAGTTCTTTTCATCGGCGACATCTTCGGCAATGCCGGCCGGCGCGTGCTGGCCGCGCATCTGGCCGCTGTCGTTGAAAAGCACGATATCGACCTCTGCATTGCCAACGGCGAGAATGCCGCCGGCGGGTGGGGGTTGACCGCTAATATTCTCAAGAAGCTGCACAAGTATGGCGTGCAGGTGGTCACCGGCGGCAATCACTCTTTTGCCAACCAGGATATCCTTCCGGCGTTCGAGAGTGACCCCTCGCTGCTGCGTCCCCTGAATTTCCCGCCGGGGAACCCCGGCATCGGCAAGACCGTGTATACGCTGCCCGACGGGAGAAAAGCGGGCGTGGTGAATCTCCAGGGACGAACGTTTTTTCCCGAGGCCCTTGACTGCCCGTTTCGCCTGGGCCTGGAGGCAATCGAAGAGCTGCGGCGGGAAACGCCGGTTATTATTGTTGACTTTCACGCCGAGGCAACCAGCGAAAAGATCGCATTCGCCACATATATCGACGGCAAAGCAAGTGCCGTGCTCGGCACTCATACCCACGTGCAGACCGCTGATGAGCGCGTATTCCCGGGCGGCACGGCGTTTATTTCCGATGTCGGCATGACCGGCCCCGAACAGTCGGCAATCGGCATGAAGACCAAGGGAATAGTCCGCCGGTTCCTTCTCCAGACCCCCGTGCGGTTCGAGCCCTCCAATGACGGCCCCATGCTCAACGCGGTGGTTGTCGATATCGATGATGCCACCGGCAGGACCGCGGGGATTGCCCGGGTGTTCGAACGGGTGCAGGTCCCATGAGCGTACCGTTTTCCTTTCTCTCCCCTCGCCAATGCGAGCGGCCGTACACGATTAGCGAGATCAACGCGGGTATCGCCCGCATGCTCGAATCGGGAAACAACACCGTGTGGGCCGAAGCGGAGATCTCCAATTTCAGGCGCGCATCCAGCGGGCACTGTTATTTCAACCTCAAGGATGCGCAAAGCAAAATCCCCGCCGTGATCTGGCGGAGCACGGCCGCGCGCCTGAAATTCGAGCCTGAGGACGGCATGGCGGTGATGGTCATCGCCTCGATCAGGGTCTATCAGCGCGGCGGGTATTATCAGCTTGACGTGCACCGTATACAGCCGGCCGGGGTCGGCGCGTTGTGGGCGGCGTTCGAGCAACTGAAGGGAAAACTCGAGCAGGAGGGCCTTTTCGATCCTTCCCGCAAGAAACCGGTACCGGAGACCGTGACCCGGCTCGGCGTGGTCACCGCGAAGGGCGGGGCTGCCGTGCGCGACATCATCAAGGTGATAGCCAAACGCGCGCCCCAGACTACCATCATTCTGTGCGATGTCGCGGTGCAGGGAGACAAGGCGCCCGGGCAGATCGTGCGCGCCATAGAAAACCTGAACCGGTACGGCATGGTAGACTGCATTGTCGTGGGGCGGGGCGGCGGTTCCATAGAAGACTTGTGGGCATTCAACGACGAGGGCGTTGCGCGGGCCATCTTCGCCTCCGCAATACCGATCATCTCCGCCGTGGGACACGAGATAGATTTCACCATAGCCGACTTCGTTGCCGATGCGCGCGCGCCGACACCCTCGGCCGCGGCCGAAATGGTCGTGGCGGACCAGGAACAGAACGCGCGCTTTTTCGAAGCGCTCGCGCGGCGGCTTGCGGGATCCGTGCAGCGCTATTTCGTATCGGTATGGCGCCGCGTCGATGAGCTGCGCGCGCGTCCCGCTCTGCGAAAGCCGGTGCGCATGATCGCCGAGGCGCGCCAGGAATGCGACGAGATGCGCGACCGACAGGTCCGCGCGCTGGGCCATGTGTATGGCCGCCATCGCTCGCGTCTGGAGCGCGCGGCCGCCCAGCTCGCCGCGCTCAGCCCCCTGGCGGTATTGCGCCGCGGGTATAGCGTGGTGCAGAAGAGTGACGGAAAGAGCGTAACGGATGCCGCACAGATCAAATCCGGCGAGCTATTGAAGCTCCGATTCCACAAGGGCCGCGCCGGGGCGCGGGTGCGGGATGTCGAGGAATAAACGAATACTGTGAGGAATTCAACCATGGCCAGGAAAAAAGAGTCATTTGAGGAATCTCTGACAAAACTCGAAAAACTCATAGAAAAGCTCGAGAGCAATGATTTGGCCCTGGACGAAGCGCTCGACTATTTTGAGCAGGGCGTCAAGCTCCTGCGTGCGTGCGATGCGCATCTAAAAAGCGCCGAGGGTACGCTCAAGGAGCTGCTTACGGGCGAAGACGGCGAGTTTATCGAGAAGGCGCTCGGCATATCGCTTGCATCGGTTGTCGGCGGAGAAGACTTTGACGAATAACCTAAAAGAGTATGCCCGTGCGGTCGCGGCCGCAACTGATGAAACTCTCCAGGGGCTTCTTCCCGCAGAAGGCATATTCCCGGTATCCATACATCAGGTGATGCGCTACAGCATGTTCGCCGGCGGCAAGCGAATCCGCCCCTGCCTCCTGATGGCATCTCACCAGGCATGCGGGGGGCGGTTCGGCGACGAACAAGCGCTTCAGGCATGCGCCGCCTTTGAAATGTTCCACACGTTCTCGCTCATGCATGACGATCTGCCGTGCATGGATGACGACGATTTCAGGCGCGGGAAGCCTACCGCCCACAAGGCATTTACCGAAGCGCTCGCGGTGCTGGGCGGCGATGCCCTGTGCATACACGCCTTCGGCGTTCTCGCGCGCATCGGGCGTGTCGATATCATTTCCGAAACAGCCGATGCTCTCGGTACCGGCGGCATGCTTGGCGGGCAGGTTGTCGACATCGAATCCGAGGAACACGCGGTTGACCGGCAGACAGTCGAATACATCCACCACAACAAGACTGCCGCGCTGATACGGGCATCCGTGCGCACCGGAGCGCTCCTGGCAAACGCTACGGCCGGGCAGACGGAGCGGTTGTCCTCGTATGGCACCCATGTCGGCCTGGCATTCCAGGTGGTCGATGATATCCTCGACGAAGAAGGCACGACGGAGCAGCTCGGCAAAGATGCAGGCAGCGACCGGGAGAAGGGGAAGGCGACGTTTCCCTCGGTCTGCGGCATGGAGGAATCCAAACGCTACGCCACCGAGCTGATAGAACAAGCCCACGCCGATGTACGGCCGTTTGGCGAACAGGGCGCCATGCTCCGCGAGCTCGCGTCGTTCATCCACACGCGCATCTCGTAACCGGGCCCCTGGGGATTGGGAACGGCCCAAGCCTTCCCGTTTTGCCCGTGCCTTCGCCCCCTCTGCTTGCTGGAAAATCACGTACACAGGTGGTATACTTTAGGTCTGAGGGCGCCACGGGATTCGGATACCGCCAACCTAAAAAAAGAACACGCCATGGGACTGTTCGGCAAGCCGAAAGAAGAGGTCCGCAACAGGCTTCTGCGCGACATTCTCGCGCAGAAGCGGTATAACGAGCTTGGTGTGGCCGGCGAGGGCGGCATCGCCCAGGTCGCGAGCTGTTTCGATGTCTACCTCAACAGGATCGTGGCGGTTAAGCAGCTGAAGGATGCGGCGCGAGAGAACGCAGACCTCGTGCGTTCGTTCGTCAACGAGGTCAAGCTCATCGGCTACCTCGACCACCCCGGTGTAATATCAATTTTCGATACGTTCGTGCTCGAGAACAACCGCCTGTCGTACAGCATGAAATTCATTGAGGGCTACAGCCTTGCCGCGGAGATGGAGCGAACGAAAGACCCCCCGACGCGATCTATTGTGAACAGCGTGAAAGTGATAACCACCCTGTGCGAAACGCTTGCCTACGTGCACGACAAGGGCGTCATCCATCTCGATCTCAAGCCCGACAATATCATGCTCGGCGCTTACGGCCAGGTGCTGGTGATGGACTGGGGAAACGCCCGCCTGTATGATGACCAGCCATTCAACGAGTACGTTCACGCGTTTGCGGGCGGCGCCGAAGTCGCCGAGTTTCAGCAGGAGCGCGAGGACATCATTCTGGGAACGCCGGCCTATATGTCACCGGAACAGACAAACACTCCCCGCGGCGATCTCACTCCCGCTTCTGACATCTTCTCAACAGGCATTATCCTGTATGAGCTGCTTGCCGACACGCACCCGTTCGAGGGCACTACAGCGGACGAAATCATGGACAACATCCGCGAGATGCGCCAGCCCTCGCCCCACGAAGTGAACCCGGATGTCCCGCGCCGGCTTTCCCACATCTGCCAGAACATGCTGGAAAAAGACATGTCACACCGGTATGGCTCATTTCATGACATACTCGAGGATCTGCGCGCATTCTCCGAATCCGGGCAGGCGTTCTGCACGCGCAATCTGCAGTCGGGTGAGCGCGTGTTCGCGGAGGGGGACACGGGTGACTTCGCGTTCACGGTTGTCAGCGGAAAAGTCGAGGTAAGCAGGACCGTTGACGGCCGGAAGCGCGTGCTGGCCGAGCTGGGGAAGGGCGAAACGGTCGGCGAGCTCGCGATATTCACCAAGGAACCGCGAACCGCTACGGTGACCGCGCTCGATCCCACCACGATCCGCATCATGAACCGGCACGATGTCGAACTGGAGCTCGACAAGCTCAGCCCGTGGGTGGGCAACATGATCACCGGCCTCTCTCACCGGTTCAATCAGCTCAGCGACAAACTGCTCGGACTCGCGGGCACCGAAGGGCCCCCCTGACCGGAATCGCGTGCCGCACAGGACGATTCAGGCTCCCGTTTCACCGCATATCCTCCGGCCCTGCAGGCCATGTCGTTGACAAGAAGGATTCGGCCGCTACATCAGTTGGTGGCTGTCAGCAGCGCGCTGCGGTGGGTCAGCACATACTCCATGACCCGCTCCCGCGCGCGGTCGTTGACCAGGTAGGCGGAGATCACGCCTTTCTCGCGGTTGTTGTGTTCGTCAACAACAGAAAACGCGATTCGGTAGGCGTGATAGAGGGCAAGTATCTTTTTCGGGGAAAGGTCGGTAAACAGTTTAAACTCCCGCTGGAACCGGCGCGGCTTCACGGCCAGCACCGACGACCAGTCATCGACGGACAGCGGATTCTCCCGAAACAGGATATCCATCGCTTTCGCGGCCAATCCGTTCAGCGGCTTGGACACCAGCTTGCGCTTGATCGACCATTCCTGAACATGATGCAGGAGCTGGCGGGGATTGCTGATCGGGCAGGTTGCAACCGGTTGTTCCTCTATGACTTCAATCTGAAGCCCGCCGCCGGCGCTTTCGCCGGCCATGTCTGCTCCGGATGCCGGCCGCGCGGAGGAGATGCTCTTGATGGACCAGGAGTTGGTCAGGGCAATCACGGGCAGCCAGCCCCGGCATCCCCGCGCAAGCGCCAGAAAATCCGGTGCAAACTGGCATTGCTCATCGATAACCACCACGTGCCATGCATGTACCTGGCCCAGGAGCTCTTCCATTGTTTGTGGAGACTTGGCCTTGAACAGGCTGAACAGAGCGCCTTGTTTGAGCGAACGCCCAACGGCCCGTACTGTCTCCGAAGAGCCGGAGCAGAGCATGACGTGAAGCGTGTCACGTAGACAATCTACGAGAACGGTTTCCAAGTGGCACCGCATGGATGCACGCACCTCTCTCGAAACGGAAGACAAAAGGCGGGAAGTCTTCTAGTATATAAACTAGTACCAAAATGGATGGAAATCCAAAAAAAGTTGCGTCATCCCGCCTGGAACAGGCCTGTTTGGCCGGCAATCCGCTTCTACGCGTAGAAACAGGGGCCCCCAGACCGTATGCGGCGGGGAGAATCGGCGGGGAAGGTGCCTGCGGCGCGATGTACCGGCTCAGGCGGCCTGCAGCTCGACGTCACGCAGCCTGACCGATGCCATGGTCGACACGCCGAACTCTTCCTGGGTCACGCCGTACAGGATATCGGCGGCTTCCATGGTGCGCTTGTTGTGCGTCACGATTATGAACTGCGTGCTCTCGGAAAACTGGCGCAGGATGCGCAGGAACCGATCGACATTCGCATCATCGAGAGGCGCATCGAGCTCATCGAGGATGCAATAGGCCGACGGGCGCACCATGTAGAGCGCAAAGAGCAGGGATATCGCCGTGAGCGCGCGCTCGCCGCCGGACAGCAGGGTCACGCCGCGCATTTTTTTGCCCGCGGGACGCGCGTTAATGAATATTGAGGCCTCGAGCGGATCCACGTTTTCTTCAAGCGCAATGAACGCCTCGCCGCCTTCGAACAGCGTCGCGAACATCTTTGTGAAATTCTCTTTCACTTCGTTGAACGTAGACACGAATTTCGCGCGGGCTTCGCGGTTGAGCTTCTTGATGGCCCGATCGAGGTCTTCCACCGCGGTCTGGAGGTCGTCGCGCTGCTTGATCATTTCCTGCAGCTCGGCGTTTTCGGATTCGTACTCGCCGAGCGCGCTCATGTTGACTTCGCCCACGCGCTTCAGCCGCTCCTTGAGCATCTTGATGCTTTCCGCTGTCGCGTCCTCGTCTTCATCAAGCTCGGGAAGGTCATCGGGCGGCGAATCGAGGTCAACCTCATAGGCCTCCCATATGCGCTCCCTGAGCGTGTGCAGCTGCTCCTGATCGCGCATCTGGTCGAGGTCGAGCGCGTGGCGGTCGTTGGAGAGTCGTTCGACGGATGCCGAATCGGTCTTGGCCGCCTTGCGCGCCTCGTCAATCGTTGCCACGGTCGCATTGTAGTCCTCGCGCACCCCGGCCAGGACCTCTTCGAGACGCTGCCGGGATGCGTTCTCGCGTTTCAGCTCCTCCTGCAGCGCCACCCGGCGCTCCATCAGCTCGCTGATCTGCGCCAGCGTCTTGTTGCGATCGTCGAGCTTGCGTTCCTTGCTCGTTCCCAACCCCTCGATGTCCTTCCGGAGGCGCTCGCAGCTCTCCCGGTCGGTCTGGATCTGGTTCGTGAGTCCGCTGACACCGAGTTCGATGTTGTGCAGGTGATCGGTGATGGTCGCCCGCTCGCCTTCCATCTCGGCGAGACGGATCTTTGCCTGTTCTATCCGGTTCTCGAGACCTTCCCGGGCAGAGCTCATCTTCTGAAGGTCCGCTTCGTGTTCCCGCACCTCTTCCTCGAGAGCGGCGCTTTGCGTGCCAATGCGGGCGAGCTCGGGATGCAACTGCTCCATGCGGTCCTTGACATTCTGCATTTCGATATCGTAATGCTTGATAGTCGTTTCCTGCTCCCGCTGCTTCTGCCTGCCCCGGTTGAGTTTCTCGTCGACTTCCAGAAGGGCCCGTTTGGCCTCGTCACGCGTAATGACACAGTTCTCTTTTTCGCTGACCACACGCTCGTACTCGCGCCGCGACTTGCCGATCTCGCCCGCCAGGCGCTCGATCTCCTGCTTTCGCTGAAGGAGCCCGACTTCTTCACTGGTATGATGGCCGGCGATGATTACGCCGCTGCTGCAACTGATAACACCATCACGCGACACCAGCACAGTGCCGGATTCGGCCATCGACGGAAACGCCAGAGCCGTATCGGCGGTATCGGACACGAGCACGTGGTTGAACAGATGATCGGCGAGTCTCTCGCAGTCTTCGCTCGTACGCACGAACGAACGAAGCGGCTTGGTGTTCTCGATTGCCGACGCCTGTTCCGGGACGCCCGCCGCGCCGAGGTGCTCCAGCGAAACCATGCGGGCAACACCGACGTCGGAGCCGCGCAACACATCGAGACCGGCCTGCAGATCTTGGTTGGTTTTGAACACGACAGTCTGCACGTTCGTACCAAGGACCTTCTCCACAACATCGACCATCTCGGGTTCCCCGACCTCGATGAGATCGGCGACGATGCCCATAACACCGTCGAGATTGCTGGTCAGCAGCGCCTTCACGCCGCTTTCGTATCCCTCGAATGATGCATCCAGCCCCTCGAGAAACCGCCGCTGGGTGGCGCACGAGTCAAGCTGGGCCTCGAGACGTTTCTCGCGCTCAACCAGCTCATGATACCGGTGGTCTTCGGTCTCGATGCGCTCGAGCAGCGACTCCCGCGAGGTCAGATGGTTTTTGTGTGCCTCGCTTTCCACGGCGAGCTGCTGCTGGCATATCTCCACCGCCTCCCGATACTCTTCCAGGCGGCGCGTGAGAGCCTTGATCTCGCGCTCATCGCGCTCGCGCAGTTCGAACGTTGTGGCCAGGCTGGCCCTGGCCGTGCTCAGCCCCTCCTGTTTCTCGCTTATCTCGCCCAGCATCCCGACATGGTCGTGCGCCAGACGCTCGACCGATTCTTTGTGCGATGCGAGCTGCCGGTCGAATTCTCCCAGCTTCGCAACCTCGCCGTCCAGACGGCTTCGCTGCTCCTCAAGCTGGCGCTCGCGATCGATGACCGTATTTTCTATGCGGGACAGCAGCCCCCTCTTCTCCTCCATGAGCGCATCCACTCCCTCCGCCTCCCGCTCGAACCGCGCGACATTTTCCTTCAGGAGAAGCACGCGCTCGGAATCGACCGAAATCGCATGGTCTATGGAGCGGATTTTCTCGCCGGCATCGCTGACATTCTTTGCCGCGGCCTGCAACTGCTCTTCCTTGCCGACCTTCTGGATCTCCATCTGCTCGATACGTGATTCGGCCGCGGCAGCGGATGCCCGCGCGCTCGCTATCTGCTGGCCGTAATCCTGAAGGGCCTTGTCCCGGCGACCAATCGCCGAAGACAGCGCGGCATAATGCCGGCTTTCAAACGCCACCTCAAGACCCATCAGCTCGTCACGGTACTGGCGGTATCGCTTCGCCCTCTCAACCATGCGCGAAAGCATACGCACGTACCGATCCTTCTCCTGCACGCGGTCGTTGATCCGCAACAGGTCCTGCCGGGTCCGCTCGAGTTTGCGCTGGCTTTCGCGGATGCGCTGCTTGTACTTGCCAATGCCGGCGGCCTCTTCGAACAGAACGCGGCGGTCCTCGGCCTTGTCGCTGAGAATCGCGTTAATCATCGCGTTCTCAATAGTCGTATACATGTTGCTTCCCACGCCCGTGTCGAGAAACAGGTTTTGAATGTCACGGAGCCGGCATGGGACACGGTTGATCAGGTATTCCCCCTCGCCGCTTCGATGCATCCGCCTGGTAATCTCGACCTCGCTGTATTCAACCGGCAGAATGCCCTGATTGTTCTCTATGGTAAGACTCACCTCCGCCATACTCAGCGGCTGCCGCTTCTGGGTCCCGGAGAATATCACGTCCTGCATGGAGCTGCTGCGCAACATGGTGGGCTTCTGCTCACCGAACACCCAGCGGATGGCATCCACGACATTGCTCTTGCCGCAGCCGTTGGGACCGATTATGGAGGTAAGTCCGTCACCGAAACGGATTGAGGTCTTGTCGGCGAACGATTTGAACCCAAAAAGCGACAGCTTCCGGAGGATCATAGGGGGTATCCTTGGAGTTGTACCTGCGTATTCAACGACTTAAACACTACCACTCGCTTGCCCAACCCAGCAAGATACAATATATTGGGTTTCGAGTCAAGAAAAACAGGCACGCGTTGGACCACCTGCTTGACAGAGTACCCAACGGGTTGTGTCGTGCTGCTTCTATATATTGTAGAATGCCGGCTACAGGCGCGCTACAGTTATGCGACATTGCAGCAATAAGCGCAAGGATACTCTGGGCGGTCTTGGCTTCGCAATGTATTTTGTCGCTCTGATTCCATGGCCGAAAAAAGCATTCCCGGCAACCGCAAATGAGGCCCGCCGGGTTGAGGGATCGAGGCATGAGTACGGTCAACTGTGCGATTCTAGGTGCAACATCGTATACGGGCCTGGAGCTTGTCCGGTTACTTGACAAGCACCAGAACGCGCGCGTGACGGTTGTGTCCTCGCAGACGTATGCCGGGCAGCGTCTTTCCGACGTATTCCCGGTGCTGAAGGGCGTGTGTGATGCGCGCCTCCTTTCTCCGCAGGATGCGGCCGGGCGGGCGGCGGACGTGGTGTGCGTGTTCTCGTGCCTCCCCCACGCCGTTTCCGCACAGCTCCTTCTGCCGTTCATCGAAAAGGGTATCAAGACCGTGGATCTGAGCGCCGATTTCCGGTTGCGCGATCCGAGCGTGTACGCGCAGTGGTACGGCGGCCCGCATCCCCGCCCGGAACTGCTTGGACGGGCCGTATTCGGGATGCCCGAACAGTATCGCGATGCTATCAGTCAGGCTGATATCGTTGCCAATCCCGGATGCTATCCGACCAGTGTCCTGCTGCCGCTGCTGCCCCTTTTGAAGGCGCCCGGCACGGAACTCACGGCGATTATCGCCGACTCAAAATCGGGTGTCAGCGGTGCCGGCCGGTCTCTGAAACTGGCTTCGCATTTTGTCGAAGCCAACGAAAACCTGTCCGCCTACGGGGTCGGGCGCGCCCACCGTCATGTGCCGGAGATGGAGCAGGAGCTCAGTGCCGCCGCCGGCGGTCCTGTCACGCTTACCTTTGTGCCGCATCTCGTACCGGTGAACCGCGGAATTCTGTCGACCCTGTATATCTCAACCAACAGGTCGGCGCGCGAATGCGGGGAGATTGTCGGTGCGGCGTACGCCGGCGAGCCGTTCGTGCGGGTACGGTCCGGCGACGACCTTCCGAAGCTCGCCGATGTCTGCCATACGAACTACTGTGACATCGCGTTCGCCGGCGGTGACAGCGGCATGCCCGTGGTCGCGGTGTCGGCAATCGACAACCTGGTGAAAGGCGCATCCGGCCAGGCGATTCAGAATATGAATGTTATGTTCGGCTTTGACGAAACAATGGGGCTTTCATGAGCGCAAAACACGCCGGGGATGCCCGGAGTGGCGGTACGGTCTGCATCAAGATAGGCGGCTCAACTATTGACACGCCGGGACTTCTTGCCGAGTTCGGCCGGAGTATCGAGGTGCTGGCGGCGCGGGGACACGCGCCGGTGGTGGTACACGGCGGCGGCAAGGATATCGGGCGCCAGCTCGCGAAGCTCAACAAGCAGTATATGTTTGTCGAGGGGATGCGGGTAACCGATGCCGAAACCATGCAGGCCGTGCAGATGGTGCTTTCGGGAGACGTCAACAAACGCATTGTCAACGCGCTGCTGGGTGAAGGTGTGAGCGCGGTGGGCGTGTGCGGCATCGATGCCGGCCTGTTCGAGGCCGAAAAGCTTGTCATCAACGGGGCTGACATCGGCTGTGTCGGTACCATCGCGCGGGTCGATACGCGGATTGTCGATCTGTGCGGCGCAAACGGAATGGTTCCGGTCGTATCTCCGGTGTCGCGCGACCGGGCCGGCGAAATATACAATGTCAATGCCGATCTTGCCGCCAGCGAGCTTGCCAAAGCGCTCGGCGCGGGTCACCTGATATTCGTATCCGATGTTGACGGCGTGCTCATCGACAGCTCTGTCGCGCGGGAGATCCGCGTGGGCGATGTGGAGTTCCTTGCCGGGCAACGCCATATTACCGGCGGCATGCTTCCCAAGCTCAGGGCCGCCGCCGATGCCGTGAATAATGGTGTAGGGCGAGTCCATATCTGCGGATGGCGCGGCGTGCGGACATTCGTGGAAGAGCTTTCGGACAGCTGGCAGGGAACCGTCGTCTACTGAGCCGCACGCCCGGCCGGTGCGGCCTTTTCTCGCGAACGGCTCTCGCGTGCACCACTCAAATCGCGGCGCGAGAGACATGAACGATCCGGGCTCTCGGCCCCGCCCGCAACCGCAAGGAGGACCCATGCCGAAGAACATTCCCGTGCTCACGGTCGAAGAGCGATCCCTGGCGATGGCATACGAGCGCGCACTCGTGGCCCTGTATGAGAACGGGTGTCGCATGAGAACCCAGTACGACAAGCCCGGCGATCCCGAAAGCATCGATGCAACAATGAACATCACCATTCTCGAGCCCTGGTCGGACCCGATGATCCACAAGGCCTTTCCCGGAGGCATAGAGGACCTCAAGGAATACACGATGGAGCTGTTCGGGGCCAAGGACCACTGGGTGAAAAACATGAATGACGCCGATGACACGCGGTGGGAATACACCTACCACGGCAGGCTTTCCGGCTACGGTGCGTGGAAGGAGCGCGCGAACGGCGGCTCCCGGGAAACAGGCCCGTTCAAGGTCAACCAGATAGACAAGGTCGTCGAGAAGCTTTCGGCCCAGCCGTTCACCAGGCAGGCGCAAATGATTACCTGGATGCCCAACCTTGATTTCGACTGTTACGATCCCCCCTGCCTGCAGTCATTGTGGTATCGCCTGCTCGAAGATGAGGAGGGAGCATACTGGCTGAACTGCAATGTCCGGTTTCGCAGCAACGATGCCTGGGGCGCCAACTTCATGAACATGTTCGGTTTCGTGCAGTTCAACAAGCACATTGTCGCGCAGGGCATTGCGGACAAGACCGGCAGGCGGGTCGAGCTGGGCCGGATGAACTGGCACGCGGACTCCTGGCACATCTACGGCAAGGACCTCAACGAGGCGAAGCAGCGGATGCTCGATCGACTCGATGACATGGCATTCGGGGAACGCACGTATGATTTCCACGATGCGTTCATCCAGGAGATGTACACCGCCGCGGAAACGATGGTAACAGACAAGATCGCCGAATACGATCGGACCCACTGATCCGCGAAACGCGCCGGCATCCTGCGAGACCCGGCCGACGGTCTACATCCGGCCGTGCCCAAAGCCTTTTGAGACTTCCGAACTGGCTATATATATTGTAGAAACCGGCAAAAAGCCGCGTACCGCCGAGCGGCGCAAACGGGTGCCGGCGCGGGTGCGTATCTCGAGCGTGAGCGGGAGGATGAATTATGGACAACACGACAAGGTTCGCGGCCATGCGTGCGATGCTGGCGGTGTTTGTATTCGGGTGCATAGCAATCCACGCGGAGGGCTTGAAGGAAAACATCGAAGCCTACTTCGAAGAGCTCGGCGAATCGGTTGCGGAAATCCCGAAGACCCCCGCCGCCAAGAAAACCCGCTTGTCCACCACCGACCGGTTCTTTGTCCGCTCCCTGAAGAAACACCAGACAATCTATTCGCTCATTCGAACAAACTCCAAGGGCGTTATTATCAGCGAAGTGGTTCGTGGCGAGAGCCCGGAACGGGAATACCGCAATGTCGCCAATCAGCGGTGGTTCAGGTATGTCGCGCGCAACAACAAGGAATACCACGGGTTCCTCAAGGAGGAAGGTCGATACTATCTGTTCTGGGCCTACCCGGTCATTCTCACCGCGCGTTCGGGCAAAAAGCGTTTCATCGGCTCCGTGGCCGCCAAGGTTGACCTGTGGGATTGTTTCCACAAGTTCTCGGCACAGGTCGAGCAGCCGTTTTTGGTCCGTTTAAACGCAAAGAGCCTGTATTCGCACAAGTGGCAGAAAGAATACCAGTTCCGCGAAGAGCCGCTCAATATACCGGGCGTTGATCGGATAACCGTACGGTTCGAAGATGCGCCGGCAGCGGCGCACGAGCCGGACAGCGAAGCCATGGCGCTCGCCGCGCAGGCCGAGGCCGCCGCGCTCAAAGCGGAGCAGGACAAGCAGAAACCGGCATTCAAGATGGAGAGCTATACACCGGTGATTGTCATCGGGGTCGTGCTGCTCCTCGTGCTGGTCGTGGCGCTCATCCGGTTGATCATGTGGCTCCGCTACAAGCGCTTGATCAGCAAAATCGACAAGGAAAGCATCCTGTAGCGCCGCGAAAATCACAAGGCGTTCGTTCGGCCGGTGACACCATCGGCCGTTTTTTTGTGGAGAGAGGAACACGAGATGCGATCGATGTCGTACAACGGGCCCGTGGAGGTGATTACGGTAGCCGTAGATCCCGGCGAGAAACTCCTCGAATCGGTCCGCGCCGCTGTCGCCGAGCACGACATTCGCAACGGGGTGGTTGTCTCGGGCGTGGCCACCACCAAGACCTGCAGGATGCATCACATAGAGCATTGCGATTTCCCGCCCGAAGACACGGTATACTCCGTGGAGGCGCCGCTCGAAGTCGGTTCGATCAACGGCATTAAGGAATAACATGATGCACGGTGAGCCACGCTTCGTCGGCAAAGTGGCGCTGATCACGGGGGGCGCATCCGGGATCGGGCGCGCGACCGCTGTGCTCCTGGCCCGCGAGGGCGCGGCAGTCGTGATTGCGGATATCAACGAAAAGGAGGGGCAGCGAGCGTGCGAGGAACTGTGCGACGACGGGCATAACGCCTTGTTTGTGCGGTCCGATGTTACCCTCGATCGCGATGCGCATGCGATGGTGGAACAGGCCGTCGCGGCATTTGAGCGGCTGGACATCCTGGTGACCTCGGCGGGCGTCGGCTCCGGTCAAAACGTGGAGGAACTCACGGAGCAGGAGTGGGATCGCATCGCGGCAGTCGATCTCAAGAGCGTGTTTCTCGCATCGAAGTATGCCGTGCCGGTCATGCGTTCCAGCGGCGGAGGCTCGATTGTCCACATCGCATCAATTGGGGCGATGCGCGGGAACTGGGGTGGTGCGGCGTTCTCGGCATCCAAGGCGGGCGTGGTCAACCTCGCGCGCCATATGGCTATCGCGCATGCCCGCGACCGGATCCGGGTCAATGCGATTTGTCCCGGGGTTGTCCGCACGCCGCTTGTGGAAAGCTGGCTTGCGCAGCCCGGCGTGCGCGACCAGGTCACTTCGCGCCATCCGCTCGGCCGGGTCGGCGAACCCGCGGAAGTCGCCGAGGCGGTTGCATTCCTCGCATCCGACAATGCTTCGTTTATTACCGGCGCCGTGCTTCCCGTGGACGGCGGCAGCCTGGCGATGGGCAGATGACCACTTTACGATCAGGGAAGATGCTCGCGTGTCACCGGGCTGTGCCGGCCTGTGCAGTCGCCTGCGCGCTCGCCCTGTGCGCGATGGGATGCGGCGGAAAAATGACAGTTGCACCGCCGTACCGTAACGCCGCGATCGACAGTGCCGCCCTGGTCATCGCTCCCTGTATCGACGACATCACGCTCCGCCATCTCGGATCCGTGCGCAGGGTCTTCGGCGAGGGCGCGGCATCCGATCTGACGCGTAACTACGTTCGCGCGCGCCTGCCCGAAACCATCGCCGAAGCAGCAACTTTCACCGGAGTAGTACTTGCCGATAGCGCATGCAACGCGCCGTTGAAAGAAACATCGCTCCCGCGCGAAAACCTGCCCGACCTGACCATGCATCTGCCCGACAGCGGGACCACGGTTTCATTCTCGTCCGGCCCGCCGGCCTTCGTGCTGTTTCTGGAAGACCTGACGCTTGGCCTGCACGACGTGTACCATCATGGCGGAGGGGTCGCGCAGCGCACGATGCACCGCCAGCTGCGGCTTTCAGCCAGGGCCGCGGTGTGGGACAACCGGGCCGGGCGGGCGGTCGCCTACGGACATGTGGAAGCGCGGGCATCGAGCAGTCTGACCGAGCTTACCCGCGCGACATGGGACACTGTCACACAAAGGTTTGCCCATAAACTGTTCGGTCCGACGCCGTTTCGCCATCCTGATGCCGGGCGGTTTCACTGGCTTCTGAACTGAAGGAGTATTTCCATGCCGAAATTTATCCTGCCCAAACGGGCCATCCACCTGGACTTCCACACCGGCCCGGATATCCCGGACGTCGGCCGTGACTTCGATCCCAACACGTTCGCCCGGACCTTTGCGGATGCGCATGTGGACAGTGTCACGCTCTTTGCCAAATGCCACCACGGGCACTTGTACTACAACACGAATCATCCGGCGCGGCATCCCGGCCTCCCCCGTTCGCTCAGCCTGCTCGAGGAGCAAATCGCGGCCCTGCGTCGCTACAAGATTCGGACGCCGCTCTATGTGAGCGTGCAATGCGACGAATACGCCGCGAAGATGCATCCCGAATGGATTGCCATTGACCCGGTTTCGGGCCAACCGGTGAAGTGGGCGGCCCCGCTTGAGGCCGGCTGGTGGATCCTTGATATGTCAAGCCCTTACCAGGAGTATCTGACCGACCAGATAGCCGAGGTATGCAAAAAGTTCGCGCCGATTGACTGGCTGTTTCTGGACATGTGCTGGGACCAGCAGAGCATCAGCAAGTGGGCGCTCGACGGCATGAAGCGAAAGGGGCTGGACCCGCGCAGCGCGCATGACCGCGGTCGGTACGCCCGCGAAGTCGCCCGCGCCTACCTGGCGCGCTACCGCAAAATGATCGACCAGGCGCATAAGCGCGGCCGCCCCGCGAGCATCTGGTTCAACAGCAGGCCCAAGATGCATCTACCGGTCGAAAAGAAATTTATTCGCCATGTTGAAATCGAATCACTTCCCACGGGCGGATGGGGATATACGTATTTCCCCTATGTCTCGCGTTTCGTGCGCCCCTACGGCCTGCCCGCGTTAAGCCACACGGCGCGTTTCCACAAGTCATGGGCCGATTTCGGCGGGTTGAAACCCGCGGCGGCCTTGAAATACGAGTGCGGGCTGATGCTCAGCCAGGGAATGGGAAGCCTGGTCGGGGACCAGCTCCACCCGCGCGGGGTGCTTGACAAACCGGCCTACGAGCTGATCGGAAAGGTCTATCGCCATATCGAAGTCTGCGGTCGGTGGGTTGACGGCGGAAAGATTGTCAGCCAGATAGGTGTCATTATCAATCCAGAATACGGCGACAATGCCGGCCCTGACGGTCTGGGGATCATTCGTTCGCTGCAGCAGCTGAACCACCAGTTCGATCTCGTTGCCCCGGATGCGGACCTTGATACGTATGAGCTCGTCATCATTCCGGAATCGATTGTCGTGACCGCGCGCCTGGCATCGCGGCTTCGTGCTTTCCTGAAGCGGGGGGGCGCGTGTATCGTGTCCGGCGCGGCGGCGCACACCGCCGCGGGCACACCCGCCATGCGCGAGCTGGGAATCGTTCTGCACGGGGAATCGCCCTACTCGGTCACCTACCTTCGCGCGCACCGCTCGATCGCGGACGGCATCGAGGACATGGATCACGTCATGTACGAGCGCGGGTTCCGGATGACGCCCACGAAGGGAGCCACGTCACTGTGCAAGGTGGTTGAGCCGTATTTCGAGCGCTCGTTCGACCGCTACTGCTCCCATCGGCAGACCCCCCCCGCACGAGTGTCCCGGTTCGCGGCCGTCGTACAGATGCGCGGAGTGATAACGTTCAGCGTGCCCGTATTCACCGCCTACGCGCGCCACGGGAACCTCGTCTACCGCACTCTTATCGGCAACGCGATACGGCGCCTTATGCCGCGACCGCTGGTCCGGGCCGGCGGTCCGTCACGCCTCGAAACAACCGTTGTCAGGAAGAGAAAACGCACCGCCGTCCACCTGCTCAGTTTCGCCGCGGAGCGCCGCGCCGAGGACCTCGATATCGTCGAAGATCCCATTCCGCTGGTGGACATGCCGCTCGCCGTACGTCTCGACAGGAAGCCGCGGCGCGTCCTCCTGGTTCCGGAGGAGCACGAACTTCCGTTCGCATACCGGGACGGGTACGCGGAAGTATCGATTACGATGACGGGCGGACACGGGGTGGTGGTATTCGAAGGATAGGCCGGCCGGTTCCCGGACGTTCAGCTCTTCGCGCTCCGGTATCGCCTCAGCGCCAGGTTCAGGACGCGCTGAACAAGCGCTTCATACTCGATCCCCGCTCTGGACGCGGCTTCGGCCACTTCCTCGCCATAGGCGATATCCGGATTCGGGTTTGCCTCGAGAATAACCACGTGGCCATCAGGTGTAACACGCACATCCATGCGGCCGTAGTCCTGGATCTGCAGCGCGCGATACGCGCGTTTGCACGTGCGCACGATATTCTGCAGCTGCTTTTCCTCGAATTCGCCGAACCCGAACCTGATATTCCATCGCTTCTGGTAGTCGGTATCGAACTTCACCCGCTGCGTGGCGAGTACCGGGCCGCCGGTTTCGGGTTTCGGAAGAAAGATTTCCCGCGGCGGAAGAACGGTCAGCCGGTTATTACCGATAACCCCGACATACAGCTCCCGCCCTTCGATGTACTCTTCGGCAATGGCGGACTGGTTGTATCGTTCGTGAACCATGCGCGCGCGCGCGTTAAGGGCCTCATCGTCGTACACAAGCGATGCATTGGAAATACCGTCAGACCCGTCCTCCAGGTTCGGTTTCACCACGAGCGGAAAGCTCACCGTCTTGGGAACATGAATACGCTTGCCCCTCGGGACGACCACGAAGTGCGGCACGCGCACCTTGCGGGAGCTGAGCAGCTGCTTGCACAATCCCTTGTTGCGGCACAGGAGCAGGCCGAGCGCGCCCGTGCCGGTAAAGGGAACATCCATCAGCTCGAGCAGGCCGGCGATGTGACGATCCATCCCCCGGTCGTCGCGGAACTGCTCGGTCAGATTGAAAACAATATCGGGACGATGCTCGCTGAGGTGGCGGACCATCTCCTGCACCGAATCGCTCACGCCCAGGATAGTAACCGCATGTTTGAGCTCTCGCAGGGCGTGGACAACGTGATACTCGGTGGTATCGCTGGCGCTCCCGCCGGTAAATTCCGGATCCTCGGCGGGAATGCATGCCGCATCCATAAGAACCGTAATGTCGAGCTTCTTCACTGGGTTTCCGTCCTCCGGTCAAAAAGTCTGATACGAGCCATGGCAGCGGTCACAAACGAGGTTACATCGAATACAGTGTCGCTCTCCGACTGCTTGAGATACAGGCCGAGTGCATCACAGCGAAGGGCGAGCTTGCGTATGAGCTTGTCAATGTCGAACTTCCGCTGGCCGGTCCACAATGCCACGCTGTCGACGATGCGGCGCCGGGTGCCGCGGAGAAAGCGGGAGGCTTTTTGCGCGCCCGGCTGGGGACGCGTCGAAAAAAGCCGCTGGAGCGCGGGATCGTAGAAGCCGGGAAAATCGTCGCCAAGATACTGACGCTTCCGGTCGTAGTACGTGGCCAGAGTGGATCGCATGCGCGCCGCCGACCAGGGCGTCTGGTGTGCCGTCACCAGCGGCGGCTGCGGGCCGATCTGGGCGGCGAGATGGTCGACATAGCGCAGTTTTTTCATCGCCGGCCACCCGCGGTACCTCTCCTCCCAGTTGCTCCCCGGGGTCAACCATACGGCGAACGTCTCGGCGAAATCCTCGTCCGGATGGGCCTGCGCGTAGTTGTCTTCAAGATGACTCACGAAACGCCGTGAATACGGCTGTGCGGAATAGGCCGACGTGTATCGCGTCGTATACGGGCCGAACAGTTCACGCCATCGCGTGCGCGCGTATAACCGGTATGCATAGTTGAGCGTATGACCGGTTTCGTGGCGGAGCAATCTCATGCACCAGGCATCGTTGTCACCCTCCGCCTCGAGCATTATCTTCTTTTCCAGTTGCGTCAGCCGGGGATGGGCGAGAAAGAAGGGAATGCCGATTACCGGAATACCGTCAGGCGTCAACCATTCATCCGCAAGATAGCATGACGGGTGAAACCGGATGCCGCGCGCATCGAGTTCTTCATACAGACGCGCGATGCGGTCCTCCAGCACGGTGCCTTCGATCCGCAGCTTCAGGTCGCGGACACGGATCTGAAGCAGCTCTTCATCGGAAAGCCGCTCCCAGTGCACCGGCGGGCCAGCATTTTTCTTCTGCTTGCTCATGGAATAACATCACGCTCTTCGCATCCATGCCGCCGCTCTGCGCCGGAATGCGAGCCGCGCTAAAAACAAAATACTACCGCGCCGCGACCGGATGAGCAAGCGGAAACGCGCGGGATACGGGCTATTTGGCGCTATCCTTGCGAGATTGATTGCGATAACCTAAGTTTATGGGCTGTGCAACCCCGGAGGAGCTTGTCCATGCGTTTTAACATCCACGACGTCCCGTTCTCTCGTCACGGCTCATATACGGCCATCTCGTACGACAGGCAGCACGGAGCGGACAGAAACACTCTGTACTGGCGCTGCGTGCACGGCGATGCGCTCTGGCGATCGAACCGTATCTTTCGCATCGAGGTCCTGAAGAACGGCAGGCCGGCGGTATTTACGCCAATCGCCACGCCCTCCCATCTGCGTCTGAAGACACCCCACGGCAGCGTCGAATTCGTTATGCCAGACAACAATCTTGTCCGCGTGCGCGGCACCGGAGTCTCGCTCCGGCTTACCTGCGGCAAGGAAATGGAGCCGCTGGCCCAGCCGGCCCGACAGGGGCAATGGGAGATCAACGCTACCCGACGGCGCGTCAAGTACATGCTGACCCCCCTTCGTGGAGCCGTACACGTGGATGCTCCGTGGCTGCTGACCGACTACTTCCACCACCGATGCCCGCATGTGACTATCACGCTCTCCGCCGGCAGCGGGGAACGCTTCTTTGAATCGGCAATCGAGGAGTTTGAATCGGAGTGGGAGAAGCGTTCGTATCGAAAAAGCTTCAGCCGGTGTATCTACGGGGTTGACAAGGAATTCTCGGCATGGAAAAAGAAGCTTCCGAAGGTGCCGGCGGGCCATGCGAAGACGGCTGAATTGGCCGCATATGTCATGTGGTCTGCCGTGGTCGCGCCGAGCGGAACGCTCAAACGGCCGGCCATGCTGATGAGCAAGAACTGGATGATCCAGGTATGGGCCTGGGACAACTGTTTCAATGCCTGGGCCCTGGCCTTCCGCAATCCTGCCGCGGCGTGGGACCAGTTCATGATAAACTTCGACCGCCAGCACGCGCAAGGTTCCTTGGCAGACTCGGTGAGCGACCGCGCCGAAAGCCTCAGCTTTGTCAAGCCACCGGTGCACGGCTGGGTCCTTGCCAAACTTCTGGCCGCCAATCGGTCGCTGGCCGGCACTTCGCGGCTGCGGGAGATATATGGCCCCCTGTGCCGGTGGACCGAGTGGTGGCTCACGTACCGCGACACAAACGGGGACGGGCTCCCGGAATACAAACACGGCAACGATTCAGGATGGGACAACTGCACGCTGTTTGAGGCCGGCACGCCGGTGGAGGGGCCGGATCTCTCGGCCTACCTCGTGCTCCAGATGGAAACGCTGGCAACGGTCGCTGGGAAGCTCGGAAGAAAGCGGGAAGCGCGCCAGTGGATGCGCAAGAGCAAAACACTGCAGAAACGACTCATCAGGTTTCTATGGAACGGCGAGCGTTTCGTGGCGCCGCGTCTTCCCGATTGTCACTGTGTGGAATCGGACAGCCTGCTCGCGTATTTGCCGATCGTGCTGGGCAAACGGCTTCCTCCGGAGATCAGAACAAAGCTCGTGGCCGGGTTGAAGCGCCGCGGGCTCTTTCTTACACGGTGGGGGCTTGCCACGGAGTCTCCCGAGAGCCCGCGGTACATTCCGGATGGCTACTGGCGCGGACCCATCTGGGCGCCCTCGACACTGGTAATTGTTGACGGCTTGTGGTCGTGCGGCGAGCACGCGCTCGCGCGCACCATTGCCCGGCGCTTCTTGAAGCTGGTCGCGAAAAGCGGCATGGCTGAAAATTTCGATGCGGTCACCGGTCGCGGACTGCGCGACCCGGCATATACCTGGACCCCCAGCGTGTTCTTTATCCTCGCCAGGCACTACGCGCGATAGCCTGCAACGGAGGGTGTCGATATGGTATTTTTCCGGCGGCCCTGGAACTCAAACAACGCCACACAGGAGTTGCACCAATGAAGCGATGTCTTACCTGCATTTCAGCACTTGTCCTTTCTGTCGGACTGGTATCGGCCCCGGTCAGCGCCCGGGACGGCGTGTATGCCAAGGGTGACATGATGATCGGCGCGGGTATCGGCATTGTGCCATTCATTCCCGGCGCGCACTTCGATATCGCCGTGCATGATATGGTTTCGGTCGGCGCGGCGATGGGCGTGCACATTCCCTGGATCGACATCCCGCTCATTGGCCGGGGCGCGTTTCATCCCTTCTATCTTCCGCCACTACGCGATAAGATCGATGTAAAGCGGATACTCGATCCCTATGTCGGTGTGATTGCCGGAATCTCAATCGATCCCGGCGATGATACGCCTGTTCTCCCATCATTTGGAGAGTTCATCGGGTGCCGGTTCTTTATCTCCGAGTCGTTCGGTTTCTACGCCGAGGAGTCGGCAACCTGGCCGGGCGAGGACCTCGGATTCCTCTCAGGAGGGGTCGTCTTCAAGTTCTGAGCGTGTCGTTGTCGGGACGCGATTCCTGCGCGGCCGGCGCATTATAGCCGCATGGTCACGCCGATATTGAAATAGCCTATGCCGCGACCCAGCTCGGCGTAGACAGCAAAACTGTTGCTGAAGTAATAACGGCAGCCCCCCGCAACGCCCCAGAGGAATCTCCCGCCGTAGTTGGTAATTGCGTTCAGTCCGAGCAGCACCCCGGCATAGGCATCGAGCCGGTCCTTGAGGCCGAACTCCGGGAACGCGGGAAGGTTGAACGGATGGAAGTTCCCTTCGGCGGCAAGGCTGAATATCATGTGATGGTTGATATCCTTGGATCCTGACAGCGCAAAAAAAGCCCCGGCGGAAACCAGTTCGTGAATGCCGTATTCAAACCCCGCGCCAACAGGAGGAATGGTCATATGACCGGGCGCTCCCGGCAGGACTATGCCGATGCCGCCATTGAGCATCCGGTCGCCCTGCCAGTACGGCTCGCCCCACGCTCCCGCATCGGCAACATATGCAAGCACGCAAGCGAGGAGAATCCTCAGCGTTTTCTTTCGTTTCATAGTTGGCCTCCTTTTCAATCGGATTTCATCTGGTATCAAAATATATGCTGTATGCCCGGCCTCTGTGGCACTGCAATCCGCGTCACAAGTATTTTGACCATTCTGCAGAAACGAACTCAGGGACCCTGCCATGATGCTTATACGTTTCAACTATCGCCATATGCTTGTATGGGCGTGCCTGTGCGTCACGGTTTTCGGGCGTCCCTCAGACGAGTTCGAGTTCCGCGGGCATACTGGTCCGCAGGACTTTGCCGTTGCGTATCGGCTTTTTGTCCCTCCCGCCTATGCGCCGCCGCAGCGACTGCCAATCGTTATCACGCTGCATGGCGTGGGCGAGAACGGCACCGACAACGTACAGCATATTGAAAACTACCCGATTGCCGAAATCTGGGCGGAAGATTCAGTGCAAAGCACGTACCCTTGTTTCGTGGCTTCGCCGCAATTGCCGAGCGGGACCTGGACAGGGTTCGGGTGGGACATGGACACCTACAACCAGAGCGACTACGCGCTTTCCGGGCCGCTGGCAACGGTTATGGACCTGCTTGACTCTCTGAAACGCGAGTTTTGCATCGATACCAACCGTATCTATCTGACCGGACTCTCGATCGGCGGATTCGGCGCGTGGGACCTGGCGACACGGTTTCCGTCGGTGTTTGCCGCGGTAATACCGCAAAGCGGAGCCGCGGACACGAGCAGGGCTGAAAGTGTTGCGCACCTGCCTGTGTGGGCGTTCCACGGCGCGCTCGATAACGTCGTTCCTCCCGAAGGCTCGCGCAATATGATTGCCGCGCTTACGAAGGCGCGCGGTGAAAATGCCGTCTACACGCACTGCCGTGCCGGCGACTGCGCGGGGATGAGCAGGAGTCAAATCGATTCCGCGGTCGCGGCAGGCGCGGATTTCCTTTATACCGAATACGAAGATGAATCCCATATCATGTGGGACCGCAGCTATCGCGAGCCGCAGCTTGCCGACTGGCTGTTCTCCAAATCACGCGGGAATGACTCACCCATTCGTTCGCGGGAACACCTACGCCTGTCGGCAACGCGCGGCAAAGTCCCGAAAGAAAGCAAAATTCTGTCTTTGGGGCGTCGTGCCGGGTCCGACATCGAATCCGGCGCGACTGTCTTTGATATGCGCGGAAGGTATCTCGATCAGATACGGGAAACAGCCAGTCTCTGCATTTTCCGTACCGTCAAACGCGATTGCTTTGTTCCCCGCAGTGGAGTTTCGTACCTCCCGTGAATTACACTGTTGTGAGTGCTTCTTGTTGCGTGCTCTGATTATGCCCTTCGCCGGATATCTAGTATCTTTCTGCTTCAGGTATTCATGTTCACCAACCGCGGATACGTTTTCATGAAGTGCTTACATCGAATAGTGCTCCTTGTTGTCGCGGCGGCTAGCGTTGCCTTGAGCGCGGGGATTGATATCGCAATTATGGATTTGGAGCCGCTCGGGGCCCCGCCGGAGCAGGTACGCAAGGCTACGGAAATCCTGCGGACCCAGTTCACGCAGCATCCGTTGTTCCAGGTAATCGAGCGGGGCCGGCTCAGCGAGCTTCTTGAGGAACAGAAGCTGCAGCTCTCGGGCCTGACATCCGCGGGCAAAGCGGTCGAGGTGGGCAACGTGCTCAACGTGCGCAAGCTGGTATTCGGCAGCGTTGCCGCGACAGACAGCCGTTATGTCAAATACCTGCTTACCATCAGGATGGTCGACGTGGAAAACGGGGCGGTCGAGTTGGCCGAAAATATCGATGTTGCCGCCGAGGACGACTGGCGTGAGGCCTGCACTAAGCTTGTCGCCGCCATTGCCGGCAAGATGGACATTGCTGGGTCGATTCGCGTAATCCGTGACGACGGCATATACACCGATATCGGCACTCCGTTTGGCGTTGCGGAAAGCGATGTGCTCGCGGTGGCCAAACTGAATGTGGTGCGTGACAAGCAGGGCGCGATACTCATGCGCGAAAAGGTGCCCGTTGGTATACTGCGGATCGAGAGTATTGATGCGAACGGCAGCAGGTGTGCCCCGATAGATTCCGCGATGCCGTTTGAAGTCGGCATGCGGGTGCAACCCGCAACAGGAGAGGCCGGGGAAGCTCAGGATGCCGTATCCGGTCTTGGGTCCATCTCGGTGCAATCCGTACCCACCGGTGCACGCGCATTCGTTGACGGGGAGCTTGTCGGATTGACACCGGCCCGCATTGACAGCGTGGCGGAAGGAGCTTATGCCCTGGAGATTCGCCATGGCGGCTATCGCACCTATCGAGCGAAAATCCGCGTGCGCTGCGGACGAACAGTCATTGTCCAACGCGATCTTGAGAAGGTAGTCGACATTGAAGACCTGATCGGCGGCAAGGTTCCGCGACGCCAGACAGACCCGTCTCGCGCGCTTGTATGGTCGCTTCTGCCGGGAGGCGGGCAGATTTACAACGGCTACCAGACCCAGGCTATCATGACACAACTACAGATCGCGGGCGCAGGCGCCACCGCAGGATTGCTTTTTGCCCTGGCATCACGCGATCGCAGTGAGGCAGATGTGTCGCTCCCTGCAACACCCGACACATGGGATTATATCGACAAGTATGCCGGCGAATCAACCGCCGGCTATTTCACGCTCGTCGGAGCATTCATGGCCGGGTATGCGGGAGTGGTGTACCTCTATTCCATACTCGACAGCTATCTTGCGGCCGATGATCCGTTTATGCAAACGCAGTACGGGCACGCGCGGCTGTGGCCGTACGTATACCTCTATCGCGGCGAGCAGACGAGCGATGATCGGTTTTCAACAGGGACGGCCGCGGACTACAACAGTGCGGTGAGTGACATCGACGGCACGGCGTGGGGCGGTTCGCTGACACTGGGACACAGTACTCACCGTTTCGACATCCTCATGGATATCGGCTTCGGTCCGGATGCCATGCTGTTCGGGCTGGAGGGGCACTGCAAAGTTCCTGTCCGGGCCGGCCTATCCCTTGATGGCGGCATCGCATTCACCGGGAATCTCAGCGAGCCATCCGATGCCACCGAAGACGAAGAACCTGTTTCCGCCTTAAACACATTCTTCGCGCCCGTGCTCGGGTTGTCTTACGGCAATCCGCATGTGGTGGCGCGCGCGGATTTCTCCCCGTGGGCGCGCGCAACAGGCAACATGTTTGTCATTGAGAACGATGCAGACCAATGGTGGGAAACGACATCTGTGGGCGGCTTGGAAGGCATCTATGCCAAGGGGGCCCTTGATGTTTTCTTCGGAAGCCGCGCCGGCGTGTCTGCCGCATGCGCGTTTCTTTCGCTTGAGGGAAAAGTACGCGGTCTCGAGCGCGAAGGACTCAGCGTAATCGATTCCCACCGGGACATCCTGATCCGGCTGGGTCCGGTCTTCAGGTTCTAATCCCGCCCTGCCTTTTCGCACGCAAACGGGGTGGCCGACATAGAGGCCTTCCGAAGCCTTCCTCATCAGGCTTGTACACAAGGTCGCTAGAGCAGAAACGAATAGCAGCTCTGGTGTTCGCGGATCTCGCTGCGGGTGACCTGGCCGGTAGCGTAGTCGTATTCGATATAGAACCGCGAATACGTGACAGTGCAGTAGATCTTGGGTCCGCGGGTACACGCCGACAGCGAACCGCCGCTCCGAACACACGCGCAAGCCACAATCCATGCGTCTGCGGAATCGATAAATGTTACGGATGCGTTGCTCGTAAGGTTTTGCCGCATCCGCGTGGCATCGTCGATGCCCGACCCGTACCAGCTACCCCCGATCTGCGCACCGCGCAGGGAAAGATCCCATACGGACATGGTACACGCAGAATCGTTCCAGTTGGACTCGCCGACATACCGCTCGGGGTAGACGCCGACAGGACAGCCTTGGACAGGCTCTCTGACAAACAGCTCCGAATGGAATACTACAACCGAATCGTCGGCATCAGCCTGTTCCATGGCCTGCTGGGCCACAAAGGCGTGCACGGTCCAGGCGTGAGCATGCACTGCATTCCACGCGGAAGTATTCAGCGCGGAATCCACAGCGCCGAGCGATTCATGGTCTTCCTTTGCATCAGCGCCGGCAGTGGTTCTAAGCATCCAACAGACCAACGCACGCAACAAAGAACGAAGAAGCAGAGAAGCTGCTCAACTGAGCGTGTGATCATATCGCCTTAGAAAACATCCGAGAGCGCACGGCCGGTAACGGTCAAACGCTCACGGTCTGCTCCATCGCGTGGAAGGACATGTTGCGTGGTTGCTCCGCACTTCCGCTAGAACTAGGGGAGAAGACATTTGCCTACTGCTTGAGATAGATATTCCCCCAGCAGCGAAGTTCGCCGTCGTCGTATTTCGCCGTATCCGGATCCGAACAGGCAACATCTGCTCCGAAACTGCGGCATTGAGAGCCTTCAAAGATTATGAGTGTATCCTGCAGATCCCACGTTCCGCATACATAGCCTGTCTCCGTGGTGTCATTACTATTCATAACATTGATCGAAGTATAGGTAATACTGTCGGCTGTTATGTCGAATCTGCCTTCATTGTATACTCCGCCAGTCTCGACACCGTAAAGCCATGTTCCGATAACATCAGCTTCGGTTATCGTAGTAGGTGTGCCGTCGTCGTCACCCCCGTTAGAGCCTTCTTCGCTAAAATCAAAGGGATTGCAGCCGAGCATGCCGATTGAGACAAGTGCTGCCGCAAGCAGATAGCGGGGTTTCATGAGAGACCTCCTTGCAGGTCGAATAAGAGGAACGGAAGCCGGCTTCATTTCATCTTCGTGCCGGCACATCTATGGCCGAAAAAATGATACGTGACTGCATGCAAGGCAAGTGCAAAAAACCCCGTCGGCCGCTTCACGCACCCGACCGGGATCTCGGCCATATGGCACTCAAGTGTCGTGTTTGGCGCCAATGGTTTGGAACTCGAACACACTCAAATACCAGCGCACGGCTGCTGTTTCCTTTATATTAAAGAAAACTCTCCTGGGGGGAGAAATTAGTCCAGGAGGCATGAAATGGCGATTAATCGCTTAAGCTACATCTTCTCTGCTTCTTTCATCATTTTCCTTAGCGCGCGAGCTGCATTCACCGACATAGCCGACAATCTCAACAGCCTTACCGGCAACGAACACACGCGCGTGGTGTGGCTCCGCGGCGGCCACCGCATCGACGGCGGCGGCACGCTTATCGGATTCGATACCCAAACCGGCCAGGAAATTGAGCTGCTGCCTGCATCAAGCGGTCAGAATCGTCCCATCATCTGCAGCGGGGGCCATCGAGTTGTCATTTCGGTTAACTACAAAGTGTATGTCATGGAGTGGGACAACCCGGGCCAGAAGCAATATCTGGTTGATGGCATCTGTTCGGATGCATGGGTGCATCCCGAAACCGGCGAGGAATGGATAGTCGTTCGCGAAGGCGGCAAGAGCACGTCAGGCAAACTTCACCGGTATCGCATCGATGATGTGGCCGATAAGTTCCTCTTGTGGGATAAGTCCGAAGTCGGAATCAACTATTTCCAGTGGTGGCAGATATCCGCCGACGGCACGCTCGCGGCTGATTTCCTTCCGTGGCCCGGCAACGGCAACATGATCGAGAACGGCGGGCTGGTCTCCAATGGCGCCAACACCCAGCTTGTGGGCGGATGCTGGGCATCCGTTGCACCTGACAACAGCTACTACTGGTTCGCGCTTCAGATGCCCGACGGGCACCGCACTATCAAGGTATTCAACTGGAAAACGCTCGTCCAGGAAGTCGAGCTGAATCCCCGTCCCCTCCCCGCGGGCACCAAGACCAACGAATACTACCACCCGCGATTTGCCGAAAAGGGGGCCCGGTTCATGACCTGCACTGGAGGCTACCACAGCAACGGCAACAGTGATGATGCCGAAGTGTACGTCGGCAAGTTCACATCCGACTACAAGGGTTTCGAGGGATGGGTGCGCATCACCGACAACAATGTCCCCGACTACACGCCTGATGCGTGGGTGGGGGTCGAACCGGCAGGGCCGTCAATACGCCTGTCAGCCTCGGCCCTGGAATTCGAGGCTGACGAGGGGGGTGCCAATCCGCCGGTGCAAGACCTCACCGTGACTTCGCCCGCAGGCACACTCGAAGGGGTCGAAGCTCAAAGCAGCGAGTCATGGCTGGGTGTCGCTGTCAGCGGCTCGGGGGCAAGCTACACCGTGCGGAATACGGTGGATATCTCGGGGCTTTCCAGCGGCGTGCACTCGGCGACCGTCACCATATCCGCTGCCAACACTCAGCCGGCTTCCCGGGACTACGATGTCACGGTCACCATTCTGGGCGATCCTGTGGCGGCACGCATCGCGATCTCCCCGCAGAGCGCGCGCGTCACCAAGGGCGGCAGCGTGACATTCTCCGCGGTGGTCCTCGACCAGTACGGCGAGGTGCTCACAACCCAGCCGTCACTGAGCTGGAGCACCACCGGCACGCACAATGTCATGGACGGCCCGGTATTTACGGCAGGCAATGTGGAAGGCGCCTTCACCATTACGGCACGGGCGGGAGCAGCCGAAGCAAGCGTCGACATAGAGGTTGTCGCGGCAGCATCCATACACCTGAAAATCAATTGCGGCGCCGGCGAGGGCGCAGTTGACGGGTGGGAGAGCGATGCGGCCTATGTCGCTCCCGGCGATGCCGGGAGCCCGTTCGACTTCGGACACGCCGCGGATGTTTCCGGCGTGTCCAACCCGGCGCCCGCCGACGTCTACCGGACCGTCCGTCACCAGGACCACAGCTACGATTTCGCCGAGCTGCCCGATGCGACGTATCTCGTGCGGCTGCATTTCATGGATGCCCATGATCACAATCGCCGCATGGACTATACCATCGAGGGTGAGCAAGTAATCGATGCGCTGAATGTGACCACCGCGGCAGGCGGCACGCTTAAGGCGTACGTAGAGGAATTCGAGGTCGTGGTCGGCGACGGCAACGGCATGCAGATAGAAGCGCGCCAGGACGATGGTGACGATGTTTTCGAGGCCGGTATCGAGATTATCGGGCAGGGCGGCGGCAGGAACATAACCGTGCTGTCACCGTCCGAAAGCGCCGCGTATCTCGTCGGCACGGTACTGACCGTGAAATGGGTGGCTGAAGGTGATATACCGGGCGTGTCGGTGCAGATTTCACCTGATAACGGTCTGACCTGGCTGCCGATCCTCGACAGCAATTCAATGGGCAAGGACCATCCGGACTACGGGGCGTATCCGTGGGTAATCCGGGCGCAGCTCGCCGATGCCCAGGGAAACCAGGTCTCGCTCCTCACCGACCAGGTCATGGTTCGCGTGTACGACTACACCGATCAGGCGATTATCGGCATAGCGGGTCCGTTCACCCTCACGACCGATCCGAATGCCGTTCGCAAGCAAAGCAGGCGCGATGCACCCCGGCTCTCCGCCCGGAGCTCGCGCGGAGGCATGTATTTGTCAATCCCATGGCCCGGCGGCTATACGGTCAGGATGTACAACATGCAGGGTCAGTTGCTCTCGCGTGTCCGGGGCATCGGCCCGCGTGCGCTCACCCTGGCCCCTGCCCACGCCGCCGGCATTCGCCTGATCCGCATTCAGGCTGACGGGAGAGACTGGACGATCAGGCAGTTGTCGGGCTTGCCGGTGGCGGGAGAGTAGGCACTCCGGGTTCCGCGGCAAATACATCGTCTATCGCCCGGCAGGGCCGGCTGCCCGATGTCCTGCCTCGATAGACCTTCGGTAGAGGTCTTGCCAGGGCCTTCTCTTTACAACAACCATGGAGTGAGGTATACTACAACCTCTCGCAGAATGCCGTCACCGTCATGAGAGAGGGCCGGCATGCCACATCTCATTATCCTTTTCCTGTGCACCGGCAACTCATGCCGCAGTCAGATGGCCGAGGGGTTCGCGCGGCATCTGAGGGGCAATATCATCGAGCCCTACTCGGCGGGCATCGAGACACACGGGCTCAATCGAAATGCAGTCAACGTGATGGCGGAAGTCGGGATCGATATCTCGGGACATCGGTCGAAGCATATCGACGAGCTGAAGGGCATTACGTTCGACTACGTGGTGACGGTGTGCGACAGGGCCAACGAAACGTGCCCGTTCTTTCCGGGACCGACCAAACGAATCCACAAAGGTTTTGACGATCCCCCGCGCCTTGCGGCGAATGCGGCTTCCGAAGAAGAGGCGCTCGGGCACTACCGCCGGGTGCGCGATGAGATCAAGGCTTTCGTGGAATCCATGCCCGGGGTTCTTGACAAACCTTAATCGCTTTCCTTGCCCGTCAGCCAGCGGTCCACACGTCGATACGTGTTACGCGAAACTGTTCGTCGCGGTAGGTCAGGGTGTCCCCCACCCGCGCGCCGAGCAGATCTGCGGCGGCCGGCGCAAGATGCGAGATGATATTGCGCGAAGGGTCTGAGTCCCAGGGGCCCAGGATGGTAATCGCGATCGTCTCGCCCCCGTCAGGCGCCGGTTCCAGCGTAACCCGCGTGCCCACATTTGCCGCCGACGTGTCCACCGCGCGCGCATCGATTTCGCGCACGCGGCCAAGCTGATCTTCGAGTGTTTTTGCCTGCGACGACAGAAGCTCCTGCCGGGCGCGCGCGGCATGATACTCGAAGTTCTCGCTCAGGTCGCCGAATTCCTTTGCCTTCTTGATCTCCCGGGCGTTTTTCGGAAGGTCCTTTTTAACGATACGCTCGAATTCGTCCCGCTTTGCCTGAACGGCCCCTGGTGTGGCGTAAAAAGCCTCGTCCCGGCTCGTCTCGGTCAGACCCGGGTAGGTCGAATGAAGGTCGCGGCGGATTTCTTCGCGGCGGAATGATTCCAGGCCGGGACCGCGATCGAGTCTGGCCAGGAAGTCGCGCGCCTGGTCCAGCGTCAGCCTGCCAAGGGCCACATGCACCGACCCGGCGGGGTCGAAGAGCTTGCGCAGGGCGGGGTGAAACTCCTTGAGAGCGGGATCTGAGAGCGCCCCGAGCACCGACTGCACCAGCTCGAAACCTACATGCCTCCGGAGCTCCTCCCTGCGGGTGAGCTCGCGGCACAGCCACACGTAAAACGCTGGGGCTGTTGACGGTGTAGTAAGCACCAGCTTTGCCAGCGACTCCAGGTCGGCCGGATTATCATCACGAAGCGCCTCGTACATGTATGCGAGGCACTGCGCGTCCGTTTCTTCGCGCACGTGCGCGCGATACACGTCCCGCCAGTCGTTCCGGTGTTCCCGGACAAGGGTGATCGCCTTTCTGCGCAGCGCGCGGTCCTGGATGTCGCTGATCAATGATCCGGCATCGGTACGGCCGATCAGATCCACGGAGGATGCAAACTCTGTTCCCCGGCCTGCCAGCCGGCTTTCGACCGCCAGCGCGATTTCGAGTGCCAGCCCCGGACGCCGGCCGAGCGCATCCCGCGCGGTTGCGCCAAGTTCGTCCGCCATGGTCGTGGATAATTCTTCCGACCGGCCGGCGTACTTGCGCACCATATCAAGCTTCTCGCGAGGTCCGGCCGCCCTGAACTGCTCAGCCACTTGCTCGTCGGCGGCCTGCGCGGATTCTTTCCATGAAAAAGCAGGCCGCGATCCGGTACCGGCAACCAGGCGCGGCTCCTGGCGGGACTTGCTCCACCACGCGCTCCATTTCGTCGGCGGGACAATGCCCGACAGAAGCTCCTTGATTTCCGTGGCGGTGAGCGCGCGGTCCATGCTCGCGAAGAGCCGCCGAAAGAGCTCGCCGGGTTCGTTTTCGGCCAGGGCGGCAAGCGATTCGGGGCGCACGTGCTTTTCGTAGAGAAAGTGCCCCTCGGGAAGTGATTCGAGAAGCCGCACTGCCTCGTCGATGCGAAACGACATTGGCTTCCCCTTCTCCCCTTCAAACCGGACCCGGATCTTTTCGAGCTGCAGGTTCACATCGCACACACGGCCTACTCCCCGCCCCGGCATGAAGACAACGGTCCCTTCATCGTAGCGAAGCCAGCCTTCGAATATGCCGAGCGCGGCCAGCGGGTCGGCCGCGTCGGCAACCTTGCAGTGATCCAGGAGCGCTTCGAAATTCGCGCTGTGAGGGTAGCACGATCGAAGATGCTGGACAAGAAGGGAGCGCGCGACCGCGCACTCCGGCCAGAATCGCAGGCAGCTTTGGGCGATGTACTGCCGGTCGCCGGCCCGGTCGTCGCCGGCCTGTGTCTCCAGAAATAAATCGAGAAGTGTCCCGGCAAGAGAAGTCCATTTCTTTGCCAGCCCCCGGAGTGCACCGATGAAGTAGTCGAGATCGGCGGGCGCCTGGTCGAGGTGCTCCATGAATGCATTCTCGACACTCTCGACATCACCGGCATCCAGCGCCGCCCGGATCTCGGCGGGGACATCCGGACTGGGAGGGGCTGCTTTTCCTGAACGCGGGCCGCAGGTCATACAGTGTCTCCATGACGTTGCCGATGAATCGCGCGCAACAGTTCAAAAATGGTAAATCGCAGGCACGGCCGTTTGAAAGCGGCATTGTCACCGGGGATATATTTTGCACGTTCGTATTTGGCCCGGCACGACAGGAGGAGTTGCATGCAGGTAATCACGCTAAACGGACAATGGAGTCTTCGCCGCAGCGGCCTGAAACGACCCATCGCGGCGACCGTCCCCGGCTGCGTCCATACGGATCTGCTCGACGCCGGTATCATCGACGATCCGTTCTATCGCGATAACGAAAAACAGGTCCAGTGGATCAGCGAGACCGACTGGACCTGGTCGCGGCGTTTCACGGTAACCTCCGAAACGTGCACGCGCGATCGCGTGTACCTTCGTTGTCGCGGTCTTGATACGTTTGCCCGCATCAAGGTCAATGGAAGGACGATCGGCAGGACAGACAACATGTTCCGGGTCTGGGAATTCGACATAAAGTCGAACGTGCGGCCGGGCAAAAACAGCATCGAGATTACGTGCGCATCCCCTCTTCCGTATGCCGAAACGCAGAAAAAGAAACGCCCCGTCAACGGCTGGATGCCTCAGCTTGCGCACGTGCGCAAAGAGCCCTGCAGTTTCGGCTGGGACTGGGGACCGCGGCTCGGCAGTTGCGGCATCTGGCGTGATATCGAAATCGTTGCGTTCGACACCGCGCGTCTCGACGATGTGCATGTCACGCAAAAGCATGATCACACCGGGGCGGTTCGGCTGCGGGTGACTGCGCGCATCGAGCGCGTCCGCCGGGCACAGCTTGCCGCGCGCATTACGGTCATGTACGGGAACGAGCAGGTGGCCCGGCGCACGGTTCCCGTGCGCGGGAAGACGGCTTCGTGCGGCATCACAATTCAAAATCCCCGGCTCTGGTGGCCGTCAGGCATGGGCGGGCAGCACCTCTACAATGTCCGCGTGGAGTTGCGTTTGGGCCGGTCCGCCGCGCTCGAGAGCATTGGCAAGCGCGTCGGGCTGCGTACGCTTCGCCTGATCCAGCAGCCCGACCGGTGGGGCCGCTCTTTCATGTTCGGCATTAACGGCATTCCGTTCTTTGCCAAGGGCGCTAACTGGATCCCCGGCGATGCATTTGTGACCCGCATGACTCCGGCGCGCTATCGCGACCTTATCGGCAGCGCCAGGGATGCGAACATGAATATGCTGCGGCTGTGGGGCGGCGGCATATACGAGCACGATGCCTTTTACGACACGTGCGATGAAATGGGCATCTGCGTGTGGCACGATTTCATGTTCTCGTGCACAACCTACCCGTCCGACAAGGCGTTTGTCGCCAATGTCGATGCCGAAGCGCGCGGCGTGATTCGCCGCCTGCGGCACCATCCGTGCATAGCCCTGTGGTGCGGCAACAACGAAATCGAGATGGGCCTGTTCCCGAAAGAAACCGGGTGGCTTGGCCGCGGCACCCAGTGGGAAGACTATGCGAAGATATTCGACCGCCTGCTTCCCGATGCGGTCAAAGAACTCGATCCCGGGCGTGACTACTGGCCATCAAGCCCGCACACGCCGGGACGAGATCGAGAGGATTTCAACAGCCCGCGCGCCGGCGATGCGCATCTCTGGGACGTGTGGCATGGCATGAAGCCGTTTGAGTGGTATTTCACCTGCGGGCACCGGTTCAACAGCGAATTCGGGTTCCAGTCGTTTCCCGGGCCCACAACCGTCAACGGTTTCACCCGAAAAGAGGACAGAAATGTCACCAGCCCGGTCATGGAGCATCACCAGCGAAGCGGCACCGGCAATGCAACAATCATGCATTACCTGCTCGACTGGTTCCGCCTGCCGACATCGTTCGACATGCTGCTCTGGACCAGCCAGATACTGCAGGCCGTGGGCATCAAGCACGCGGTCGAGCACTGGCGACGCTGTATGCCGCGGGGCATGGGGACCCTCTACTGGCAGCTCAATGACTGCTGGCCGGTGGCAAGCTGGTCATCGATTGACTACTTCGGAAGGTGGAAAGCTCTCCACTACGCGGCGCGACGGTTCTTCGCGCCTGCTCTTGTCTCGGCTGTCCCCGATGCAGCGGCCGGGGGCGCGGCACTGTGGATAACCAGCGACCTGAATACGTCCCCGCGCGGCCTGGTGACCTGGACCCTCACGGATCTTGCGGGAAAACGCCTTGCCTCCGGCCGTCGCGCGATAGTGGTGCGCGCGCGCCGAAGTCGGCATGTATGCACGGCCAACGTCAAGGAGCATCTCGACGCGATCGGGCCGGAAAACGTGCTGTTGTGGATACGCCTATCAATGGACAGCCGCGTGGTGTCGCAAGACTGCGTGCTGTTCGCCCGGCCAAAGCGCATGGCCCTGCACCAGCCGGGCATTCGCATGCGCGCGGAGCGGACAAGGGACGGTAGGTTCGCGGTTACACTCACCGCACGCAAGCCCGCGCTGTGGGTATGGCTCTCGCATCGTGACCGCGCGCTGCGATTCGCCGATAATTTCGTGCACCTGTATCCCAACCGGCCGGCCGTAATCACGGCCCGGAACGCAGCCCCCGTATCGTTAAAAGATTTCCGGAAGGGACTCGTGGTACGATCCCTCGTCGATACGTACAGGTAGCGGCAGCGGCGGGTCTTTCATATTTTCAGGTTGGAACGGACAAGCCCGTTCCGTTCTCCAGCATGCGCCGCGCTTCTCCCCTGGCATCGTTCCCCAGGAGTCATTCATGACAAGAAAGAAATCCAAGACCAAGTGCATCGGCATACTCACCAGCGGCGGCGACTGCCCGGGCCTGAACGCCGCTATCCGCGGCATCGCCAAGGCCGCGATGAACGAATACGGGATGCAGGTGATCGGCATCATGGACGGGTTTCGGGGACTGGTCGAGAACCGTACGATTCCGCTTGAAGACCGCGCGGTGAGCGGTATTCTCACGACAGGCGGCACGGTCCTCGGTACCAGCCGCGACAAGATCCATAAGATGCCGATGGGCGGCAAGAAGATGGACATGACATCGGTGGCCGTGCAGAACGCCAAGCGGCTTCATATCGACTGCCTCGTGTGTCTCGGCGGGGGCGGCACCCAGAAGAACGCCCTGCACCTGCACGAGCAAGGCGGCTTGAGCGTCGTCACCTTGCCCAAGACCATCGACAACGATGTCCCTGGAACTGATGTCTCGTTCGGGTTCGACACCGCGCTCAAGACCGCGACCGAGGCAATCGATCGGCTGCATACCACGGCCACGAGCCATCATCGCATTATCGTTGTCGAGGTTATGGGTCACAATGCGGGCTGGCTCACGCTCGGCGCAGGCATCGCGGGTGGCGCCGATGTCATTCTGATACCCGAAATCCCCTACGATCTCGACGTGGTTGCCGAGCACCTGCTCGAGCGGCGCCGCAGCGCGAAACGTTTCTCGATAATCGCGGTGGCGGAAGGCGCGGTTTCCAAGGAGGAGGCCGCGCACATTGCCGCCGAGAAGAAGTCGGGAAAGAAGGCCAAGAACAAGGAAAAGAAGAAACACAAAAAAGATCAACGTCGGGCAGAAGCAAACGCCGAGCATTTGCCCTATCATCTCGTGCGGGAGTCAAAGGCAAGTTCTCTTGCGCGAAAGCTCCAGCAGTTCACGGGCACCGAGGGACGCGTGACCTCGCTGGGGCACATGCAGCGCGGCGGGATCCCGTCCGCGACCGACCGGGCCCTGTGCACGCAGCTTGGCACCAAGGCCGCGGAGCTTCTAGCCGACGGCACCTACAATGTCATGGTCGCCATGCGGGGCGGTGTCTGCAAGGCCGTGCCCCTGGAAAGCGTTGCCGGAAAACGAAAAACCGTACCCATGAATCATCCGTGGATACGCGCGGCCATGCTGGTCGGCACGTGTCTGGGCGACTATCTGTGAGTGTCTCGCGCGCAACCCCTTCACCGGGTTCATTCCTGCCATGAACCCGGCATGACCTGCGCGGGCTCGAAACGAGCGTACGCGGAGCAATACGCGCCGCTGCCGCACACAAGCGCTTTACTCCAGGAAAAATCATCAGAACGTCTTCCTGTGATTGCCTTGTGTCCCCTCTGTCAAAAACACTGCGGGACATACCGGGGATCTGCGCCATTGTCAAGGGCTCTATTCTTCCGGGATACTACGGCATTGAGGCAGGGCAATCCGCGGTGGGCGACATCTATGACTGGTTCGTATCAGTAGTATGCCGCGGAAATTCATCGATGCATGACCGGCTCACTGCCGCGGCTACGAGACTCAGGCCGGGCCAATCAGGACTGCTGGCGCTTGACTGGAACAACGGCAACCGGACTATCCTCGTCGACCCGAAGCTCTCCGGGCTGCTCATCGGGCAGACGCTTCATACGGGCCGCGCCGGAAAACCGGAAAGTCTACGATTCCCTGTACCGGCTGTACATGGCACTTCACGATGGTTTCGGCGGCGTGAAACAGCGCGTGTCAGTGGGCGGCGTGATGAAAGAGCTGATTGCCTTGCGGGAACGGCAGAGCAGATAGTTCTACCGAAAATCTGCTAGAATGAGACCCGGGCGCCGATAGACCAGTACCACTCGTCATATCCGTGGAGTCTCTCATAGGGATAGATGCTGCCGTCCGAGGTAAGCCCCCGGAGATGGTCGCTGGCGACTCTCGCGCTCACGGTAATGTGCGTAAGCAGCGTCCGTTGCGCATACACGTGCCACTTGTAATCGTTGCGCGTGCCCCGCCAGCCAGTGCCTTCCGATGCATATGTTATAGTCTCATAGGCATAGTTCTCGTACGGTTTCGGCCGCGCGTGCGACGGATCATTGCGCCACGGCGAGCCATAGTATTCGAGCTCGACGGAAAGAACATCGAGAATCCGGGCGGTCGGTATATTGAACCCGATCATGGCCGGCACCCGCTCGGTGACATCGTCATAGAACCCCGGATAATTCTTGACCCCAAGAAGGGCGGCTTCGGTGTATACCACCAGATCCTGCGGCGAGAAGCGCTCGCTTGTGAAAAAGTGCTTCAGGTCAGCCCTGAAGCGACCCATGAGCCGCACGCCCTGTTTGGTGTAATACACGGTATCGCCTTCGCCGCCTGCTTCGATAATTGTGCCGTTAAGATGCGGCAGCTCTTCCGGCGAGGTTTTGAAGGAATACACAGGGACAAGCCGGTCGAAGAAAACGCCGGCATCGAATTCAAACGGCTTGTCGACCCCGATGCGGGCGAGATAGGAAAGTGACACATCGTATTGCGGATCCCACTCGACCTCGGTTGTCAGAAACAGGTCGTGACGCAGGATCCCGGGAAGCGAAGTCTCGAAGTGGAGCCCGGCCAGATACGCGGTACTGTCGCCGGAGAAAACATAGCCGGGATAGGTCCCGCTGCGAAACAGGTATGATCCGAGCGATCGGGTCTGGCCGGAATAGCTGAACGGGAAGTAGCCGATGCTCAGACGTGCCTGCGGCGCATCCGCATCGCCGAACGAGTATGCACCGTAGGCAGTCAGCAGGCGATTGAAACTGTACTTGTTTCTTCGCTGGGTGCTTCTGGTGGGATCAGGCGGCATTATCAATTGGGCCCCCACGACACTCACTTCGGCATCGAGCTTCTGATACGTACCGTTCAACCTGAGAACGCCCGTCAGCGAGCTCATTCGCATGCCGGAAAGGTATGTCGTTTCGTAGCTGCCGGGCACTAGTGCCGTATCGGAACTGTTCACCACGTAGGACAGCTCCGCGCTGACGTCGCCGCTCATGCGAAACGACGGCGCCAGACCTGCCGCGGTGTCATGCGGCGCGGCATGCGCGGGGGCAATCGTCGCCGCAATAAGGCAGGCGGCTGTCCGCAGCATGCTTCCAGTCTGGCCTCTACCGTTCATTGCATGGTTTTTCTGTTCATTCATGAATATCTGACCCCGGCCGATACGCGCCGCTCTGGTTCATATCAGAAGCGAATACTCGATCGGACAGACCAGTACCAGTCTCCCGGGAGTTTCATAAGCTCGCGCGGCTGGTACCATCCGTTGCCGTCTTCCATGCGCAAATGGTCACGGGCGGCCCGTGCGGTCACCTCGAACCCGTCCACGATTTCCCTGGTTGCGGTCACCGCCCATTTCCAGTCATCTCTATCGCCATAGCGAAATTGTTCCTGCACCAGGGGAACGGCCGTCGCGCTGTTCTCCGGATTGCATCCGTGGGGCGTCCCATACCATTCCACTTCCACGGCAAGGACATCAAGCAGGTTGAACATCGGCACATGCACCCCGGCCATAACCGGTACGCGTTCCCGGATATCTTCGTACATCTCGGGGTAGTCCTTGGTCCCCAGGAGCGCGGCTTCACAGTAGAGTTTCAGATCTTCCGGTCCCATGCGACCGGGATTGAACAGCGGTTTCGGGTCAATGACAAGCCGTCCCATGAGTTTGTTGCCGCTCAGTGGTATCCGGGTAGTGTCGGCCCCGTCCCCCACATATGACAGCGCGTTATACGTGTTTTCCTCACGTACCGAGACTACCCGGTAGAGCATTGCGCCTGCGCCGATTTCCGCGATGTTAAGAATGTCGACCCGGGCCAGATAGCTGAGGGAATAGTCGTACGCCGGGAAAATGTTTATTTCGGAGGTAAACAGCAGGTCCTGGGTCAGGTGGGGCACGATTGTCGTCTGCACATGGGCGCCCAGCAATTCGATACCTTCGCCGCCCGACAGTACGTAGCCGGGGTAGACGCCGGTCCTGAAGAGGTATTCTCCCAGATTCATGACCTCCGGGGCATAGCGCATGTTAAAATAGCCCAGCCGCAGGACAACGGGCGCGGCAGGCATGGGCCCCAGCGCTACTTTCAAGTAACCTTCATGGACACCGCCGGCGATCTTCTCAGTATTGTCATACACCGGCATGTCCCGCCCCTGGAACACGTGCCAGATATGGTTGTCATAGGTAAACGTGGCTGACAGCCTGGCGCCGAACCGGGCGCTCAGGCCGAGGCGGCCGCCGAGACTCTGGATGACCGCGCCCGAGTTGTCGGAGTAATAACTCACATCTCCGGTTCTGTTCATGAACTCTATCTGCGATGCCTCGTTGGACTCCTCAATGCGCAGGACCGAGTGGTACACTTCCACATGCGGTTTGAACGACACCTCCGCGCGCCCGGCGGCAGCCGTTGCGCCAAGTATGGTCGCACACAGGCAAAGAACCGATCTCATATTTGCCGTCATCATCGTAGTAGTCATGACTTCCGGTAGCTGACAGATGCGCATTAGAAGCTTACACTCAGGCCGGTTGCCCAGTACCATTCGCCAATGCGCTCGACAATCTCTTCCGGCGCCCACCAGCCATATTCGTTTTTCAGCTTGAGATGATCGCAGGCAACACGCCCGGAAAAGGTTACCCGGTCCATGAACGACTTCTCAAAGTGCACCGCCCACCGTATGTTGTCTTCGTCGGCGCGATCCTGATAGAGATGCAATACCGGCAGGGCGCGGTCGCCAAGCAGTACGTTGCGGTAGGGCGTGCCATAGTATTCGACCTCGACTGCTATGCGATCGAGCCGCAGCTCCCTGCCCAGGCGCCGCTCGAGCAGAAACGTTCCCGCCCCGGCGATAGCGGACAGCACGCCCGCGACAACCAGCCGCTGGGGTTTGTAACGAAGTCCGCGTTCTATTATCTCCGTATTCTGGGTGATCGTGGTGTCGAACAGCTCGTAGTTGCCATGAAACTCACCAGTCGGGACAATCACCGTGTCAGCCTCGAGTACCTTGACACTGTCCGGCTCGGTGCCGATGAGAAACATCGCCAGGCCGAGCGGTGCAATCCCGTTGCCGACAATCGGATGAGTCGGCACATTGATACCGCCCATGACAGGGATGCGCTCGAGTATATCGGTGTATCCCCGCGACGGGGATTCATAGGAATTCGGGTAGTCCTTGAGCCCCAGAATAGCGGCTTCGGCGTAGACCTTCAGGTCTGACGGTCCAAAAAATGCACTCTGTTCGAGCAAGGGCGACGGATCGAAGGCGGCGCGGAGCATCACCTTGGTGCCGGCTTTGCTGTAGTAGATAGTGGGTTCCAGGTCCCGAACGCTCAATCCGGAATCTATCCGCGCGATCTCGCCGGCACTGTACGAATCCTCCGAATAAGTACTCCTGTCGGTCAAATCGGGATCGTCTTTCAAAATGCGATGCAGCGCGATACCCGCGCCCACATTGAACAGCGGACCTGGCGTGAGACACGCAACATAGGCAAACGACACGTCAAAATCGGAACTGGAATACGGGTCCGTGTAGGCGAGAACATCGTGCGACAAAATTGCCGGCAGGTCGCTGTGCAGCCCGAGTCCGAAAATCTTCCGTTCGCCGGCGGCATAGACTATGCCCGGGTAGGCCTCGCTGTTGAAAAGGTATAACCCCAGGCTTTTCGCATCGCTCTCGTAGCGGTAGTCGAAGAATCCCGCGGTAATCTTCAACGGCGTGTGCCCGGCGCCGGGATCGCCGAAACGGTATTGGACATTTATCGTGGGGATATCACGCGATGCCTTCCGTCCGCTGGTCGCAAAGTAGTACCCGGACCGCACCGTCTGGAACGTGTGCCAAATACCGGCGCTGATGCCGGTGTGCAATGACAGATGCGGGCTCAGTATCGCATCGATGCCGATATTGCCGCTGAAGTTCTGTATCCAGGCACCGTTGAAATAGGTGGTGTCGTCGGTTATCTCCAGCTGCGGAGCAACATTGCTGTGCACAACCTTTGTAATGCCATACGTGACTCCTCCCGCATATTCCACGCGGGGATACTCTTTTCCCCGCACCGCCAGGGCGCAGACCGCAAGCATTGTTATTGTCGTCTTGAACAGCATCGTTTTTCGTCTCACGCGCGATTCCATCTTCGCCGCGTCCGGCTATGCACGCGACTATCTTTTCACGAGAATGCCGCTTCGTGCCATGCGGCCTGCATAGATGAGCCTGAGCGCGTACACGCCGCGCGATACCGCATCTCCCCGGTTGTCGGTCCCGTCCCACACCAGGCGATGCGCCCCCGGCCTGCTCAATCCGGCAAACAATGTCCGTACTTCCCTGCCGGAAAGGTCATAGATTGCCACATGCAGGTTTTGCGCGCCGCCTTCTGTGCCGGGCACGGTCGCAAACCGGATCTGTATCGGATGCGCCGCGGTCCCTGTCCCGGCTACCGAGAAAAAACCCGGAGATCGGCCCCCGCGCATCGCGACATCGTTATCCAGCGGATATGAACGGAGCGTGACCAGATCGAACGAACCAATGGAATCGATGACCATCGTTCCCTGGTTCAGCACCACGGGCCCTTCCTCCTCGCACGCAGTCGGCCCGTGAAGCGCCATCCGGTTGCAGCGGTACGCGCGGAACACCATGTCTGCCGTGTCGGCCAATTCCTCTATCGTGACGGTGACACGATAGTTCCGCGGCCCGAACAACTCGGAGAACGCCGTCGGTGCAATATCGCCCGTATAGTTTGTGACCGCAACGCCCCAGCTCGAATCAGGATTTTTTGCCGCGGCAAGGTACAACGGGGCCTTGCGGCCGAACGCATAGACCATGGTGGTGTCTTCGCGACGGCAGTATTCGCAATCCGGCAGCGTGTTATCTTCATCGTTGCAGTCGCAATTCCCCCAGTCATTCAATTCCCAAATGTGTGTCTGCGCTTTGCGAAAAATGCAGCGGTAGTCGAACGTCGCCCCCAGCTGTTTGAAATAGTACGCTTTGAGCAGCGCCCGCCAGTCCTGCTCGTCCCGGCGGAAGAGGACCATATGGAACCCGTTGCCGTCACGGATTCCGTCTGTCTGCAGCGGGCAATCGATGTTCCAGAGAGAGTTCCGGACGCCGATACCGATGTAGTATACCCAGACATTGCACAGGTGGTTCATATCGGCCAGGACCCGGGACATATTGGATGATGCCTCGAACGCATCATCCCATCCCTCGCAGGCGAAGCTCGAAGCCTCGGTCATCCAGTGCTGTTTCGTGCCGCCGGCCGCCCGGTTGGCCTCATGGAAGGGCCACATGATATCTTCCATCCAATCCGAAATCGACTCGTTGTATGAATGTGTGGAATAGGCGTCGAGGGCGGCGAGCGCCTCATCGTCGGCGTTGATCTGCTCGACCATGGCAATCGCCTTCAGGTTGCACCCGCTGTTTTCGGGGGCGAGTATCTTGACAGGCCTGGTCGCATCGTACCTGTCAAGTTCCTGGCGATAATACTTTACCAACTGGGCGGCTGTTTCAGGCGTGAGTTTGTCGCCGTTATCAGGCTCGTTGGAGATGCCGGTCCAGGCAATCGGAAATCCGTATTCCGTGATCAGCCGGTTGATTTGCTTCGCATGCTGCGCCGCATGGGTCTTCAGCGAGTTGGTGGGATTATATCCCGGACCCATGTGGATAGTGAGATGCGGCCGGCCCTTGATCGCATCGGCAACAGTCTTGCCGTAATTGTCCGCCATGTACTTCGTGCAGAGATCGTTCGCGACGTCGCACCGGCTCTCGCTCATGCGCTGCCACAGGCGCATATGTCTGAATTTCAGCGAATCCCACAGGAAAGCATGCATTTCATCCCGTATGTTTGCGGCAGGCGGTTGTAGTCCTGACCGCCGTGGAAACTCGCGCCCAACCCGTGAAACGTCTGCCGCTCTCCGGCCATGACCGTGATCCGCACGTTGTCCATGGCCACTGCGCTCGCGCCCGAGATCCAGGCAAGAAAGAGGCAAAGGCCGGCAAGCCTGCGCTGCCGCGCTCGTGCATGGGAATGGCTACGGCTCCGCATCATATGACCAGGCTCCTGGGTTTCCAAAAGAACAAAGCTCTGCCTCTGGGGCATGCGCCCTGAACACGGTAGCACCTGATGTGTACATGAGGGGGAAGCGTATCGTCCGCTAAAGGTTAATATACTTGCTGGCACTTCGGAGAGCATCGGTCTTTCCCATAATCCAACATACCTACTCGCTCAGGCGCTGGATTACCGTCACGACGCCGCGACACGCGAGAAACCAGTAGCCCGCCAGGAGAACAATGGACGCAGGAACCGCGTACCAAAGGCTGCTCTGCCGCAGGCGAGGGACCGCCAGTGTGCGCACCACAAGACCAAGGATCAGGACATGCGATACAACTACAATGAATATTGCGAAGCCTGGAAGCTGACCGAGGATCTGGGTCGAGAGTCGCAGCGGCGAAAGGAACGCGTCGGCGCCAAACCCTTCGAGGACCCCGGCGACCATCGTGATACCGCCGGCCAGGGACGCAAGCAGAACCGCGCCGGATACGATGAGGGAAATCAGTTGCGTGCGAGCGCCGACCGCGCGCCGTTGTTCCTGGTCAGTCATGGTGTGCTCTCCCATAATACGGGCCGCGTTACGGTGCCGTTGCGGGAATGAAATAGCCCCTCAAAATCATGTGCAGGAGCCCGGATGGCGGGCCATCGGGACCAGGCACGACTTCAGGGCAAATGCGCGCGGCGGAGGATATTACGAAACCGGTAGTCATTCGCTCGCTCGCACCGCCTTCGCCCTGGCTGCTCAAGGTAACCGTCGATTCGAACACCCGCGCCTGTTCGGTCCGGTCCGACCTGTTTTGCACGAACAGCCGCAGGACTTGTGTCTTGCCCGCCGCCTCGGCACGTTTCGGGTGGGTGTACTGCCAGTCAACATCGGTGACAATCAGGTTCCTGTCGGCGGGGATCCGGTAGCCGAGCCCGTCGCCGCCCTTCAACGAAGACCCATCGGGCAGGATACGCACGAAGTCGTACAGCGGGCGGCCGCATCCCTCGGCCATGCCGCGGACAAGCCCGAGCGTGACATGTTCCTCGGCACTCCGGCCGATATGTGTCTGCCCGTCGACCGCGGGCGCGCATTGCATGAGACACATGCCGGTAATGACCGCTCCCCCCGCAAGCAAACGCGTTCTCATCGAGCAACCCTCCGCAAGAATTGAACGGCGGAACCCCCGCCCGCTGCTGCGCGGACATGGCGTGGTGCGAATCCAGGCGTTTTTTCGACCGGCCTACAGGCCCTTCGCGCGGCACTCCTCGATATGCCTGTTGGCCGCATCGAGCGCGCCTTCGGGCCACACGTCCACCGCGCTCCCATCCTTGAAATACTCGTCGGCAAGATCCCTGGCGAACGCCTCGGCATCGGCCTCGCCCTGTTCCTTCAGAGTATACCAGCGATCCAGGATGGCCACATCGATGGTCCCGGAAAGCTTCAGGATTTGCTTCACCGCCGCTTTCCAATCGCCGGCTTCCACATTGAACATCTTTTTGAGATCGAGCTGTTCAATGCCTTCGCGCTTCTGTGCGGAAAGCTCGCCGACGGCATCGAGAGCATAAATCTCGAACAGAAGAAGGGCGGGCGTATCCTTGTACCGGGGCTCTTGAAGGATATTGCTGGCAGACGACATCACAACCTCCTCGTTGCTTCGAGTTACGGCTGAGACCTTCTATCGGTAATATAGGTGTTTGGTTTCAGACCGTAAAGCACCTTTTCGCAATACATGTCATTCGCTCACCGGCGGAGGGTATACAGTTTCCCGGGCGGGACGAAGAGCCGCACGTCATCGCTCTGATTGATCTGCTTTTCGAACCTCTCGAATGCCCGCGGGTCCGCGGCAATTCGCGGTGAATGAAATACGCGCACGTTACCCGACAGGACACCAAAACCCGGCAGGTAGTTGAACTCCGGCGGCAGTACATACAGTGAGAGCGCGGACTCGAATACGGCCTCCCGAAAGGCGGGCTGGTCGTGAACGTGTTCCGGGTGGGACGTGTAGAGCTCGAGCCACCGGTCAAACACGGCGCGGGATGCCGGGGAACGCCGGAAACACACGACGCCGGTATTCAGTTCAGCGAACGATTCGGGAATATCGTCGCGCGAGCAGGCGTTATAGCGCCGGCCGTGCGCGCCGACACCCATGCACGCAGCCAGGTCGAATCGATCGAGAAGGGCGAACAGATCTCCGATGGCGCCAACGGCGGCGGTATCGCTGTCCATGTAGATATTGTAATCGTACGGCGCGTTGAGGAACCCGTGTATTTTGTCAATAAACGAGAATTGCGGGCTCTCAAGCACCTCGACACCAACCGGAGATGACGCGTTCCCGTCGAAGGCGCCTGGTTTATCGGTGAATACCGTTACCGGTACGGCCGGATTGCTGCGCCGCAGCCGCTCCAAAGCAAAACGAGCCTCGGTTCGGCACGTCTCGCCCGAAGCAACGATAAATATTCCGCGTGTCCCTTGTGTCATGGTACGAATCAAGGTCCGGTGGCAAACCTTCTGTAGATAAAATACATGGCACAACCATCATGCGATACGGGAAGAAACAGACGGCGCCGCCGGAGTACTATTTTGTTGACTCACCGGATCGGGATCGCCTGCGCGGGAGGATGCATGTCCAGAAGCAGTGTACACATCGGTGTTATCGGCGCCGGCGGACGCGGCGCGCTCGCCCACTACGCTCACGACCCCGAAAACGGGGTCCGGCTTGTTGCGGGTGCCGATATCCTGGACATCGCGCTCAAGCGGTTCCGCGACCGGTTCGGGCCGGATACGTTCACCACCCACGACTACCGAGAACTCCTCGCGCGCGAAGATGTCGACACGGTGTTTGTCACCTCGCCCGACTACCTTCATGAAGAACACGCGGTTGCCGCGCTCGAAGCGAAGAAGGCCGTGTATATCGAAAAGCCCATGGCTACCACGATTCACGGATGCGACCGCATCCTCCGTGCGGCACGCGAAAACGGGCAGAAGCTCTACGTTGGGCACAACATGCGGCACATGGATTTCGTGCTGAAGATGAAAGACGTCATTGACCGCGGTATGATCGGCGAGGTCAAGGCGGGATGGTGCCGCCATTTTATCGGCTACGGCGGCGATGCGTATTTCAAGGACTGGCATGCGGAGCGCGCAAAGTCCACGGGGCTTCTGCTTCAGAAAGGCTCGCATGACATCGATATCCTCCACTGGCTCTGCGGCGGCTGCACGGCCCGTGTCAACGCGCTCGGCGGCCTGACCCTGTACGATCGCATCACCGATCGCCATGCTTCTTCCGAGCGCGGCGACACGACGTGGCGATTGGAGAACTGGCCGCCGCTTTCCCAGAAGGGCCTCAATCCGGTCATCGACGTGGAAGACATCAGCCTGGTCAACCTGGCGCTTGACAACGGTGTGTTTGCGTCGTACGAGCAATGCCATTTCACCCCGGATGCATGGCGCAACTATACGATCATCGGCACCGAGGGGCGGGTGGAAAATTTCGGCGATGCCCCCGGGCGCTGCTCGGTCCGCGTCTGGAATACCCGATCGGAATTCAAAGAGAACGGCGATATCGCGTGGGAGATCCCGCGGGCGAAAGGAAGTCATGGCGGCGCGGATCCCCGCATTGTCCAGGAATTCGTGGAGTACGTTCGCAACGGCGGCCCGGTGAAAACATCACCCATTGCCGCGCGCAACAGCGTTGCCGCAGGCTATCTTGCGACAATGTCGCTGAGACAGGGAGGCATCCCGTTCAGCGTCCCGCCGGTCGATCCTGAACTCGCAATGTATTTCTCAGGGCAAAGCTGACGACGTCGCCGTACATTCGCAAGCATTGCCGCCGCATATCTACCCATCGTGATTCGTGACTTCGCGGCAGCATTTTCATAGACGGACAGAGCGAACATGTCAGATCCTCAGCTCGTTGTCATGGCCGCGGGTATCGGCAGCCGCTACGGCGGCCTCAAGCAGGTCGAGCCGATCGGCCCCGGCGGCGAAATTCTTACGGACTACGCTCTCTTCGATGCGCACCGTGCCGGCTTCCGGCGGGTGGTGTTTGTCATCCGCCGGGACATCGAACAGGCGTTTCACGACCGAATCGGCGCACGGGTGGCGCGCACGTTCGACATGGGCTATGCGTTCCAGGAGCTTGACAAGCTGCCTAAAGGGTATGCGGCGCCGGGCGGGAGGAGCAAGCCCTGGGGTACGGGGCACGCGATATTGTGCGCGCGCGATGCAATCGATGCGCCGTTCGCCGTAATCAACGCCGACGATTTCTACGGGGCAGAATCGTTCAGAAACCTGTACGAATATCTGTTGGGAGCGCGCGACCGCGACGGCGTATACGACTTCTGCATGGTCGGCTACCGCCTGGTCAACACGCTCTCCGAACACGGCCATGTGGCGCGCGGTATATGCACGGCCGCATCCGACGGCACGCTCGAAACGATTGTGGAACGCACGAAGATTCGTCCGTTCGACGGGGGACCGCAGTACGAAGATGCCGATGGGACCTGGGTCCGTCTTCCGGCGGACAGCCTGGTGTCGATGAACATGTTCGGGTTCACGCCGGCTTTCATGGGCGAGCTCGGCCGCCGCTTCCCGTTGTTCCTCAAGGACCACATCAACGAGCCGAAAGCGGAATTCTTTCTGCCCACGGTTGTCAATCAGCTTATCGAGGAGAAAAAGGCCCGCGTGAAAATCCTGCCCACCGCCGATCGCTGGAGAGGGGTGACCTACCGGGAAGACACGCAGGCTGTCCGCGAAGCCATACACGAACTCGTCAAAAATGGCGTGTACCCCGAGAACGTATGGGGATGAATGACCGTTCCCGTCTTCATCCCGGCGCCGTGGCAGCCGGGTTTGCGCTCGAGGGGAAGATCCTCCGCATCGAGCCGTTTGGCGGCGGCCATATCAACGATACGTTCAAGGTGCAGACGGGCTCGCCGGCCCGTCCCCGTTCCTATCTTCTTCAGCGCATAAACCGTTTCGTATTCGAGGCGCCGGAAAGGGTCATGGCCAACATCGCGCGCGTAACCGCCCACCTGCGCGCGAAGATAGCGGCCGAAGGCGGCGACCCGGACCGCGAGACCCTGACCGTTGTGCCCGCCGGCAACGGCGCCGCATGGCTGCGCGATGGGCATAACGAGTACTGGCGGACTTTCCTGTTTATCGAGGGGGCGCAGGCATGCAACATTGCCGGACAAAGAGATCAGGCATACCACGCGGCCCGGGCATTCGGGCGTTTTCAGCGAATGCTGGCGGACGTCGATCCGGCGGAGCTGCACGAGACAATACCGGGATTCCATAACACCCCGATGCGAATGGGCCGCCTTGTCGAGGCCGTCGAGGCGGATCCGTGCGGCCGAGCCGGGCAGGCGCGACCCGAAATTGATTTTGCCCTGGCGCGGGATGCCGACTGCGCGCTCCTCACCGATATAGCCGCGTCGAGCAACGCTCCTCTGCGCGTGGTCCACAATGACACCAAACTGGACAACGTGCTTATCGACACCAGCACGGGCAAAGGACTCTGCGTGATTGACCTCGACACGGTCATGCCGGGACTTTCAATGCACGATTTCGGGGACTGCTGCCGGAGCGCGGTGAATCCCGCGGCCGAGGACGAGCGCGATCTCTCAAAGGTCCGGGCGGATCTCGGCCTGTTCGAGCACATCGCCGCCGGATTTGTAAGCGAAGCCGGCGGTTTGCTGCGGCAGGCGGAATTGGACGCGCTCGCCATGTCCGCGAAAATACTCACGCTGGAGCAGGGCATACGCTTCCTCACCGACTATCTTCTCGGCGATGTGTATTACAGAGTATCCCGTCCGGCCCATAACCTCGACCGGTGTCGCGTTCAGTTCGCGCTGGCGGAAGATATGGAAAGGAAAATGGATCGCATGCGGCGCCTGGTCGCATCCCGGATACCGCCGCGCGACTAGGCCGGCACCCGGGCACGCCCGCTGATTGTATCGAGCCTGCCGATATTATTTAGTCGCGGGCGTTCTCAAAGCGTATTTTGAAAAGGTCTTTTTCATCGCATGGTGCCGGGGACATGTGATCCGCGGATTTCGGTGGAGGCGCCATTCAGGATGCAGTATCAGGCTAAAATCGATGCCGATCGATTTGTCGGGCGCGACCTGGGAACAGTGACGCTTCTTAAGAAGCTCGGGCAGGGCTCCAACGGGGTCGTGTTTATTGGTTTCCAGCGCACGCTGAAGCGGCAGGTGGCCGTAAAAATCCTCCTCAAGGGAGAAGGCACGACCGAGACGTCGCGGCAGCTCTTCCACCAGGAAGCGGAAATGGTCGCGGCCCTTACCCATTCGAATATCATTCCGATTTTCGAGATGGGCGAAGCCGACGACTGTTACTACCAGGTGATGCAGCTTGTCAAGGGAGACGATCTCGAGACAATGATCGAGAAGAAGCTCAAAAACCCGCTGCCCACCAAGCGCACCTTGCCGCTGGATGACGGCATACGGATTATCAGGCAGGTGCTGGACGCGCTCGGCTATGCCCACGACGAGGGAGTTATCCACCAGGATATCAAGCCCGCGAACACGCTCATGGAGGCCCGGTCACAGCGCCCGTTGATCGCCGATTTCGGCATCGCCCGGACCGTACAGGCCGAAATCCGCCAGAAAGGACTGATTGTCGGCAGCCCCTTATACATGGCGCCCGAGAGAATGCAGGAACAGGAAGCCACCGATGCCCGCTCCGACATCTATTCGGTCGGCGTGATGTTCTACAAGATACTGGTAGGCGTCCTGCCGCTGGTCGAGTTCAACCCGATGGGGCTTCTGGTCAGGAAGTCCCGCGATCCCGATTCCGTGTTCACGAAAAGGCCATCCGAGGTTTCGTCGAATATCGATCCAAAGCTCGAAGCGATACTCCTGAAAGCAATACACGCGGATGCCGGCAAGCGATACCAGACGTGCCGGGAGTTCGATGCGGCCCTGGAAAACTATCGTGCCGGCATGTAGGCACGGCGTGGCGGGGAAAGAAAGCACGCGGCATGAACGGTGACAACCCGAACGGATTCGATGAGAAGCTTCCCGAGCTGGCGCAGGAAACGGCCGATTCGATTGCGCGCAATCTGTGGGTGGCGTTCAACAACGTAGGGCTCTACGGCGCCGATCATCCTTTGACGACGCAGGCCCTTCAGACTCTTCACCGGGCGCTTATCGAGTCGCTTTCCGGGCGGAACTCCGTGGCCCTTTACCTGCACCAGCAGGCATTGTTCTGCGAGGATGTCCGCGTTGACCTCCGGAACTTCGGCAAGCGGCTCATAAGCCGCATGTCGGATGCGAACCTCGAATCGATCGCCTTCGATGCGGGAGTGGAACAGGACGACCTGGTCCAGCTTGTGCACGTCCTTAACGATCCCAAGAGGTATCCCGACGTGGATGCCATGGTGCGCGATCTGGAGCGCCGGCATGTCGGGCACATCCGCCTGAACACGGTCCGCTATCAGCGGATTACTGACGGTCAAGTAGTGGTCAAGGAAGCGCTGGGGAAAGTCGCCAGCAGGATGATGCCGGGTCTCGATGTCCCGATCGACCGGGACACCCTGAACACGATTGCCGCAAAGGCACCCGCCCCGGACGAAAAGCTTGCATCGACCATTGGCGCGCGGATCAACGAGCTCCGCAACCTGGTGGACACCGATCTCGCGGATGCCCCGGCCTCTTCAGAAGAACTTGTTGCCGCGCTCTCCTCTCTCAACAAGGATATCGCCGAGCAACTGCGGATTGAGCGGGCATCGGGCCAAATCTCGAAGTCACATGAAGAGGCCCTCGGCAAGGCCGAGAAGCTGACGTTCGATGCGGTTGTCCGGATCGTGCGCGAGGAGTATCAAGCCGGTACCATGACCGTTCAGCGACTGGCGCATATCATCCGGCGTCTCCTTCCTGATGTCGCCGACCTCAAACGCCTGCTGCCGCACCTGAAAGAAGTGCTTCTGGCCGAAGGTATGAGTCAGGCCGACTACCTGAAGCTCATGGAAGAGCTGGCCGACGAGCTGCGGGAAGAAGGGATTTCGGGCCTGCTGGAAGGGGCGAGCGAGAAGGCGGGGATATCGGTCCGTGAAGTGCTTGACGATATCAAAAAAAATCCGGAAGCGGTCGTCCAGCTTGCCCTGCTTACGTCGGAAATACAATCGATGATCGGTTTGGACGGCAAGCAGCTGCAGACGCTCATGGGAGAATACATCGATCGCATAACCACGGAGCTGCTGCTCAAGGGAAAGCAGGACGAGACCGCGCGAAACGTCTCGGCGGTCCAGGATGCGCTTTCGTATGTGCAGGAAGCGTTGATGAACCAGGTCGCATCGGGCGGCGCGGATGCCGAGCTCATTCGCAGTTCGGGCGAACGTCTTTCCGGATTGATTGCCAAGGGGATGGCGCAGATCAAGGACCTGGCGCCCGCGAAGACCGCTGCGCCGGCCGAGGCTGCCGACCAGGGGGCCGCGCCGCAACCCAGACAGCCCCGGGCGCTCCCCAAGGGCGTGCTCGGGCCCAAAGGTATCAGGGTCTTTCTCGACCGCGAGATAAAGCGCCATCGCCGGTACAAGACCGCCCTGTCGTGTCTCTGCATTTCCTCGCTGATCCCCGGGGCATCGGGGTATGTCGAACCCGGGGGCGAACGCCTCCGCCAGGTCCTGCAGGGCTTGTGCGACACCATGAACAACACCCTGCGCGACCTTGATCTGATCGGATCGCTCGGCTCTCTCGACAACAACCTGCTGATGGTCATCCTGTCCATGACTGATGCGAAAGGCGCGGAGGTTGTCCGGCGGCGTCTGACCAGCCTTTTCGATGCGCTTACAATTACGGTCGACGGCGCCCCGGTCTCCCCCAAGACGGTGATCACGGTCGAGGCCCTCGATCTCGAGAAGACGCCCGACTGCAACGCATTTGTCAAACTCATGACCGCAAAACACACGCACCAGCACACGGCGGCGCTTGCCACTCCCGTGTAGCCGGCCTTCGCGCTTCGCGAGGGCGCCCCGCTCAACACCTGAAGGAGGCTTTGCCCATGGCACCACGGAAACCGTCCCGCCCGCGCATCAAGCCCGATGCTCCCGTTTCGGTCAGTCCCGCGGGAGAACGATTTGAGGTACCGGCCAAAGGCCAGTATGCCGCCGAATTCCGGCGTCTCGAGAAGATGGCCGCGAAAGCGCGAAAAGACGGGAAAGAAGTTGTTGTCGTGATGGGCGTGGGATTCGTCGGCGCGGTCATGGCGGCGATTGTCGCCGACACCACCGACAAGAATGGCCGCCCCGCCAAGTTTGTCATCGGTTGCCAGCGGCCCAGCACCCGCAGCTTCTGGAAAATCCCCCTGCTGAACCGAGGGGTGTCACCGGTCAAGGCCGAGGATCCGGAAGTCGACGAAATGATAGCCCGATGCGTAAAAGAGAAGAAGAGCCTGATTGCCACGTATAACAGCGATTGCCTGCGGCTCGCCGACTGTGTTGTCGTGGATGTCCAGTGCGACTACACCAAGCAGGAGCTCGGCAACATGCGCTCGGGCGAAGCCGATATGGCGGCGCTTGAGGCGACCATGCGCACTATCGGCGAAAAGATCCAGAAGGACTGCCTCGTACTTATCGAGACGACGGTCGCGCCCGGCACCACTGAGTTTGTCGCCTGGCCGATTCTCAAGCGCGCGTTTGCCGCGCGCGGGATCAAGGCCGAGCCGCTTCTCGCCCACAGTTTCGAACGCGTCATGCCCGGCAAGGAATACGTCGCCAGTATCCGCGATTTCTGGCGAGTATGCGCGGGATGCTCCGCACGCGCGCGCAAACGGGTTGAAAAATTCCTTCGGCAGGTTCTCAACACCGACGATTTCCCGCTCACGGTCATGGACAGGCCGATAGAGTCTGAAACAACCAAGATTGTCGAGAACTCATACCGCGCAACTATTCTCGCGTTCCTCAACGAGTGGAGCCTGTTTGCCGAGCGCAATGGGGTGGACCTGATGAAGGTTATCAAGGCGATAAAGATGCGGCCCACCCACAGCAATATCATTTTCCCCGGCCCGGGCATTGGCGGATATTGCCTTCCCAAGGACGGCGGCCTCGGCTACTGGGCCTATCGTCATATTCTCGGGTTCGAGGACGGGGACAGCGTGTTTCGGATCACGCCGACCGCGATAGACACCAATGACACGCGCGGCCTGCATGTCGCCGAGCTCACCCGTGATGCCCTGCGCAACATGGGCCGGTATATCGCCGGTGCCAACGTGCTCGTATGCGGCGCCAGCTATCGCCAGGATGTCGGCGATACGCGATACAGCGGCAGCGAGATGGTCGTGCGCAAGCTCACCGAAATGGGCGCCGAGATGCGCGTGCATGACCCGTATGTCGATCACTGGTACGAACTCGAGAAGCAGGAGGTGTATCCCGCGCCGGGGCATTCGTGGGCGCGGTTTTTCAGAGCACAGGACGATCTGACACGCATCCGTGTCGCCAAGGATCTGCCCAAGTCGCTCAAGGGCGCGGAAGCGGTCATCTTTGCCGTGCCCCATGGCCCGTACCTCGGTCTCAATCCGCGGGATGTCGTGAAGTGGGCCGGCGGACCGCTCGCCGTGGTGGACTGCTTCGGCATTCTCTCCGACGAAAATATCCGGCAGTATTTCGATCTCGGCTGCGAGGTCAAGGGACTTGGCCGGGGTCATATCCAGCGAATCAAGGAAAGCGTGCGGAAACGATGAGCCGGTCCATTCTCCGCTTCACCGGGGAGATGGCCGGGGGCCGCCGCGGGCACAGAGAGGACAGAAAGCAATGAAGCCGCGCAATACTTTTGTGGCCGACATGCTCGACATGGATGCGCCCGAGGCATCCGGCGATCGGCTGTGGACCGCCTCGCGGGCCGAGACTGTCGAAACCGCGGACGGAACGGTCAGGGTCGGCGTTCCGTTTCTGGCCCGCAAGCCCGATTCCTATTGGGTCGACGATAGCGTACCCCCGGCGCGGCACACGCTCACGGTACGGGCATACGGCGATGCCATTGTCAGGTTGACAATCGCGTTTCACGGCAAACCGATTCCGGATCAGGACAATCCCATGCTCGCGCCGCATCCGGCCGGTGCCTCCGCGCAACCGCTCTCGGCCGCCCCGGCCGAACACGGGTGGGACATCCTCGATGCAAAGGGGCGCGTGCGAATGCGGGTCGATACCCGCGAAAAGCCGATACGCTTCTGGCGGGAAAAAATCCCGCCGCCGCCCGCGTATTTCGCCGCGGAAGTACTTCCCGACGGGCATACCGCGGTCCCATTCATGGCGTTCGATACGTTCTGTCCCGATCGGCTGGAATCGGTTTCGCTGGGATATGCGGCGCGCGGCGGCGCACCGGTAAAGAGCCTGTTCTCATTTCACGCCCGGCACGACGAGGCGTTCGCCGGAACCGGCGAGCGTTTCGCGAAGATGGACCTTTCCGGCCGGACGCTCGTGCTGCAGAACCAGGATGCCCTCGGCGTGAATAACCGCCGCGCCTACAAAAACGTGCCATTCTATGTGTCAAGCAGGCCCTACGGGCTGTTCATGTGCACCCCGGCACATGCGCGGCTGTCGCTGGCTGACATATCCACCCGTGCCGCCCAGGGGCTGGTCGAAGAGCCCTGGCTGGATCTGTTTGTCATCGGCGGCGGCTCGCTGGAACGGATTCTGTACGGATACCGTTGTATCACGGGCTTTCCCCCGGAGCTCCCGCTGTGGTCGTATGGCGTGTGGATGTCACGCATGACCTATGCTACGGCCGGCGAGGCCCGCGAGGCAGCGGGGAAAATGCGGGACGGCAGGTTCCCTTTCGACGTGATCCATATCGACGGCCACTGGTTCCGCGGGCAGTGCGACTGGGAATTCGACCCCGCGCGGTTCCCTGATCCCGAAGGGTTCATGCGGGAGATGCGCGCGAAAGGCATCCGCACCTCGGTATGGCAGGCGCCGTGGATAGATCAGGCTACCAAGCTGTTTGAGCCGGCGCGCGAGCAAGGGCTTATGGCCTACTCCGAACAGAAATTTTCTACGGGGTCCGAATTCGGCTCCCAGGGCAATTACCGCGGATTCATAGACTTCATGAATCCGCGGGCGGTCCAGTGGTACAAAGCGCTCCTCGAACCGCTCCTGAGAATGGGAGTGTCGGTTGTCAAGACCGATTTCGGCGAAGAAATCGAAACGGACAGCCCGTACGGCGGCGTGCCCTATGAGCGCGTGCACAATCTGTATGGTCTGCTCTATCCGAAGGCCGCGTTCGAGAAGACGGCGGAGATGACCGGCGAAGGGATCACGTGGTCGCGTCCCGCGTGGGCAGGCTCCCAGCGGTATCCGGTGCACTGGAACGGGGACAGCGCGTCCACCTGGGACGGGCTTGCGGCGACAATTCGCGGGGGCATCCACATCGGCCTGTCCGGCTTCGCGTTCTGGAGCCATGATGTCCCCGGCTTCCACGGGCTTCCCGATTTCATGAGCTCGTGGCCCGAAGACGACCTCTATGTACGCTGGACCCAGGTCGGCGTATTCACTTCGCACATGCGCTATCACGGGACCTCGCCGCGCGAGCCGTACGAATATCCCGCCGTGGCCGATATCGTGCGAAAATGGCTCCATCTCCGCTACGCGCTTATTCCCTATATCGTTGCGCAGGCCGCTGAAACTGCACGTTCCGGTTTCCCGCTGTTTCGCGCCCTGGCGCTTCATCACGAAGACGATCCGGTGTGCTGGCATATCGATGATCAATACTACTTCGGCGAAACCTTTCTCGTGGCCCCGATACTCAATTCTCGCGGCGTGCGGGACGTGTACCTGCCGCGCGGTACCTGGATCGACCTGTGGAGCGGCGAATGCACAGCCGGTCCCGTGTGGATTCGCGCGCTCGCGTGCCCCCTGGAACGCATGCCGGTGTATGCCCGCTCCGGCGCGACGATCAGCGTATACCCCCGCGCGATCCAGTGCACCGACGAAATGGACATGCAGGCGTGTGTTCCGCTTCGGTTCGATCACGCCTACCGCGGAATAGCATCAACAGTGCTCGGCGACGTGATGGGGCTGTAGGTGTTCGATTATTTTACGTGCTCTTCGCGTATCCTCCAATTTCTATCCGCAAGGCAGGAGAACCATGGCCGGAAAGAAATCAGCGCGCGCTAAAAAGAAAACCTATTCCCGGAAATACCAGAATCCCGATCTTCCGGTGGCAGTACGGGTCGCCGACCTGATCGCGCGGATGACGCTCGAGGAGAAAGTCTCCCAGATGGTGCACGATGCCCCGGCGATCAAACGGCTGGATATTCCCAAGTACGACTGGTGGAGCGAGGGGCTGCACGGTGTGGCGCGCGCCGGTATCGCCACCGTGTTCCCGCAGTCGATCGGCATGGGGGCATCGTTTGACCCGCCGCTCCTGCACAAAATCGCCCGTGCGATCTCCGACGAGGCCCGCGCCAAGCATCATGCCGCGATACGAAGCGGGCTGCGCACCTATTGCATGGGGCTCACGTACTGGTCGCCCAATATTAATATCTTCAGGGACCCCCGCTGGGGCCGGGGACAGGAAACGTACGGTGAAGACCCCTATCTCACCGCGCGCATGGGCGTTGCTTTCGTCAAGGGACTTCAGGGAAACGATCCGCGCTACCTCAAGCTCGTGGCCACGCCCAAGCACTATGCAGTGCACAGCGGTCCGGAGCCGAAGCGCCATGAGTTCGATGCCGTTGCCGGCAGGCGCGATATGGCCGAGACCTATCTGCCCGCGTTCAAGGCGTGCGTGCGGGAAGGAAAGGCCGTGTCGGTCATGGGGGCCTACAACCGCACCAACGGCGAGCCGTGCTGCGCCAGCAAGACGCTCCTTCTGGACATCCTGCGCGGGCAGTGGGGCTTTGAGGGGTATGTAGTATCTGATTGCGGCGCAATCGAAGACATCCACGCGCATCATAAGGTGACTGCCGGTCCGGCCGAGTCGGCTGCGCTGGGCGTGAAAAACGGATGCGATCTCAACTGCGGTTCCGTCTATCCCGCGCTCATCGATGCGGTCGAAAAAGGTCTGATAGATGAGGCGACGATCGATCGCGCGCTCTCCCGGCTGTTGACCGCACGGTTCCGCCTGGGCATGTTCGATCCCGACCGCCGGGTCCCCTATGCACGCATCCCCGAACGCGTGGTAAACTCCGATGCGCACAGGCGTCTCGCCCGCCGCATGGCACAGGAATCGATTGTCTTGCTCAAGAACAAAGACGATGTGCTGCCGATAGCAAAAGATGCGCAAGTCATTCAGGTGGTGGGACCTGTTGCCACGAACATGGACGTGCTTCTGGGCAACTACTACGGGGTCAATGACCGCATGTCGACCGTTCTCGAAGGCATCGCGGGCAAACTGCATCCCGGGCAGAGCCTTCGCCACACGAACGGCAGCATGCTGTACAGTGAAAACCTGAACCCGAAGAGCTGGGGTATCGGTGATGCGAAGCGAGCCGATGTCGTAGTTGCCGTGTTCGGGATCACGCCGTTTGTCGAAGGCGAGGAGGGTGATGCCCTTGCTTCGAAACACGTGGGGGATCGCGCCGACATCGGGCTCCCTCCCTGGCAGGAGAAGTGCCTTCGCGAGGTGTGTGCGTGTGGAAAACCTGTCGTTTTGGTACTGACCTCCGGATGCGCGCTCTCGCTGCCCCGGGACATTGTCGATGCCGCTCACGCGATAGTGTACGCATGGTACCCGGGGCAGGAAGGGGGCAATGCCGTGGCCGACGTGCTGTTCGGCGACTACAATCCCGCCGGGCGACTGCCGGTGACCGTGCCTGCATCGCTTGAGCAGCTTCCGCCGTTCGAAGACTACAACATGCGCGGCCGCACGTACCGGTTCATGGAGGAAACGCCGCTGTTCCCGTTCGGCTTCGGTTTGAGCTATACCTCGTTTGCATACTCGAAGCTGCGGCTCAGCAAAAAGGCTGTCTCGCCCGGCGAGTCGGTTACGGTCACGGTTGATGTCAAAAACACGGGCCGGGTTGCCGGCGACGAGGTCGTGCAGCTCTATGTCAGCGACGTGCACGCGTCGGTCCCCGTCCCCAAGCTGCATCTCGAAGGTTTCAAACGGATACACTTGAAGCCCAAGCGGAAGAAAGCGGTTTCTTTCACCTTGACGCCCGCGCAGCTTGCGGCGTATGACGATGAGGGAAATCCATTCGTGGAGCCGGGACATTTTTCAATCTCGGTCGGCGGCGGACAGCCGCGCGTTGATGCAAGCGGCGCGGTGTCGACTATGCTCGTGGTTACACCGTAGTGAAGAAAGAGGAGCTCATGTATGAAAGTGAAATTTGTTCTTTCCTTTCTTCTGATGCTGTTGGTCGTGATATTCACGCTCCAGAACACTCACGTCACGCAAATCAACTTCATCTTCTGGCACTTTTCGCTGTCGCGCGCATTGCTCATATTCATCGTGTTGGGAATTGGCATTGCTCTGGGGCTTCTGCTCGGCGGGATTTCCAAGAAACGGCTGCCTCGTGATTCGTAGTCCAAAGCGCGCCACGAGACCATGCGGCGGCGCTGTGGTTCTCTCTTGGTGCCGGCCCGCTATGCCGCTCGAAGAGCCCAACGTGGCCTGAAAGGAAGACAGGCAGAATGCACACGGCCGCATGTGAAAGGATCTGAATGAAATTCTCCATCGACCTGGTCCACCACAATCCCGGCGAGCCGCCGTTTGAGACCCGGTTTCTCGATCCCGGCACGCTGGTATCATTCGGGTTCAACGGCCAGGTATTCAAGCACATCAACTGCGTTGCCACTTTCGATGCGCTCGGCCACGATTTCTTCCCCAAAGGATCTCCGGCCCGCGCGTGGCTCGATCCGTTTGCCGCGCGAATAGACCGGGAAATCCGCGCCGCCAAGAGCGCCGGGCTCAAGGTCTTCCACCATATCGATCTTTTCGTGCTGCCGAAAGCGCTTGTCGAGCATTACCGTGATGACATGTGCGATCCCGCCACCGGGCGCATTCTTCTCGAAAGCGAGCGCACGCTTGACGTGCACCGGGTGATGTTTGAGGAGCTCACCCGGCGATGGCCGGCGGTTGACGGTTACGTGGCGAGAGTGGGTGAGACCTACCTGTTCGACACGCCGTTCCACACGGGCAACAGCGCGATTCGCTACGGCCCGGAATACGTACCGCCGACCACCGCGGAAAAAGACGAGTTTGTCGCGCTCATTGAGTTCCTGCGCAAGGAAATCTGTGTCAGGCACAAACGTCTTCTGTTCTTCAGGACCTGGGACACGCGTACCGATCGCTTCCACGCGAGTCTCGACTTCTACCGGTATGTCACCGACCGCATCGAGCCGCACGAAAATCTGGTTTTCAGCATCAAGCACACCGGACACGATTTTTTCAGAAGGGTGAAGGTCAACGAAGTCCTGGCACAGGGGAATCACGCGCAGATCGTCGAAGTGCAGTGCCAGCGGGAGTACGAGGGCAAAGGGGCGTATCCCAGTTATGTCATGCACGGTGTTATCAACGGGTTCGAGGAAAACGCGAAACGCATCGGCTTGAAAGACCTCGTTTCCGATTGGCGCATTCAGGGAATCTTTGCCTGGTCGCGCGGCGGCGGATGGTTCGGCCCGTATCTCACCAACGAGTTCTGGCCCACGCTGAACGCGTATGTCATCGCTGCCTGGGCACACGACCCGTCACGCGCGGAAGGGGAAATCTTCTCTGAATTCTGCCGCACCCACGCCGGACTCAAGAAAGATGATGCCGCTCGATTCCGGGAGCTGTGCCTGCTCGCGGCCAGGGCCGTGCTGAAAGGCCGGTATTGTGAAGCGTGGGACAAAACCCTGAACGAGTCCGATGCCCCCGTGGCCCTGTGGATGCGCGACGATCGGCTCGGCGGCCTGCATCAGCTCGAAAAGATATTCTCGTACCTATACGAAAACGACTTGCTCGGCAATGCGCTGGCGGAGAAGCGGGAAGCGGTCGAACTGTGGGAACAGGTGGAACGGACATTCGAGGAAATCACGTTCTCCGACAGGAAGCTCGGCGAGGAGCTGTACACCTCCGTGCAGTATGGCGTGCGCTTGTTCCGAGTAGTCGAGGCGGGTTGGCGTGTCATGGCGCTGGGGTACGCCGGCGAGCGGCGCGGCCGGTATGACACCGGTGCACTTCGGGAAGCAATCACCGGCTATGACAGGGCATGGGAGTCCTATCGCGCAATCGACACGATGCCCGGATGCGCCAGCCTGTATCAGGACGTCTATCTGGGCCTGCCCGGCACTGAATCACCGCCCGGGCTGGGCGCGACGGTTGAAAAATATCGGCGGATCACATAATCAGAAGGAAACGAAACACGTGCGTTACTTCGGCAAGCTGAAAGAACTGCCGCTTACTGCAATCGAGCCGGAAGGGTGGTTGAGGGTATACCTCGAAAACCAGCGTCACGGTCTCACCGGCCACATGGAAGCTGCGGGATATCCTTTCAATACCAGGGGATGGGCAACGCTCGGCCGGATCGATGGCGGGACCGAGGCATGGTGGCCATTCGAGCAGATCGCCTACTGGGTGGATGGCGCGATTCGATGCGGGCATCTTCTGGCCGACAGAGAACTGGTGGCCAAGGCCGCGCGCCAGTTGGACTTTACACTCACGCATCCTGATGCCGACGGGTATCTCGGTCCCCGCCACATGAAAAAAGACGGCCGCGACAACCGCTGGTCTCATGCCGTTTTCTTCAGGGCGCTGATGGCACACTATGATGCAGCCGGGCGCAGCGACATTTTGCAGGCACTTCGCAGGCACTATCTCTCGAGAACATCGCCGCACTGTGTCAACCGTGATGTCGCCAACGTGGAACCTATGCTTTGGCTGTATGCGCGAACCGGCGACAGGCGTATACTACGGGAAGCCGCGAAAGCGTATTGCCGCTACCAGAAGCGGCATCCGAACGAAGACACCGCGGTGCGCGCGATGGCCTCCCCGAAGCGTATTACCGAGCACGGGGTCACATTCAACGAAATAGCCAAGCTTGGCGCCGCGGTATACCTTTTCACCGGCAACAGGAAATGCCTCGATGCGACCCTGCACGCGTATCGCAAGGTGGATCGCGATCAGATGCTTGTCGATGGTATCCACAGCTCCTCAGAGCATCTTCGCGGCAAAGATCCCCTCGACAGCCACGAGACCTGCGATATCGCCGACTACACCTGGGCCGTGGGATACCTGCTCATGGCAACGGGCAATGTAGCGTATGCCGACAAGATTGAAAGAGCGTGTTTCAATGCAGCTCCCGGCGCGGTGAAGAGCGATGATTTTCGGGCGCTTCAATATTTCTCGTGCCCGAACCAGGTGGTGGCGGCGCGCAACAGCAACCACAACATCTATCACCACGGCAAGAAGTGGATGTCGTTCAGGCCTAACCCGGGAACGGAATGCTGCCCCGGTGAAGTGAACCGGATACTTCCCAACTACGTTGCACGCCAGTGGATGCAGGAGCGTGACGGCGGCCTGGTCGCGCTCCTGTATGGTCCCGGACGCGTAACTGCAAAAGCCGGCAAGAGAAAGCAGAGCGTGACCATTGTGGAGGATACCCGTTATCCGTTCTCAGAGCAGATCGACTTCGTTATCAAGTCGGACAAGCCGGTCGAATTCCCCCTTACCCTTCGCATACCCGGCTGGTGCCGGAAAGCGCGCGTGCTTCTGAACGGAAAGCCGCTCAACCTCGCGTGCAAGCGCGGGAGCTTCGTGCGTATCCATCACCGGTTTCGTCCCAACGAACGCGTGTCCCTGGTGCTTCCCATGGAGCTGAAGCTCTCTCGATGGCCGCGCGGCGGCGTGTCAATCGAACGGGGACCGCTGGTATACGCGCTGCGCATTCGCGAGGTATGGAAGCGCGACCGATCGGAGCCGCGCCAGACAGACGAATTCCCCGCGTACAATGTGTACCCCGGATCGCCCTGGAATTACGCACTCGATGTTAACGCGAAAACCGTGGACCAGGCCGTGCACGTTGTGCACAGGCCGGTCGTCAACAACCCATGGTCGGCAGACGGCGCGCCAATCGAGCTGCGGGTCCCTGCCCGGCGTGTCAGAGGGTGGGTGCTGGAAAAACGCAAGCGCATCTTGTTCACCGACAACGGCGCGCACCTCGACAAGGCCTGGCCGATACAAGGTGACTTCGTATTCACTCCGCAGCTGCCCGATCCCCCGGCCCTGAGAAAACGCCTTTCGAAAAAGCGGGAGATGGTCACGCTCGTGCCCTACGGATGCACGCACCTGCGGCTTGCGGTATTCCCGCACTGCGGCTGATAGTCGGGCGGAGACAGAGGATATGAGCACGCAGACGTACAGGGCGCTGGTTGTTTCCGAAGAGAGTGATGGTTCTTTCCGTCGCAGTATCCGGGAAAAACCACTCAACGACCTTCCGGATGGCGATATACAGGTCAGGGTCCGCTATTCCTCCCTCAACTATAAGGATGCCCTCTCTGCGACAGGCAATAAGGGCGTGACAAAGCACTACCCCCATACTCCGGGGATAGACGCCGCCGGCGTGGTCGAACAGAGCCATTCCAGATATTTCAAACCCGGCGACAAGGTTGTGGTGAACGGGTTCGATCTCGGCGCAGATTATCCGGGCGGATTTGCGGAGTATGTATCGGTGCCGGCCGACTGGGTGATGAAACTCCCTGAAGGAATGTCGCTTCGCGATACCATGGTCATGGGTGTGGCAGGGCTGACAGCCGCGCTTTCGGTGTACCGCCTGACCGAATACGGCATCCGGCCCGACGGCGGCCCGGTTCTGGTGACGGGCGCTACCGGCGGCGTTGGAAGCATTGCCGTGGCCATACTGGCGAAGCTCGGGTTTCAGGTGACCGCGGCCACGGGAAAACGCGAACAGGTGTCCATGCTCAAAGATCTCGGCGCGCGGGACGTGATACCCCGGAAGAAAGCACACGATACAAGCGGAAAGCCGCTCTTGAAACGCAGATGGAACGCCGCCGTGGACACGGTCGGCGGCGAAACCTTGTCAACCGTGATTCGCGCGACGAGCTACGGCGGTGCGGTGACCTGCTGCGGCATGGTCGGCGGGACAGATCTGCCGCTTACCGTGTTTCCCTTCATACTGCGAGGAGTCAGCCTGTTCGGCATCGACCTCGCCTTCTCGGCAATGGGCCTTCGTGAAACAATCTGGGACCGGCTGAGCCACCAATGGAAACCCGATCTTCCTGAATTACTGGTACACGAATGCGGGCTCGAGGGCTTGGAGGAGCGGATTGCCCTCATGCTTTCCGGGGCGCATATCGGCAGGACCGTAGTCCGTCTGTGACAGGCGTGTGTCCTGGTATGTCTGACAAACTGATTCTCCAAGGCACCAAGGATATCAGTGATAATGAGCTATTCGGGTTGGAAGCTTCAGGGTGTCCAGTGCCGCTTAGAATGTCATGATATACTGCACGTTCCATCCGTTGAACCCAGGCACGTCCAGCACATGGCTGTAGCTTCCCCGGACATGGGCGTGCTCCCACAACTGCCTTCCGTAGGTAAACATGCCCTTGGCCGTATAGCCGTCTTTGTCTATTGACGGAAGCGTATCCCGCGCATCCCAGTCCCAGCGGTATGCCGTCCCATAGTAGGACAGGCCGAAGCTGTTTTTTTTCCAGAGCAGATCGTACGCGGCCACGGGCATTACTTCCCGCCGATCGTAGGTATAGTCGCGATACCCGCCGGCCCGGGCATGGTTGAATACCAGACGCGGACCGAGGCGGAACAGGTGGATGTCCCGGAGCGTGAATGCCCAGGTGGCGCCCGCGTGGTAGAGAGCGTTGTCGAACCGGTATGAGAGCAAGGCATCGTGGAATCTCTTTCGCTCCGAAAACCGGTAGTGGAACAGCTCCGCCTGAACCGACGACCACGAACTGAGCGCGTACATGAGCCGCACGAGCGCATTACCGTGGCGCTGCCGGTGGTAGCTCATGTCCGGCGACCGGATACTGTCGGCATACTCCCGCCGGAACCCCCGCGTCCAGGACCCTTCAGAAAACAGCTTCACCGGGCCGAATCCGTAGTTGACATGCCACACCAGGGCGAGCGGGTCTTGCAGAACATTCCCGCCAAGCTCGTTCTTGAAGTCATACATGAAATCCTCGAACCGGACGGCGAGACGCACGTACCGGCATCGGCTCGAATCGGCGACGGACACACCTACCTGGATGTCGGCGAATTCTTTCTCGCGCATGAAATCCGCGTGCAGAAACGCCGAAAGCGGCCCGAGGATATACTTCTCTATGCCAACGAAATTGGACTGCTCATCGAGGTCGAGATGATGCGTCTGGTACGTATGGTGGCGGAAGAAAAACCAGAAGCCGTGGTCCAGCTCCTGGTTGATGCGCACGTCGATGTCGGTCATCATTTCCTTGAGGGTCACGCTCCCGTAGTTGAGCCTGATCATGCTCGCCGCGAACAGGCTGTCTTCCATCAGGCGCTGCCATGACGGAAGCATTTCGTAGTTCGCGAACGGGTGGAGAAAATGGAGCGTCCGATGGTGCAGATTGTCGTAGGGGAACTCGAATGCCCGCACGCGTGCCGCCGCGACGGCGAGCAGGATCCAGATAATGCGTGCGGTCATGCGTGCCCGGAACATGGATGAAAACTGGTATCTTTCCCGGCGCGGGTCAACCATCCTCAGAGAAAAAGCGCCGCGGTGGCGTATGCTGTCCGCCGGGCTTTGCTTGAGAGGCGGCATGTGTTAGATTTGCCGCAGGTTGAGCACATGGAGCCTTGAACATCTTTCCGAGGAGAGGGCACTCATGGCAGCATATCGACCGCAGAAAACCTTTCCGGCGCTTACCTGCGCCCTGGCCGTCATCGCGGCGCTCGTGTTCTTTTCGTGTGATGACGGCAACCCTTCATCGGGCAACTCCGGCGGCGGAAACGGCGACGACAGCAGCGGGATTGCGGTCTCACCGGGCATCACGCTTCCGGCAGGCGTTACGCTCGATTCGGTTTCCGGCGATATGTCCGTGTGTATCACGAACTGTGCCATGCAGCTCGACTATGCGTGTCTGGCCGCTTGCGGCGACAGTCCAACCTGCGTGACACAGTGTTATGCTGATGCCGGGTGTTTCATCGGTGCGTTCACGATTTCGCTCACCTTGACTAACAACAATTCATCCGCCAAGAGTGTCCTCATCGGGGCCGGAACCGTGTTCGAACCCAACAGCGGCGATGCCCAGAACATGATGGTCCTTCAGGAAGAAACGTTCGAGGTCGATCCCGGAACCGAACAGCTCTGTCTGCCGGTGTACTGCCTCAATGCCGACCTTGGTGCCCCGGATGCCGGATTTGTGTATTCGATAGAGGATTCTTCCGCGCTGATCGACTCGTGCCTGCACAAGGTCCTCGACTTGTCAAAAGGCAAGACGATCTCGACGGAGCAGGCCCAGCAGGTCCAGCTCATCATCTGGAAATGCCGGGACACGGAAGATGAGCCCACGCAGGCCGACTGGGAGTATCTGGAGAATCTCTGACGTCCCGGGTGGATGGCCGCCGCGCGCCCGGCGCCAACGCGGCCTATCGCGATACCACGATGCGGCGCGACACGGCGCGCTGCCGCGCGGTGTCCCATACACGCACAACATACGTTCCCGATGCGATGCGCTGTTTCGCGAGATCGAGATATGCAGATCCCGCAACGGGCTTTACCGGAAGCGTTCGGATGCTTCTTCCCGCCGGATCGAACACCGCCACCCTGATTTCGCCGCGCGCGTTGTTGATACGCACGCCGTTCGCCCGCTGCTCCAGGCGGAGCAACCCATGTTCATCCTGCAGCGCTTCCGGACCAACCGCGCCGAACACCTCCCCCGAGCTAAGGTCCTCGACCCCGGTCGGATTATTCTTGTCGTAGTCCATCAGGTAGGGACCAGGACTGTAATGCGAGTTGCTGGCAAGACCCGTCAGGTTGGAATTGCAGTCGAGCCAGAGTACGATTTTGCGATACTCCTCGTCGGTAAGATTATGGTTCATGCCGTCGATAGTCGCCAGCATGTCGGATGCGCGGGCCCCGAAATGTCCCGGCCACGATCGCGAACCGCCATGCTGGAAATCGTTAAACCTTCGCCCGCTCGTGAAATAGAATATCTGGCCCTCAAGGTCGAAATAGTTCGTGGAGAACGTGCCCGAGAGCTTGCTCTCGATAATCGGCTTGACAAGGTCGAAACCGATCGGTTCCACGCCGCCCGCTTCGGGCTCGATGGGTGACGGATCGCGCCGCAGCGCCAGAGGCGTTGAGGTCATGGGCGGAGGCGCTTCCCACTTGCTCTCGTGGCATCCCACGCAGGTCAGATGCTCACCGGCGTGCACGTAGGTGCCCGAGCGCATCGACACGATGGCGCGTCCCTTGTCGTCGAGGAGCTGGAAGTATATCTCCTTGCCCACCGGCGCATCGCAGTATATGCTGCCGTCTTCTTCGACGGGCACGGTGCCGATAGGCATGCGCGCGTTGACGTTCGTGCCCAGCCCGGCGTAGCACGCATAGGGCTGCGAGTGCGGGAAAAGCTGAATGATGCGCATTTCCTTGATTTCGATATCATCCGGAAGCGGATTATCCGCCACACGGACATTCATTACGCTGATCGTGGCGCGCTTGTGGTCGGCATCGCCGCTTCGCTCGCCCTGGTAGGTCTGGGTGGGAATTATTGGGGGCTTGGCGCGCGCCTTGACCGGGATCGGATCGATCGGGCGCATGGCAAATCCGCTTCCGAAGTTCTCGACATTGCCGTGGATATCCAGAAGGGCGAGGCCGTTGTCTTTATTGCACAGGTAGAACCCTTCGGAGAGCGGCCAAAGCGTGCCGTAGCTTCCATAGGATGTGCCGCCGATATCTGTCTCAGGAAAGCTTCCGTCGACAATCTTGGTCACCTGCGACATGGCGTTATCGTCTTCGATGTTTACATCGATGATAATCGGGCAGCCGTATGATTCGCCGTGATGCGGGCCGGCGGTGGCAACGTATTTGGATGCGCTTCCCGGTATCGCGCGGATATTGTACTCGCCTATCGGCCGGAGCGCGTAGGTATTGTCCCAGCCGCCGTCATAGTGCGTGGCATACGGCTCGGGGTAGTTTCCGTGCGGCGCGCGCGGATCGCGTCCGTCGGGATAGCAGGTCCAGATATTGTGCGCGATGATGTCGTCACGGTCGATATAATCCCACCGGGAGTATACTATCATACCGTCGTTGTTCACCGACGGATGCCATTCATTGGTCTCATGGTAACTGAGACAAATAATGTCGCTCCCGTCGGATTTCATGGAATGCAGGGCATACGTCGGCGCGTGCCGCCCGTGACACCGGCCGTAGCCTCCCCGGCGTGTTGACATGAAGGCAATTCGGCCGTTGGGAAGCTCGCACGGATCGAAATCGTCCCATTCTCCGAATGTCAGCTGCCTGAGCCCCGAGCCGTCGACATTGACTTTGAAAATGTGATAGCTCTGGTCCTCGTTCCAGAAATGCCCGTAGGCCGGCAGGGCCTGGCCGCTGGTGGCATTCGAGTTGTCGCATCCGCCCTGTGCAAACGCGAAATACACGGTTTGACCGTCATATGAGAGCTCGGGTGAAAGGCACTTTCCGGTGAGATCGACCAGCTTCCGGCCTTGAAACTGCCCGTTCTCGCAGACCGAGTTCTGCAGCAGGTTCACCCGCTGGGGACTGTCGCTGAATGCATTCTTGAGCAGATAGACCCAGCCGCCCGGTTTGCAGGTGAAATTGTGATACTGATCGCAGCAGTGGTTGCCGTGGCTGTCGCCGTTGTCGCACCGCTCGCGCTCAACGAAGATGATATCATCGAAGTCGAGAAGCGGATTTGACAGTGCCGCCTGACGCCGCAGCGCGCAAGCCTCCAGGTACAGATTTGTACGGGCTCCGGCGGATCGTTTTGCCAGACCGGATGCGCTGTTCTTGAGTTGTCCCAGCCGCGCTTCAAATGCCTCGATAGTGGGCGTATTTAGCTTCCTCAGGTCGGCCAGAAGCGCCTCGGTCCTCCGAAGCAGCACATCGCAGGGATCCCCGTCCTCGGCATGCACCAGCGCATGCGGGCTGGCAACCTTGCCGAAGAATCTCGTGCTTCTTTTGCCAAGCGCTTTAGCCCGCTGGATTTGTCCCTGGATCTCCTCGTACTGGCACTGCCAGCGGGCAACGGTGTTCGTGTCAAAAGAAGCAGCGCCTTTTAGGCCGGCCTGAGTGCTTGAAAATGCAGAAGGAATCAGGATAGAAAGAGACAACAGCGCAATGCGCAGAGTGCTGCTCATTAT
>WJMI01000205.1 GCA_014728015.1 Chitinivibrionales bacterium | reverse complement strand
CGTGTACCATGTCCCCGACCTCGAGGCCAAGGCGTGGCGTTTCGGGCCCACTCCGGAGAACATCAAGACCTGGGCCGAGATGAAAGCCAGCGGTCAGGAAGCCGGCGGAACCGCCGACACCAACCTCGACCCCGGCCCGCCCGACTGCCCCGAGTGCGGGGAGCTGTGGGAACCCCAGATCATTCCTTCGCCGCGCAAACTCGTGTTCAAGGCAGGCAAGGGAACGCCCTGCAATGAAACGCAGGAAGTTGTCGCGGTCAATACCGGGGCCAAGCCCGAGCTTGCCAAGGTTGCCGCGACGATTGACTATCTCGACGGTGATGCGTGGCTCGAAATAACGCAATCATCAGGGGCGGGCAACAAGCAGGTGATCAGGAACAAAGTGATCAACGGCTCCATGGACAAGGGCACCTACCTTGCCGTAGTGACGCTTACTGCGGCAAATGCCGATGCCCGCCAATACCTGGTGTATCTCGAAGTCGGCGATCCGGCCGAAGCTTTTTCGATACGCGTTGCGCCGCAGAACCCGGTGGCAGGCCCGGGAAAAAACCGCCGGGTGCATGCTGTCGTGCTCGACCAGTACGGCGTGCCGCTTGCGCAGCAACCTGATGTCTCCTGGACCGCAGACGGCGGCGGTACTATCGATGCGAGCACGGGCGTGTTCACCGCCGGCTCCGAGGTGGGCGGTCCGTTCACCGTGACCGCGAGCGCAGGCAATGCAACAGGCACGGCGAGCATGTGGGTCATGAATTCGAAGCCGCTGCCGACCGGCGAGATCAACGATCTGCTTTCGCTTCGATCGAGCGGCGGCTCGGCCTGTTTCTCTCCTCCCGGAGGCGATTTCACCGCCGATCTTCTGGGCATTGTCGGCGAGAAGGATGCCCTGTCGGAATCGTTTGTCAACACGTTTGTCGAGGACGGCGGCTCGCAGGGCTCGTACACGTGGGTGGCTGAGCATGACGATGACGGGGACTGGGCGAAGGACTATGGGTGCAGCGATTTCATCTGCTACTATGCCCTGACTGTTATCAGCCCGCGTGACCAGAAGGCGCGCATTCAGAACCGCCATGACGACGGTATCTACCAATGGGCAAACGGCGTTCTGACCATGAATCTCACCGGCTCGGATTATGGCCGCCCGCGCGCCACCGAGGAATTCATGCTGCATCAGGGGCGCAATGTTCTTTTGATGAAGCTCCTGGGCAAGGGCGGCAGCAACCGTCTCAGGATGTGGTTTCTCGATGAAGACGGCGACACGCTGAAAAACCTTCACTACACGCTGGGCGCCGATGATGAAGAGCCGTATGCCGTGGGCCGCAGCACGATGTTCCAGCGTCTCATGCCCAACAAACCCTCTGTGCGGGCACTCGGCAGACAGGTGCATATCGATGTTCCCATTGACGGGACGCCGCATTCGGTCCGGGTGTTGATGCTCAACGGCCGCACGGTCCTGCAGAAGCAGGGCTATCGGGCAGCACGGTACCGTATCACACGAGATGTCCTTCCGGCGGGCGTATACATTGTCCGCGTGAAAGCAGGGGAGCAGCTTCTGGCGAAGCGGTTCTGCCTGTTCTAGAATCTCTGACAGAATCAGGAGCCTGAGTGTGGGGCAAAGGAAAACGAATCTCTCCCCCCGGTCCTTTGTCCCTTGGCTCCTGATGTAGTTACCCTCAACGGCCCCCATGGGGCGATAGGGTTCCGGGTTATCGCTTGATGCCCCATTGGGGGCAGAAGCGGACCCGGCCTCTGTCAGAGCAAGATAGCGTCATTGTGCGGCATTTTGCAGGTAGGCCGAAGCACCGATTCGGCCATATTCTATTGCTACGTGCGGCTCCCCATCTGCACTGGTTTGCGGCCCAATTCCACTTACCAAACAGGAGCGCGACATGACTATGGCATGCCGAAAAGCGTTTATTCCGCTTGCGCTGATGGGGATATTCAGTTTCTGTTCCTATGCCCTTGATGGAATGGTTCTGCTGAACACCGGATCGAGCAGGGAGGCCAAGGGCGACCTTATCATGCACTATGTACAAAGCGGGGACCGCGTGAAGCTCGAGACAGGCGGCGTGCGCGGCGCGAATTTCTCGCCGGATGCCACCCAGGCGGCGTATGGAAAGGACGGGACCCTGTATGTGATCAATATCGACGGTACCGGCAGGCGCGCGGTGACTTCGTGCGGAGTCGGGTTCGAAAGCTGTACCTGGTGCTCCAACGGGTATATCTACTGGGGCCAGGCGGACAGCAAGCTTCGAAGGGTCAAGCCCGACGGCACAGGCAAAAGCGAAGTGTATACGTTCGAGCAGAGCATTCTATGGCCCAGTGTCGCCCAAAACGGGGCCCGAGCCGCGTGGTGGGCCCAGTTCGGCACATCGCCGGTGGCAATCTGCTACGATTTCGGATCCAACACATGGTGGAACAAGTCCGGCGGGTGCCGGTGCACGATTTCGCCCGACGGTTCCATGGTGACCAAGAACCGCTCGGGGCACCGTCAGTCGTATATCTATCAGTTCGAGGGCAAGGGGCATCGCGACGATGCCGTGATTCTCCTGATCAACAATCCCACGTATGACGGGTCGCCCTACTGCAACATGCAGCGGTTTTCCAGCCTGTCAAACGATCATGTCGTGTATACCAACGAGCGCAAGTTCGTGTGCTATGTACACAACATCCGTACCGACACGCCCACACTGATCGGGCCGGGGATCGCCTCCGACTATGCGCCGTTCGTGGTGGGCGACAAACTCCCGGCCCCCGCCATCGCGCCCGAGGGCGGCACATTCACGGATGCCGTGGAAGTCACGATTTCTCATTCGGTAAACGGCGCGGAGATATGCTACACGCTCGACGGGTCCGATCCTGCTCAAAGCTCCACCGTCTACAGCGGTCCCGTCGAGGTGACCGCGACCACGACGGTCAAGGCCAAGGCGTTTTCCGGCGGTGAGGAGAGTTTCACCGCGGTCCAAACCTACACCAGGGTCACGCAGACGTCGAAGCTCACCGGGATCACGGTGGATCCCGTGTCGGCCAACATTGCGCCCGGCGGCGAGCAGCAATTCGCCGCGGCCGCTGTCGACCAGTTCGGCAACGAGATGGATGTCACATTCGCATGGAGCGTGGACGGCGGCGGCTTGATTTCAAGCACGGGCCTGTTTACCGCGGGAACGGACGAAGGCGGGCCGTATACGGTGACCGTTTCGGTGGACGGCGAAAGCGTGACCGGTACCGCGGAAGTGAGCGTCGCGCCGGCCGCGCTTCAAGTACTCGCGCCCGCGGCAGGCGATGCGGCCGCGCTGGGCGATGTACTGACCGTCGAGTGGCAGTGGACCGGTCCCGATGAATACGACGGTTCGGTTGACGTTGAGATTACCGTTGACGGCGGATTGTCGTGGTACAGCATTGCGCCGGGCGGCAACAGCATCGGGCCGGCAAGCGCGGGGTGGGGCGCATTGGACTGGACTGTGGACCTGCTTGACGGCGGAACAGTATCGCCGATATCGGATGCGGTCCAGGTGCGGGTTGCCGACTACGGCGATCCGGGGCTTCCGGGCAGGAGCGCGGTGTCGGGCGTGTTCTCGATCGACAGTGCCGGCAATCTCGCGGCGGGCACTCCGGTTTCGCGAAGCACGGACCGCCGGTGGAGCATTGCGCGGTCAGGTCCTGCACTTGCCGTGTCGGTAATTGGCGCCGGGCCGCATAGACTCGCGGTGTCGGACATGCGGGGCAGAGCGATTGTGGAGTATCGCGGCACCAGTGCGGCAATGTATAACTGCCCGCTCGCCGGCGGCACATACGTGGTGCGGCTGCATATCAACGGCCGGGTCGACAGGCGGCGGGTTGTTGTGGCCTGGTAGTACTTCGCGGTCACGCGTGTGCCCTCAGGCAGAGTCGCTGTCCAAATCGAACGTTGTGAATAACGTTGCGAAACACGGCTGCGATCACGGGCATGACCATGAGTTGATCAGTTTCGGCCTCGATATCGCGCGGCGATCTTGGTCGGTGCCATGCCCAGCCGCCGGCGGACTGTTTTGTTGAAAAGCTGGAGATCGCGTATCCCACATTCCCACGCGATCGCTTTGACAGGAAGATCGGTGTATTTGAGAAGGTATTGCGCGCGGGACATCCGGCGGGAAAGGATGTACTCGTGTACTGTTGTGTCAAGCCCCTTGGCGAACAGCCTGTTGAGATGATTCAGCGAGTACCCGGTATCGCGTGCGATTTCCCCGGCGCCTATGCCCGTGGAAAGCATCCGCTCAATGCGTCCCATGGCCGCGCGCAGGGCCGGATGGAAGCTCTCGTCCGATTGTGATTCTGTGGCGAACCTGTCTGCGATATCCCATAGCATATCCCACAACCGTATCTCCGCTCTGATCGGATTGTACACAAACAATCCGACAAGGTCTTCGAATCCGGCGTTTGTTTCGTTGAAATCCTGCCCGGTATCAGTCAACAAGGGCACCGCGATCTCGCCGGGCGTTCCTTCTTCCCGAAACTCGAAATGAATGTACACATGAGTGGGATTGGCTTCCTGCCACGTGTACTCAGATGGTACATTTGCCGGCGTGATGCTGACATGGCCAAGCCTGGTATCGAAAGAATGGCGGCCTATGCGCAGCTTGGCTCTGTATCGGTACAAATGCAGGGCATAATAGTGGTTACAGAATCGTTCTTTCGGAGAGTGACCGTGAGTGGCAATTCCCGCCATCAGAAGATGCGGGCGATTGTACAGCGGAAGCAACACGGACTCTTCCATATGCGGCCTGCCTGTTTCTCGCCGGATTGTTACATTATGGCATCATAGTGCTATTATACCACTATCGGTGAGATTCAACAATAAGTAGTTGCGAATTTCGAGCATTATTGCAATATATTGCCAAGAATCGATAATACGAGCAGTGAAGAATTGACCACTATCGCCAACGCGTTCGAGGCTTCACAAGGGGGATGATGGATATGAAATTCGGCATCATAGCAGCTATCCTCAGCCTGTCTGTGCATGCGGCAACGTATCATGTCTCGACAGGCGGCAGTGATGCCAACGACGGCAGCAGCGGCAGTCCGCTTGCTACCATCCAGGCTGCTGCAAATCTGGTCGCCAACGGCGACAAGGTTCTGATACAGCCGGGCGCCTATTCCGAGCATTCCATTGTATTGGAGAACTCAGGCATTGTATTCGAGTCGGTGCAACGCCATGGGGCTATAATTGATGCCGGCGGGTTGGATGCGGCCATCATAACAGGAACGGCCGATGATATCACGCTTCGCGGGCTGGTCATCCGCAATGCGGTGCGGGGAATGCACCAGGGAATGATACATACCGCTGCAGGCGGCTGGCGTATCGAAGATTGCGTTCTGGAGAATGTCGGGGGCGAGGGAAACGCAATCTCCTCCTACGAGGGGCCCGAATCCAATGCTGACGGATTTGTGCTGCTGAGAACGATCATGCAGGATAATGCCGGTTTGGGGCTCGAGGGATTCGGCGACTGGAACAACGATGCCCGGCAGGTCAACGACGTCCCCGATTACACAGTCAAGGACTGCATTTTCCGCCGCAACAACCTGGCGGGTATGAACACAGGCTATAATGGGGCGGCGAACAAGCTCCTGTACACCGACAAGACTACGTACGACGGCTGCATATCGTATGACAATTATGGCAACGGTATCTGGATGGATTTCGGCAACCGCAATTTCAGCATTATCAACTGCACGGTGTTCGGCAACCACTGCGGTGTCGACCCGAACTGCGGCGACCCAAGCGGGAAGAACTGCAGTCCCAATTGCAGCGGCATATTCAGTGAAGCCAATCCGGGCCCGGGGATTATCAAGAACAATGTTGTGTACCGCAACTGCATTGCCGGGATCAATGTCGGGGAGTCGCAGAACATAACCGTGGAAGATAATATCGCGTTCGAAAACGGTTTCTGGGACATACATATCCGGTGCTGCTGCGGAGATACGAGAGATGTGATACACGATTGCATTTTCCGCAACAACACAGTCAGCGCCTCCTCCGATGTGAAAACCGAGTGCGCGCCCTGGGCCCATGCGCCCTCATACAACCTGACCTGGGAAAACATTATGCAGATCAGCAGCTTCGACATACCCCTGATAACACCTTCGTGCACCAACACGCCGGCCGGGCAATTCGCCGACCAAATACAGGAAAGCGTCACTATTGATGATGCGCTTGCTGATGCGGTCGCGGGAGAGACTGTGACCGTGCCGGTGTTCGGGCGCAAGGCAATCGGGCATGAGGACGGCGTCTGGGTGACGGACGTATACGATTTGAATTGCCGCTACGTGAAGCTGTACATGGACGAAGAGAACATGAATACTGTCGAGCAGGCTGTTGGGCAGTTTGCGGTCGCCGTGCCCACGAACCTCGAAATCGAGCTTGCGAAAAAGGATGAATATGACGTTCGCGCTACGATGGGGCCGATTTCCGTGTCGGCTGTCGACAGAGCGGCATCGCCGCTGCGCGACCCCGTACTCATTCGCCGGGCCGGTTGCGTGATCGTGAGACTCGACAGCCCCGGCAGCCGTCTCGAAATCGTCACCATACGCGGACGCCTGGTGGAAACATGTTCCGGGACGGGGTCGGCAGTACACCAGCTCGATCTCAGTGTGCTGGCCCCGGGTACATATCTGCTGCGTGTAGTGGAGGGCGCCCGTGGGAGTGCCACCCGTTTCTGTATCCATTGAACCGATGAGAAACCGATTCATGTCGAGACGCGAAACCATACGAAATATGTTTGCCGGACAGGGAGCGCCCGATGGCGCATTCTGGCTGGGCAATCCGCACCCGGATACCTGGCCCATGCTTCATGAGTATTTCGGCACGGCCGCAGAGGAAGACCTTCGCGGGCTTCTCAACGATGATTTTCGGTGGGTATGTCCCCAGTGGAACTCGTATCAGCATCCCTGCGGCAAACCCATGTTCGACATGCAGCGCGAGGGCGGTGGTTTGTCGTGCGGCGGGGTGCTTGCCGAATGCGAATCAGTGAGTGAAGTCGATCGGTTTCCCTGGCCGAATCCGGATTATTTGGATTTCACCGAAAGCCTGGCCACGCTGGATTCGCTGGGCGACGTGTACCGGGCGAGCGCCTTCTGGGCGCCATTCTACCACGAGGTCGCCGACTTTTTCGGGATGGAAAACTACTTTGTCAAGATGTGCACGCATCCCGACGTCGTCCGCGCGGTCACCCGCCATATGGTCGATTTCTACCTGGAAGCCAACCGCAGGTTTTTTGCCGCGGCAGGCGACAAGATTGATGCCGTATTCTGTGGCAATGATTTGGGAACGCAAATGGACCTGCAGATAAGCCCTGCCATGTTCGAGATATTCATGCTGCCGTACCTCAAGGAACTGATTGACCAGGCGCACCAACATAGCTATGCATTTATTCTCCATTCATGCGGCTCGATATATCGTATAATCCCGCAGCTCATCGATGCCGGCGTTGATGGCCTGCATCCGCTCCAGGCCCGGGCCGCGCACATGGATGCCGAAACGCTCGGTGCATCATATGGTGACAAGCTCGTATGGATTGGGGGCATCGATACGCAGAAGCTACTGGTGGAGGCATCCCCCGGGCTGGTACGAGACGAGGTCAACCGCGTGCGCGAATGCCTGGGAAGTCGTGTGATTATCAGCCCCAGCCACGAAGCCCTTTTGTCCGACGTGCGCCCCGAGAATGTAGAAGCCATGGCCCGTGCCGCGCGGCATACCGCCGCAAGCATGGTTGCCGCGAGATAGGTTTTTGCGCCTGAAGGGGGTGTTTGTGCGCATGACCAGATTGTCAATCCTTCTGCTCATGTTTGTCATGGCCGCCGCGGCCATGCGCGCGCATGCGGACCATGCGATTACGGTCACTGTGCACGAAGGGGCCAGGCAGACATTCGCGGGTCTGGGGTGTAATCACTGCGATATATGGCCAAAGCTTGCCTTTCGGGAACTTCCCGAAGATGTCCAGTGGGAAACCATGCGACTTCTGTGGCAGGAGTGCAATTTCCAGTACTACCGTGTATGGCTGGAACGCACCGAATCTACCGACAATTTCCTGACCATGGTATCGCAGACGCTCGATATCCTGCGGGGCATCAATCCTGATGCCCGGCTCCTGCTTATTCCCCACGGACGGGTGGGGGAGCCGGCCGCATATGCGGGGCATTTCGCGAGAAAAATATTGGAGCTGCGCATCGATCACGGCATCTGGTTTTACGCTACGGGCATTTCCAATGAGCCCAATAATCCCGCCATCGGCATGAGCATGGAAATGATCCCGGCGATTGTCAAGGCACTTCGCGATTCGCTCGATTACCTCGAGGAAATTACCACGGACTATCTCGGTCTTGACACCATTCGCATTATCGCGCCCGAGGCTTCCAATACCGGGGACCCCTATTTCAACGAATATATCGATGCGCTCATTGCCGATCCCGAGGCTATGGCATCGCTTCATGGGTTCGGCGTGCACTCGTATAACATGTGCATGACCAAGGATGCGCTGGACAAATTTGCTCCGTATCTCGAGGGCGACGGCGCCGGCACGCATGCGCTCTGGCAAACCGAGTCGAGCAACACGCTTCAGCCTGAGGATCCCGCTACAAGCACCCAGGGTGACAGTGCCAAGGGGGCGGAAACCGCGGCACGATTAATAAGCGATCTCAACCTCGGGGTGACGCACTGGCTGTTCTGGAAAGGCATCAACGGGTTTACGGAAAACGACAACGGCTCGGTCATTATCGGGCACAACCAGTACACGGGAGAGTATCGTGTCTTTCTCAAGTACTACTACCTCCGCCAGCTCAGCCGCACGTTCGATATCGGCGCGACGTTCCGCCGGGCATCAACCGATTTTGACAAATACGGCCGGTATATCTGGATGGAAAACACCTACTGCCATCCGCAAGAGCCTGATATGAAAAAGCCGCCGATTTGCTGCGCGGCCGCGCGCAATCCGGGCGGCGACTGGGCACTTGCCGTAGTCAACCAGACCGGCATTCCCAATAGAAACGGCGCGACCTTTTTCGAGGCCCGCACCTACGATGTTACTATCGATGTAACTGAGCTCGGCGGTGTATCCGGAATCGCCTACGACGTATGGCGATGCAACAACGGCATCCGAAACGTGCTGGATCCCCAACCCGCGGTCATGGAAAACGGCCGGCTCTCAGTTACCGTGCATCCGTGCGAGCTGGTCTCCCTGCGACCGTCATTCAATACGCATTTTGCTATCGAACCTCGCGACTATGTCTATATGTCGCCTCACGATACCGGTTGCGGGTTCGGCGTGCTCGCTGCATTGCTTCCACCTATGGGCCTGCGGATGCACACGGCCGCTCGCCGGCGTCGCCGGCGAGCGCGGGAGCGGAGGAAAGCATGAGTCATCCTGCCCTACCACGGGCGGCAGTGGTCCTTTTCGTTGCCTGGTACGCCGTATGCGGCGACTCCGTCGGTACGCCGGCAAAGCCGGCAATCGGTTTTTCGGGTACTATCGGGTTTAGCATGATGCGCATCGTGAGAAGTTCGGCGGTCACGCCGCTCGATAACGACAAGGTCCGGTTTCTCGAAGGCGCATGGATCGAGAGCTTCAACGGCAACCTTGGCGCAATCGTGACGGTATCTCCCCGTCTGAGATTCAGTACGGGGCTGGGCGGCTCGGTTTGGTCGCCGGCACAGACCAAGCTGCAGCGCGAAGACTTTCTAGGCCGTCGCGAGAACGCCTGGATATCATCGGCATGCGCAATTCTTGTTCTCGGCAATCCTGACAGGCCCGCGGCAGAAGTAACCGGAGGATTTTTCGGTTTCAATACATCGCCGGATGCACAGGTGTTCGGCGGATATCTGTACCGCAGCGGTTGTTATCCCGGGTATGTGTTTTCCGGCGGCGCAACCGCCGGCCTTGCGGGACTTCGGGTGCGCACAGATGTGCTGTCTCCGTTTTCGCTCAACGCGCTCGCAACGCTTGAGCTGGAGTATCCATACTTCGATTTGACTCTCGGTCTGGTACCGGCCGTTGACATAGGCGGATTTCTGGAAACAGCCGGGGGTGTAGTCGCGTATCGCGTGGCACCGGCCGATCGCGGGCTTACGCATCCCAAACGCAGTTCGTATATCAACGAGAAGGGCGATCGCGAATACTACACACTGGCCGGGACCAAGCTCATGGCCCGGTTCACGTTTGATACGCGCAAGGCATTCGGTATACAGGCACTGGGCGAGCAGGACCTCAAGCTCTACGCCGAAGCAGGCCTTTTGGGCGTGAAAAATTACCGGGCTATCGAAGTCGCCAGCGGGCAGACCGGGGAGATCAAAACCGTAGGCTATGAAAAACGTCTCGACCGCATGCCGGTGATGGCCGGGTTCAACTGGCCCACGCATCCTCTTCTTGCACACGGTATTCTCCCGGCGGCAACAGCCGCGTTTCTCATCGCGCTCGAGCCCGATACCACATGGGAAACCTATGACAGCACGCTTCTCAGCCAGGGGATCCACGAGCATGAAAAAGCGTATGCTGTCGACACGGCAACCCATCGTGAAGAGCGCGGGTTCGCGCACAAGCGATACCGTCCAATTGCCTGGGGCGCTGCCTCACTGGCGGCCGGCCTGGGCACCTTTTTTCTGGAGCGGGTGCTGGGAAGACCCCTGCGGCTCGATCGCATTGCGATCGAGTTCGAATACTATCGCCTTCCGCACGAAAACCACGCGGATTTCAACGGCGAGCCGCTACCGCCGCTGATCCTCGATTCTGATTTCGAAGCTGAACAGGATGATTTCCGATGGGGCCTGGTGGCAACCAAAACAATAATGGAACGCTTCTCGGTGGGGTTCAAGGCGGCCAGTGACCATTTTCGCACGCCCAACGAGTTCGGGTGGTTCAGGCCCGAAGAACGCATATTGGCGACTGATGAATGGTATTGGGAGTTCACGCTCGGAGTGTCTTTCTAGGGCATGACTATGCGATTGGTGGACATGCACTACAAAGCGCAGTATCTGCTTACAAATGCGGCCCTGGTATTGGCGCTTACGCTTCCTGCCGCGGCAGAGCTCGCATTCGAGCCCTCGGCGCGCATCCAGTACACGTCCATGCAGCTTGTCAATACCAGTGTGGCCAGCTTCGAGCGGAACTACGAGCCGGATACGCTTCTGGACCTGGCCTGGGTTCATGAAATTTCCGGCGAGTTTGCCATGTGCATCCGGTTCTCCCCGGCTGCCTTCGCGTATCTGGGCTACTGGTCCTCAATACACAACATGTTCGTAGATGGTCGGAGTGGAGGGCTCCTGGGCAAAAGCGGCAAACACTATTCTTCAGGTTTGACCGAAGCAAAGGCCGCACTCTCGTTCGGAGACGGCGGTTCTCGTCAGCTTGTGGTGACCGCGGGATTGTTCAAGTATGCCTACAACGACCAGGCCCGCGACCTTGGGGAGTACCTTCTCGCAAGCGGTACCTATCCCGGCGTGGTGTATTCCGGCGAGGACTCGATCCAGCTCGGCGGCATACACGTGCAGAGCACCCACCCTCCCAATATGACGCACAACCTGTTTTTCACTACCGAGCTTCAAGTGGATCCCCTGTTCGATTTCTCGGCGGCCTACATTGGCGAAATACGTCTTTCAAAGTTTTTCACATTCGGCGCGGGCGTGATGCTTGACCGGATTATCCCGGTCAATCCCGACAACACATCCCCGCCGCTCCACGCGATACAGGACTCGGCCACGGGCCGTCTTGACACACTGACTTTCCGGGGCGTGAAACTCATGGGGCGGTTCGCGTTTGACCCCAAAGCCTTTCTTGATGCAAAGCTCTTCGGGCCCAACGACCTTATTCTCTATGGTGAAGCCGCACTTCTGGGCGCACGAAGCTACCCGCGCTATTACGATGATATCACCGAGCGAGTGCCGGGCATGGTGGGGTTCAATCTTCCGGCGTTTGGTCTTCTGGATGTTCTGGCCGTGGAGGGGGAATACTACGGGTCGCGGCATGCCAACAATCCGGAGACCCAGGGCGCGCCGTATGCCAAGCGCGAACCGGGGTATGATGATCAGGATGATTACAAGTGGGCGGTGACCGCCGTGCGCGGCGTCGGTGAGCATGTGAGCTTGCGCCTGCGTGCGGCAAGCGATCACCTTCGGGAGGGCGGCCACAGCCGTCAGAGAACGGTCGCGCCGGATGAATGGTACTGGTCGATTCGGTTGACAGCTACGTTTTAGGGGGCGGCTGTTCGGGGGCCTTGTCACGAAGTGACGAAGTCATCAAGAATTCCGGGTGTTTCGCGGCAGCAGGGGTTGCAGACGAGAATGATACTGACTTGCAGAAAGCATATTCGAAGCTACGGTATGCCGGTGATGTGCGTTATCATGGCGTTCGTCCTGTGCGCGAATGCAGGATCGACGGTAGCTACGCGCGCGGGCATCTCGTGGGAAGTGTCCCAGTTTGTTCGAAGCTCAAACGCGCGCTCGGGCAGTCCCACTGACACGACATGGCTGAACGGGTACTGGGTTCAGCGTATCTCGACAGTATTCCGGATTGATGCCAGGGCGGGAGATCGCTTGTCTGGATACATTGAATATTACGGCTCGATTCTGTTTACACTTCCGGATGAAGGCAGCGATCGGTCGAACCAGGTTCGCCAGGGCATCGGCACCATGCGGGCGGCATGCATCGAATACGTGCTCTCGGAAGATGCCTTTCCGGACGCTGGATTTCGCGCGGGCTATTTCCCGTTCGACTATGCACCTGAAAACCGAATAATCGGGGAATACCTGTTGAAGACCGGCACTTATCCCGGGTATGTTATCTCCGAAGAAGATGACTGGCCTGTTTTGGGCATGCATGCGTTTGTACGTTTTCCGCGCATTCTTCGCCACGATATCATTGTGAATATCGAGATGGAGCAACGTCCGCAGGGCGATCTGTCGTTTGCCTATCTTGCCCGCCTGGGCCGGGGCCGGGTATTCGAGCTGGATGCCGGTGTTGTGCTGCATCGCGTGCTGAGAAGCCGCCAGGCCGCATCCGCGCAGGTCAACGGATTTGAGCGCTGGCCGATCCGCGAACCCGTGTATGACAGCAGGGGCGATCGCAGCGCCTGGGATACTACCGGGTGGTATCAAAAAGCAGGAACCAAAGTACTGGGGCGCGCCGTATTCGATCCCAAAAAACTGATGCCCTTCGACAGACTCGGTCCGGAGGATTTGAAGTTGTACGCCGAGGCATGCGTGCTTGGCGTAAAGGATTACGACGGCTATTACGACGACATAACCGAGCGCGTACCGGGTATGGTAGGGGTCAACCTTCCCGCGTTCGGGTTGCTCGATGTTCTGTCCGTGGAAGCCGAGTATTACGGCTCCCTATGGAAAAACAATCCTTGCGGCGATGGCCGTCCTGTGCCCGATGAGAGTTTTGAGTACCAGACCACGGCAACCGGCAGTATCGCCGGGTTTCGAACAATAGAGCACCCTTCTGAAGGCGCGGGCCGCAAGGCCCGCACAGACAATATCAAGTGGTCGGCGTATGCCATGAAAACGATAAGCGATCGTCTCAGCGTGTCAGCGCGCGTTGCCAGCGACCACTTCCGCCCGGGCCGCGAAGCCGGTGCTGCCCCGGTCGAGCGCATTCACGCGCCGGGAGAGTTCTACTGGTCTGTAAGAGTTGAAACTGTGTTCTAGGCCGATCCATGCATGAGCTTCGTCGCGAGGTGCCTCAATGGCTGTCAGATACGGTGGAACGTAACGACGAACAACGCAGGCATGGCAACGTCATGTCGAGGAGTGAGGAACGAGTACCGCCCCGGTATCGAACTCCATTGCCCACGCGTGGCAAACGGCCCTGCAAGCGCATCGCCTTGTCGACAGCGGCCATTTGTGCGAAGCACCGGGCATCGCTACGGGCCGGTGGCGCAAATTGTGGCGCGGGACAACCGCGCGGAGCTGCATGGGTTGTTGTGGCTGTGCCCGCGCATAAGCACAAAGTGTCGTCTTCCACAGAACACGCTACTTCTTTCGGTCAAAATCCAGGGGCTTCCTGTCGGGAACTTTGTTCAAAACCCTATCGAATCTTTCCCGACTTGCACGTTTGGCCCTTTGCTCAACGTACTGCATGGCGTCCATCACAGAGAGCTCCTCGGAAAGGGCAATGGTAATGAACTGGTTGACGGAAACGCCATCCTGCTTTGCCAGCAACTTGGCCCTCTGGTGGAGGGAATGCGGCAGACGAAGTGAAACATTACTCATGATTTTTATCCTCCAGTAGATTCAGGACATCACCGGGCAGGATTGCCCGAACGGAGAACTCCTTGACCATTCTGAAATCTCGGACATTATGTGTGACGATGCAATCGCATCGCGCGGCTACTGCCAATTTCGGGAGCATTTCGTCATCCGGTTTCCGCTTCCTCTCAAGAAATTACCTATGCGAACCAAGTTTAGT
>WJMI01000204.1 GCA_014728015.1 Chitinivibrionales bacterium | reverse complement strand
TGCAGCTTGTCCGCCGTGATGCCGTTGATAGGCGAAAGCACTCCGCCAAGCACGTGGTACAGCCCGCGGTACCGGTGTGAAGTCTCTATGGTGAACGCATCCATGGGTTTCTCGACAACGCAAATCATGGAGCGATCGCGGGATGCGGACGAACAGACCGGGCATATCTCGCTCTCGCTGAGGTTGAAACAGCGCGAGCATACCAGCACCTTCTCCTTGATACCGGCAATACACTGCGAAAGATGCGTCAGCTCTTCCTGCTCGCAGTCGAGCAGATGCATGGCCAGCCGCCAGGCGCTCTTGCGCCCGATCGTGGGCAGCCTGCTCAATGCTTCAGCGAGATCTTCGAGGGGTTTTATCATGACGGTAATCGGTGACCGGTTGCTCTCCCTTAGGTCAAGCCCGGCAGATGCATGCCGCCGGTGATGCTGCCCATGGTGCTTTCGGATGCTTCCCTGGCTTTTTCCTGGGCGCTGGTGAACGCCGCCACGATCAGGTCTTCGAGCATTTCGACATCGTCGGGATCAACGACCTCGGGGTTGAGGCTTACCGAACGCAGCTCGTTGCCGCCGTTGATCGTGACTTTCACCATGCCGCCGCCCGCGGTCCCTTCGAATTCCTTGCCGCTCAGCTCCTGCTGGGCCCGCATCATCTGGGCCTGCATTTTTTGCGCCTGCTTCATGAGTTTGTTGATGTTCTTGGCCATAGTGCCTTTCCACCGGTTTGCGTATGTCTATAGGACGTCACCGTCGAATGCCTCAATCACGGTCTTGATTATCGGTTCCTGCGCCATGTCGTCTTCGAGCGAAGGGGGCATGGACGCCGCGGCCGGGGCTTTGTCTTCTTTATCGTTGCCGGGTTTTTCAGTCTCCATGGACATATGCAGCTCGACCGGCCTTCCCCAAAACTCGCTGAGTTTCTTCTGGATGAGCTCCCGGTTCGGCCGATGCGTGACCTGCGAAAACTGAAATGTCAGATTGGCGGGAAACCGCAGATCAACGGATCCGTTGCGCACGGATGCAACAGAGCCCATGGACATAAACGAACCCAGGTTCGGCCTGTCCCGCATGAGCGACTCGATAAATCCGCGCCACATGGCGCCCGGCTCCACCGGCTGTGCGCCGGACTGCTCGGTGACATCAAAAGACTCGGGGGTGTCATCGGTTGGCGGCCGCGACGTGATATCGGCGTCGTGTTCCGGCGGGATCCCCGGTGACCGCGCAGCCGGAGGCAGGGGTTCTTCTACCGCCGCGGGCGGCTGCTCACCGCCGGGCACCGCGTACGCTACCCGGGCCGGCGGCCCTTTTTTTTTTACCGCGGATGCGGCGTCCTGTCCGGCGGATGCGCTCACTGCGTCGGGCGGGGCGGCGCGAAGTGATGCCAGGACCTGTTCTACCGAAACCGTACTGTCCATGTGGAGCATCTTGAGCAAAGCCACCTCGACCAGAAAGCGCGGATAGGAGCTCCACCGGAGATCGCGCTCGGCCGCGCGCAAAAGCTCGCTCATGCGCAACAGATCGCCTTCGGCGAACCTGTTGGACTGCTCGATGAGCTGTTTGGTGATATCCGCCTGAAGACGTCGTTCCTCGTTTTCCAGAACGCCCGGGATGCGGGCAAAGAGAAGATTGCGCACGTGTTCTTCGAGCCCCACCAGAAACTCATGGAGATCGTAGCCTTTGAGCAGCGCTTCGTGCACGGCGGCGAGTACCTGCTCCACGTTCTTGCCGGCAATAGCATCCATCAGCGAGACATAGACCTCGCTTTCGACAAGACCCAGCACGGAGCGGACCTCTTTTTCGTCAATGTTGTCCCGGCAGAACGAGTAGACCTGGTCCAGCAGGCTGAGCGCATCGCGCATGCTGCCGTCGGCCTTGCGCGCGATGAGAAGCAGGCCCGAACGGTCGAACGCGATCTTTTCGGATGAGCATATCTTTTCCAGCTGCGCGAGGATACGCTCCGGTGAGATACGCCGGAAATCGTAGCGCTGGCATCGCGACATGATCGTTTCGGGAATGCGCCGGGGCTCGGTGGTGGCGAAAATGAATATCACGTTTTTCGGCGGTTCTTCAAGCGTCTTGAGCAGGGCATTGAACGCCGATTTGGACAGCATGTGGACCTCATCGATGACATAGATCCTGTGCTTCCCGCTCATCGACGAGTAATTGATATTATCGCGCAACTCCCGGATATCCTCGACCGAGTTGTTGCTGGCCCCGTCGATTTCAAGCACGTCGAAACTCGATCCGTTCATGATGGTGCGGCAGGTCTCGCACTCGCCGCAGGGATCGGGCGTGGGCCCTTTTTCGCAGTTGAGCGCGCGGGCGAGGATACGGGCCGTGGTGGTTTTGCCCACGCCCCGGGTGCCGGTGAACACATAGGCATGCGCGACCCGGTCTTTTTCTATGGCCTTCTTGAGCGTACGGGTGACATGCTCCTGCCCGACCACATCGTCGAAGCTTTTCGGGCGCCATTTGCGGGCGAAAACAAGATAGGACATACCATTCCCTGTGCCGCGGATTCAGGCAAAATATAAGATCTGGTGGGGGGAAGTTTCCGCCCGGACCTCAACTCATCTCCCGCCCCTGTAGAGCTCTGGAGGATTTTAGGCGCGGCGACATCTGCCACCGGCAGGCCGCTCCCCCTCGGCGGGCACAGAAAGCGATGGCCCTCTCCGCCGCCGGAAAAAAACAGGGGCCAAGTGAACCTGCGGCACACGGAGTGTCTGCTTACCGTTGCTCCCTTCCGGGCCTGGCGGAGTTCACAGTCTTGCGTTGCGCAGGGCCTGACCCCGATGCATCGCCGCATCCCGGCGCCGGGATGCGGAACAATGGAGTGATGCGGTTTTGGAATGAAGGCGGGCCGGGATGGTCCGCAATGCCCCAGTCCACCACTACTGCATCATTCCGCGCAGCAGAGCCGCGCCAAAAAATATGGCGGAGAGGCAGGGATTTGAACCCTGGGTACGTTGCCGTACACACGCTTTCCAGGCGTGCACCTTCAACCGCTCGGTCACCTCTCCGGAGTAGATTTCAGAGATCAGAAGTCAGATGTCGGCACACGAGTTCGCGATCCCGGCTGACTTCAGACCGCTGACCTCTGTCCCCTGGCGAAATGGCGGAGAGGCTGGGATTCGAACCCAGGGATGACTAATGCCATCAACGGTTTTCGAGACCGCCCCTTTCAACCGCTCAGGCACCTCTCCGCATAGATTTAACTTATTGTTTTTCAAAGAACTACATCAAATCGCCGATTTCTGATCAAATTCCCAACCTGCTTCTATACGGCGTTATACCGGCGTTATTTATATTTCCCTTGTCAGTTAGCCCGCATTTTGGGCGCTTAAGGAAACATCCAAAATAGTTAGTAAACGAGGTCGAGAGCAACATGGGACGACGTGCCGATCCACTCTATTACGATAGACGGTCCAAGACCTGGTCATATCGCTACTGGAACGACGAGGGAAAACGCCGGTTGCTCAGCCTTGGCACCGGCGATAAAGAGACTGCGGTAACCAGACTCCCCATCGTTCAGAAGCTGAAGATTCCATGGAATGACTATCAGGCCAGATACGGCCGCGTTGCGACTCGTGCCGCAAAGATAGGCGGCATCGGACCGACGCCGCTCAACCCCCCAATCAATGTGCCGCTGGCCCGGGAACGATTTCTTGGGCTTATCGAATCTTCCATTACCATGGAAAACGCCCACTTCAGTGAGACCGACCAGCAACTGAACATGGTCATCCCTCTGAATGAACTGAATGCGATGTTCCCGCAGATGGACCAGGTACAGCAGCTCCAGTATGTGCGATCACTTTTCTCCGGCGTAGAGGAAGATCAATCGGCGGAGATCGAGGAATTCTTCACGACAACCGCCCAGATGCCCTACCTGGACAAGGTAACTACCGAGCGGTACGCAAGGTTCTTTCTCGAGTTTTTGAAACTGAGAGAGGTGCGAAGCTGGGCCGAGCTGAACGAAGGCCTGCTGAACGATTTCGAGAAATGGAGGAAGGAAACCGCGGTGAGCTGGAAAGGGAGGACGGGTTCTGCCCCCAGCGCACGAGTCGTGAACAGGAACATGCAGTTTCTGAAGAAGTCGCTCGATGAAGCCCGTGATCGCGAATACATAAAACGCAATCCCCTCAAGAATTGGAGGCCAAAGCCGCACATAACGCCGCTTCAACAATCACTCACGGTGAAGGAACTCCATGCCGTGCTGTCTCATGAGAAATGGCAGCAGGATTTCCTTATGTACGGCAAGAAGAAGATTCAACTAGGATTCAGATTGCTCGACTACCTGCTATTGCTCTTTGTTTCCTGCAAGCGGAGGAAAGAAATTCTCAAGCTGGGTATCCCCAATATCAACTACGCTCAGAATTGGGTCCATTACATGGAGCACAAGAACTCATCGAAGGGAACGCAGTATGTAGTTCAGAAAGCATTTTGGATGACACCCGCGATGAAACAATTCCTGAAGCGGATCACGCGTGGCCGCACCGAAGGGCCGGTATTCCCACGCCCAGAGGAACTTCGTCGGAACAATCCGACCGACGAGGCCATGAATGGCGATTACCTGTCCCAGCTTTTCGCTGATGTAGCAGCCGAAGTGGTGCCCAAGAAACACGTCACTCTGAAAAACCTGAGACAAACCGCGACATCCATCATGGAGGACGCGGGGCTCACCGACGATGAACAGGATGCGGCCCTCGGGCACATCCAGATCAAGACAGCCCTGCCGTACTACCAGGACCGAAGCGATGAGGCCATCGCGAAGAGAATTTCAGCCAGAACGAGGAAAGGCATTGAGGTCCTAAGTGCGGCGGTGGAGGATTTTCTGACTGGGAAGCTACCATGAATGACTGGCAAAATCAGCAGCATCATGATAAACTGAAAAGTCAGGAGTTGCTTTACTTTCTAGTATTTCTGGGAAGGAATTTCAACGCTGAGTTTCAGTGTGATTAACATTGCGTGTGAAAACTGAACCACGGCAGGTGTGAGTCGATATGCCGTAGATATACATGGACTTGTCAAGTGGACCTCAACGAAGCACAAACCCGAAAGAAGTTGATCGATGAAAGCCTTGCTCTTGCCGGTTGGCGGGTGGATGACCCGTCACTGGTGACTGAGGAGCTGGATATCGATCTTTCGGGCGAT
>WJMI01000203.1 GCA_014728015.1 Chitinivibrionales bacterium | reverse complement strand
CTGTTGTTGCCAAGAATCGTGTCTACATAGACAGAGTCGAACGTGAATTCCATACTGGATTCATTGACAATGGTTACAGTATCATCGAGGCCTTCTCCGAGGAATCCATATTCATAGACCGTATCTTTGGAGAACTCGAAGCCATGAGCAACAGAGACGGATAACGCCAGGTGGGCTATCGTCTGGATACAGGTGCGGAATTGCCGTGTCATAGAAACAAAATCGATTTCGCGGACGATTGCTACTCCCACATGTCGCGGATACGGGATGCAATGCCCGTGTCGGAAATCCCGGAGGGGGTATCACTGCTATCCAGCGTATCGGCCGGCTCTGCAGTCGTATCCATGGTGGCGGCTACATCATCGGTAAAAAAACGCGAAAGCTGGGAGTAGGTGTGGGCATCTCCCATGCGCGAGCGGCCGTGGTAATAGCGCATCGGCCACAGCACGTAAAGAAAATCACGCGCCCTGGTCATGGAAACATAGGCGAGACGCAATTCTTCTTCGATTTCCTCCTGACTGCCTGTGGCCATGTCGGAAGGAAGGCAACCGTCAGAGGCGCAAATCAGGTAGACCGAGTCCCATTCGCACCCTTTGGCGGAATGGATTGTTGAAAGCACCAGCCAGTCGTCGTCTTTGGAGGGGGGGCCTGCGAGATCGCCTGTTGACCTCGGCGGATCAAGTGCAAGGTCGGTCAGAAAGGCCCGCCGGCTTTTGTATCTGTTTGAAAGCTCGGTAAGATGCGTTACGTCCCGGGCGCGCGCATCAGGATTTTCGTAGTTGGCTTTCAATAGGGGGAGGTAGAACCTGCAGATTGTTTCTATCTCCACAGAAGGTTTGTTGTATCCCGAGGTCAAGTCCTCCATGAGCCCGCCGAGGCGGCGGAATCCATCACGTGCCGCGGGGGGCGCATGAAAGCGTGCGATTGAGGCGGGGTTGAAACCGTTTTCCGCGATGTGCGTGAATGCGGCTGCCGCTGTCGCCGGGCCCACGCCGTCAAGCAGCTGTGTCACGCGGAACCACGCGATTTGATCCTGAGGGTTTTCAAGGATGCGCAGAAGGTTGACAAGGTCCTTGATGTGGGCCGCTTCGAGGAATCGCAGGCCGCCGTATTTATGAAAAGGAATGTTTTTCCTGGCAAGCGCGAGCTCAAGCGAATTGGAATGGTAGGAGGCGCGAAAGAGCACTGCTTGCTTTCTGAGCGGTATGCCCTGCTCGTAATGCTCCAGGACAGCAGCGATGACCGTGTCGTTTTGACTGTCCTCGTCGGTACACGTAATAAGCCGCGGACGCTGTCCTTCGGGCCGATTCGACCAGAGGTCTTTCGTGTAGCGTTCCGCCGCCTGGGAGATTAACAGGTTCGTGGTCGTAAGGATTGATTGTACCGAGCGGTAGTTTTGTTCAAGGGCCACGATGGTTGCGCCATCAAACTGCCGGGGAAAATCAAGCATGTTGCGGACGGTGGCCGAGCGGAAGCTGTAGATGCTTTGCGCATCATCGCCGACAACCATGATGTTCCTGTTCTTTTGTCGGATGCCGCGCAGAATGCCCGCCTGGATCCTGTTCGTATCCTGGTATTCGTCGACAAGAATATGGTCGAATCTGTCTTCGATCGATTTTCCAAGCTCCTCATTCTGTACAAGGTAGTACCAATACAGAAGAAGATCGTCATAGTCCAGAACATTATGTCTCTGTTTTCTGTCAACATATTCCTTGAAAAGATCCTTGAGCTCGTCGTGCCATTCTTCGCACCAGGGGAAATATCTTTTCAGCACGGCAGGGAGATCTTCCGTACCGTTTACCCGCCGCGAGTAGATGGCAAGGCAGGTGCGCTTTCGGGGAAATCGCCTGTCGCTCTTTCCAAAGCCCTTTTCATGACGAACCACGTTGATTAAATCTTCGGCATCACCCTGGTCCATGATAGTGAAATCCGGAGACAGACCGACAGGTTTAGCGTACATCCTGAGCAGCCGGTTCGCGGTTGCGTGGAATGTCCCGCCCCAGACTTTGCGCACATCCGCGCCGCTCGCGGCGGTTGCCGAAGACGCGCGCTTGAGCATTTCCTCGGCAGCGCGACGCGTGAAGGTCAGGAGAAGGATCCTGTCGGGTGAAACGCCCCGGGATATCAGGTATGCAACCCGGTAGGCAAGTGTTCTTGTCTTTCCGGTTCCCGCTCCCGCCACAACAAGCAAAGGCCCGTCGCCGTGCGTTACAGCCTTTTTCTGGGCGGGATTGCATTCGCGAAGCCATTCCATGTCATTCGCCATTGTTATGCCCTTGCCCCGCAATCTGGTAACAGCAGGATGAATTGCGATGAATTGCATTGAATATAGCCTTTTTCAGATGTAGAATAATAAGGGTTAATTCCTATTATCGAGCCGGTTCCGGGTAATCCGCATCCTTGCTCGAAAGGGCACTCTATGCGCCATTCCGGCACCCGGGCCGGAAAGATATCGTATCATGCCTATCCGCTCCCACGGACGCTGTCTTTCTGTTGCCGCGGCCGCGTGTCTCGCCGCGCTGCTCTCCCTGTGCAGCAAGGAGCACAACCCCTTCTCCGATATTGCCAACGCCCGGGCCGTGGTCAGCTCGATGAGTTTCGATGACGGGGACACGGTCGGCATATTCGGGCGGGACAGCATAGACATCGCTCTGGCGGTGGCCGAGCTGGTGGATTCCTTCTCCGTCCATGTCGACAGCAACCGCCTTTTCACCGACTCAACGGTAGTGTTCTGGGGCGGAAAAGTCGACGACTCGTACCGGTTCTGGATTTCCTTTTTCGATACGGGCTGGCACGAGATACGCGTGGTGACCTACCGTTCGGGCGGCGCGCCGGCAACCGAGCCGTTTATGGTGTATGCCGCATCACCGCTCAAGCAGGATGCGGTCGCGGCGCTCTTCGAATCGCCGGTTGACTTGTCGACACCAGGCGTGGCATCCGATGATGTCATGTATCACTGGGACTTCGGGCGAGGCTCGGTGTTTCGCTCGCCCCGGCCGGAGACAACCGTGGTGGTCACCGAGGCCGGATTCAACGACAGCGGGTTCTTGTGGGTATCGGACATACGCGGCGCGCACGCCTCGCCGCGGGCCTATTTCCCGTTCGCGTTCACCGACACCGTGGGCCCGACAATACTCTGTGTCAATGAAGGCTTTTTCAAAAAGGACACCATTGTCACGGGAAGCATCACTTTTCCGCTGCGGGTGAGCATCACGGACCGGAACCAAGGAAGCGTATATAAGGCGACCATTGACAATGACGGATTCAACATCGTGGATGAACCCGTATACGTGAAGGTGTTCCACCGCATGGACACGCTCGCGGCCCTGCGCAAGGTAGTGGTCCGTGCCATTGACAATGCCTACTCGCTCAACGAAACCCAGAAAGCATTCTACCTCGGCTACAGCGATACCGCGGTTTCAACCGATGAAGGCGTGCGCATCAGGGTGCTGGTCCCGCCGGGCGATTCCCTGGTGTTCAACTCGCGCGAGCGCTATCTGTTCGGCATCGTGGAGAACCACACGGACGACTCGGTGCATCTCACGATGGGCTTCAGGGTCAACTCAACCGATTATGACACGGACATTACCATCCGTAGTGACTCGGTCCGCAATGAGTGGCAGACCATCGTCAACCTCGACAAGCAGAAGAACAATCTGCTCATCGTTGCCGTCGACTCGCTCGGTGACACGGTGGCCGACACGTCGATGACTCTGATATACGATGCGGCGGCCGAAGACTCCACGCCGCCGGTCATTGTGGAAGTTACTTCGGACGGGCGCGATGCCGACCGCCTGTATACCCCCGACTCGTCGGTGCATCTCCGGGCGGTGGTGTTCGACGAAGGCCAGGGAATATCTTCGGTGAGAATCGACGGGGAGTCCATGCAGCCCGTGCAGGGCGGTGAAGGACACTTATGGGGCGGTTCGGTCGCGCTCGAACACGATCTTGACGGTAATACATTCGATGTTATCGCGACAGATAAGGCATCGCTTGCCGATACGGTATCCGTGGTGGTATTCCGCAACCACCCGCCGGACGTACGCCGCGAGCCGACCCCGCCTTTGCCGGTGTCCGCCGGAAGCGAGTATGTTGACACGTTTCTGGTTGACGATGGTGACGGCGATGCGCTGACTGTTACCAAAAAGGACGGGCCGAACGATCTGACTGTCGACGGGTCAGGATACATTTCGTGGACGCCGACTACCGATGATATCGGGGAGCACACGATTACGATCGCCTACACGGACCAGTTTGAGCCGCAAGTGTATACATACACGGTCACGGTCGAGGACACTGCTGACCTTTCGGTGCCCGCGTTCGTCACAACCGAACAGGCATTTCCTGTGTTTGTGGAGGCGGGCGATACGGTGTCCGTGGGCCTGTCAATTATCGACGGTCGCGGCACACCGCCATACGCTTTCTCGGCAGTCACCGATGCGGGCGTGAGACAGCCGTGGCTGAACGATACGATGCTCTTGTGGGCGCCCGATCTTTCGGACACGGGCTACCAGCGGTTGATCGTGGCGGTGCGGGATACGTACGGGAGCGGCGATACTCTGGTGCCCACGGTACTGGTAGTACCTGAAAACCGGCCGTGTACGCTTTCGGTTTCGCATGATATCGATACGCTTCCTGACGGGACCCTCGATTTGATGTGTTGCTTTGAGCCGGAAACGTTGGATTTTGTCATTCGCGACCAGGATCATCCTCTCGCTGACCGGCATACGGTCGCGACCAGCTCGCCCGCCGCCAGGGTCTTGAGCGATGTCGACACGGCGGGCGGATTTCGCGTGGTACTTGATGCCCGGGCGTTTTCATCGGGCTTGGACAGCATCGTGGTAACCGTAGCCGACCGCGACGGGCACACCGATTCTCTTGCCGTTCGCGTGTACCGCCTCCCTCAGAAAAAGGTCATTCTCAACACGAAATCCGGCGGCGCCGGCATCTCAGATGATATCAGCGACTTCCCGATACTTGTCAGGCTGGACGAGTCGAGTTTTCCGTTTTCCGAAGCCGGGCTCCGGGGACAGGACATCCGCTTTTTCAGCGGAGCCGGTACCCCACTCCCGTACGAAATCGAGCGCTTCAGCCGGGGACTTTTACAGGCGGAAATCTGGGTGCTGGTCCCAGAAGTCAAAGGGAACAATGACACCCAGTATATCGTTCTCTCGTGGGGTGACAGCACGGCCCAGGACAGCTCCGACGGGGCCGCGGTGTTCGATACGGCAAACGGGTTTGCCGGCGTATGGCATCTAAGCGAAAACGGCTCGTCTCTTCGCCGGGATGCCACGGCATACGGTCATCATGGCACGCCGGTCGGGTATGACGGCGACGAAGACGTTGCGGGAGTGATCGCCCGGGCCGATTCCAGCGACAGTACTCATGAGTACCTGGTTGTGGGCGACAAGAGCGCGCTGGCGTTTCTGGACGCCACGTTTACCTTCTCGGCCTGGGTGCATGGCTACGGTGACAACGAAAAGCTCTTTTCCAAGCAGGATTGGGGTGACGACAAGTGCTCGTACAGCTTGTACTACTCTGACTACTCAAATCCCGACGACAGCGGGGAGGTCATGCTGCAGCTCTCGGACGGTGGCGCATCCACGAGCAGCCGCTATCTATCGTCCAATGTGAAGGCGGAGCTAGACACCTGGAACCATATCGTCGCAGGATGCAACGGCTCGCAGGTAACCTACTGCATAAACGGCGAATGCGAGCAGAGAAGCATAGTCATCGACATACCTCTGTTTGACAACGATGTGCCGTTTACCTTGATGACCAACTACCACCAGGGCGAGCCGCGCAACACACTCCGGCGGACTATGGACGAAGCGCGCGTTTCGAATATGTATCGGTCACCGGCATGGATGCAGCTGAGCTATGAGAACCAGAAACCGGGAAGCACGTTTATCACGATTGAATAGCCGATGAGACGTTACGAATATATACTGCCGATCGCGGCGATGGCCGTGGCATGTGCGCTGACGTGTTCGAAGGACACGAACCCGTTCGCGAACAGCTCGCGCGCCCAGGCGCTCATTGAGACCGCATCGTTTGCCGATGGTGATACGCTGGCGATCTTCACGCGGGAGACGCTGACGGTCGCGGTCGCCGTCCGCGAGTATGTGGACTCGGTCGAAGTCGAGATCGCCGGCAACCGGCTGTTTGACACCTGCACCACCATTCCTGTCGATGCAGCCAACGAATCCCGCCATGCAATGGTGGTTTCGTTCTGCGATACCGGGTGGCAGGACATCATCGTTCGCACGTACCGGACCGGGGGCGACGAAGTACACACGACGTGGCGCGTGTATCTAACAAGCCCGCTCGGCCAGGACCCCGTGACCGGCGTGTACGACAGCACCGTAATGCTGCGCACGGATTCGGTCGCTGATGATGACGTGCTGTATCATTGGGATTTCGGATACGGCGCGCCGGTGCAGTCGGCTTATCCCGAGACGCTGGTCACCATACACGGCGCCGCATACTCGCAGCAGGGGTATATATGGGTCAGCGATGTCGCCGCGGCGCGGGTTTCCCCGCGCGTGGCGTTTCCGTATACGTTCAGCGATACCCGCGGGCCGTCGGTCGTGTGTGTGAATGAGGGTTTCGAGGACCGCGACACCGTGCTGACCGGCAGTGAGACGTTCTTTTTCAGGGTCAGCATTACCGACCGGGGGCGCGGTGGGGTGGCAAGCGCCGCTATTGACGGCGATGCGTTCGATATCGTGCAGGATCCCGTATATGTCAAGATATTCTATGATATGGACCAGCTGACGGGGTATCGCGCGGTCACGGTAAGCGCGGTTGACAATCCCCAGGACAACAACACCACCGAGAAGCGGTTTTTCATCGGATACGATTCCACCATGGCCGGCAGCGGCGGCGGCGCGCGTATTCTCGTGGTGATCCCGTCGCGCGACTCGACCGTCAGCCATGTGCGCGAGCGGTACCTGTATGGCACCGTGGAGAACTATACCGGCGATACCATCGTGATGGGTGTGCGGGTCAATGATGCGACCGAAACGCTGGATACGCTTTCGGATGCGTTTGTCGCACAGTGGGGGCGGGCGGTGTACCTCGCGAATGATACGAACAGCATCTCTTTGACCGCCTATGTTCCGGGCGGGAACGTGCTGGACGATACGACGTTCACCATGCTGTTCGATTCGACCGGGCAGGACACCCTGCCGCCGAGAATCTATGAAATTACCGTTGGCGGCCGGACCGCGCAGGGGCTGTATGTCCAGGATGATACCGCGGTGGTACGCATTATTGCATTCGATGAAGGCAGCGGGATCGCTTCATTGACCGTGAACGATTCCACGGTCCAGCCGGGTGGTGAATTCGGCGGCTACGTATGGGACGTGACGGTGCGGCTGTCACATGATGCGGCGGGCAACGACATCGCGGTCTCCGCGCAGGATGCGAACGGGCTTGTCGCGGATTCGGTCGTGACGATATTCAAAAACAGCCCGCCGGTGCTGGTCACGACGCCGTCACCGCCCTATCCGCTGGTGGCAGGTGAAACCTATCGGGACACCCTGGCGGCGCAGGATGCCGATGGCGACACGGTCCGGTTTGAACGGGCGGGCGGTCCCGGGGGGCTTACTGTTGGTGAAGACGGGGCTGTGGCATGGATACCCGATGCCGCGGATGCGGGCACGCACGGCATCACTGTCACGATGCGCGATAATATCACATCGGTGTCCTACTCGTGGTATATCACCGTGGTTGATTCTGCGTTTTATGGCAATGCAGTCACGTTCTCGGTAGACGAGCAGGATTTTCCGTCGTTTCTCGAGGTCGACCGTGATTCGATTTCCCTGATGCTTTCTCTGGCGGCGGGATCGGGGACCGGCCCGTTCACCTATCGCGCCGTGCGCCGCCGCGGGACCTCTTACGATTCGATACCGGTCATTGGCGGTATGTTCGCCTGGGCGCCGGCTGTTGATGATACAGGATATCAGCATTTTGTTATTACGGTCGAAGACAAATACTTCCGGACGGACACGCTGTATCCTATTGTCCTGGTGGTCCCGCCAAACCGGGAGTTTACCTCGTCGTATACCCACGGGGTCGACACCCTGCCCGACGGGACCCTTGACTTAAGCGAAAAAGCGGCGCCCGAGACCCTGCATTTTCATATCGACGATCCCGATCGGATCGAGGTGGAGCGGTTCTCGGTGGTAATCAGGTACCGCGGCGCCGAGGACATCCGGACCATAGAAGGCGCCGATTCTTTCGTGGTGGTGGTTGACCCGGACGGCGCATCAGCCGGCACCGACACGCTCTCCGTAACGATAACCGATCGGGGCGGCAATGATGAAACCTATGCCATTCCCGTGTATCACGGGAGCGCGCCGGAGGTATCTCTGGTTGGGCCCGCAAACGGGGTACTCTGGTATGACAGCGTAATTACCCTGTCGTGGTCGGGCTCTGATGCCAACGGCGACGGGCTCACGTACACCGTGTATGTCGATACGACACCGGACTTCTCTGCTGAAGCCGGCGAACTGACGGATACGTTCTACACGGATACGCCGCTGGTCATGAACCGGAACTACTACTGGAAAGTCGTGGCATCGGACGGCCGATTTGCCGGTGAAAGTTCCCTGGGTTCGTTCATCACTGTCCGCCGCAG
>WJMI01000202.1 GCA_014728015.1 Chitinivibrionales bacterium | reverse complement strand
GATCTGGCGGGGAAACTCGGCATTCCCGAGGCGATCATTGCCTGCCTGGAAGAGCCGTCCGAGCCGGGGGCCGAAGCGGTGAGGCTGTTTGCCTCGGCATTCGGGGTCAAGCCGGAAGTATTCACCGGGCAGGTGCCGCGGGAGCCTACCGAAGAAGAGAAACAGGCGGCCCGGGAGGCCGAGAAGGCCGCGGTGGCGGCCAAGGCCAGGTATCCCTTCATACGGCAGTTCATCCTCGACCCGGCGCGCTGTGCCGACCCGGACACGGGCGCGCGGTTGTTCGATGATGAGCCTTTCTCGCTGGCCGAACGCAACGTGGTACTCTATCTGTCAACCACCGCCCTGTACCATTTCTGCGACACGAGCACGTCGGCGTTCTCGTTCGATGAATACCTCTTTCAGAAGCACGGCCAGCTCCTCAAGAAATTCGAGCGCGAGCTTGCCGCGCAGAACCTGGCCAAAGAGGAGTACGAGGAGCGGGTGGGCATGGCCCGGGGCGATATATTCAGATGCGATCGCATCGAAAACATTGCCATCCTCGTGTGCGAGGATTTCGCGGCCGAACTTGAAGAAAAGCTCGCCAAAGGCGTGACGGACTTTGATCAGGACCTCGATCTGCCCTTTGTGTGGGAATACGATGATTCCCTCATGAAGATCGTCATTCGCCGGCCCGGGGGCGAAGTCCTTCACGAAGTCAAGCTTCTCGGCGTCAAAGAGCGCGGCGCGTAGGCCCGCTGTTCTACGACGCGCGCGTTCCGCTGCTGAAGCGTCCCCGCCGAGAAGGTGTCAAAATTCCACTCGATGTGTGGTGCCAGCGGAGTCAGTCTCCCCGGTCGGTACAGTATCCGCGGATTCGCGCGATTGGGCGCCCTCGAATTGCAGGGCTTCGAGCGTCGCGCGCAGCTCCAGCAGCGAGTCCTGTCCGCCGAGCTCGCGCCAGGTAGTCGTATCGATTGAGCGGCGACGGTACAGGTTGTTCGAGATGACCCGCATGCGTTTCTGAAGAAGGCCCGATTCGGTATAGTGCGGAGTGAGGTGGTTGGGCCTGGCCAGCACCGCCGCCAGGTGCGCCGCCTGTCCCATGGTGATACTCGATGCAGACCGCTGATAGTAATGCCGTGCCGCGGCCTCGCAGCCGAATATGTTTTTCCCCCACTGCGCATAGTTCAGGTACAGCTCGAGTATGCGCTTTTTGCCAAGGAAATGCTCCATGAGCACGGCATAGGCCAGCTCCCTGTATTTCCGCTCAAAACTCCTCTTGCCACCGGTAAAAAGGTTTTTCGCCATCTGCTGGGTGATCGTGCTTGCCCCGCGCCGCCGCCGGCCCGCATTGTTCTGGTTGTGCTCGACCGCCCGCGCGATTGCCCGGATATCAAAACCGGGATGCGCGTAAAAACCGTCGTCTTCAGCGGCCAGCACTGCCTTGACAAGATGCGGCGAGATGGAATCCAGCGGGACGAACCGGTGCGAAAGGGTGTCGGGAAGCCCCTTGGAGCGGAGCCAATTCCGCTGGCCCTTCATGTACAGGGTCTGCGCGGGGTTATGTGTTTTCAGGTGTTTGACCCTGAGCACCGGCGTGAGCACGACCCAGCCCGCGATTACAAGCAGAAGCGTGCCGGCAATCGAAAAGACAACGGCATATCCCACAAGCGCCTGTTTGACCATATTCCAGACAATCCGCATAATCAGTCCTTGCATGAAGGCCCGGATGCTTGAAAAAATAGGTCGTGTATCTGAAATATGGAACCATGGAAAACAAAATACTCATGGCAGTCCGCCGGAATTTTGATTAAATTGAGTGTGCGGGAACATATCTCTGTCTGGGACCGGGGGATGGACTACTCTATCACGCAGCATAACGGCTACTGCATTATCTGTATTGATAAGCAGTTGAGCATGCTCAGCAATCTTGATTTTCTCAAGAATGCCGTGGCCCAGAGAGTCAAGAAAGGCTATAAGCGCATTGCCGTGAGTTTCCCGGATGCCTCGTTTCTTTCTTCACACTCCATCACCGTTCTCATTGCCTGCAACGAAATGGTGCGCGAGGCCGAGGGGGAATTCCTTATTGCCGGCGGTGGCGACGAACTGGAACGGTATCTCTACACGCTTGGTTTGGGCGAGCGGTTTTCGCTGTGCAGGCCGCCGGAGGAGGTTATGGCCGCGCTGGGCTAGCGCCCGGGCCGGTTTCAGCGGTCACTTCCGGTAAGTCGTTGATATATGTTTTGATCCACGCCCATGTACGGCTTTTGCCTGCAGGGCGTTTTTTGTTGCTCACCTGGATGAACCGCATACCGGCGGCACGGGCTGAAGCACCGTCGGTATCATCCCGGTCGCCGATCACCAGTACACTCCCGGGCTCGAGCTCCCAGGCGGATGCCATCTGAAGAAAGGGCCTCGGGCACGGCTTGAGCGCGCCCAGGGATTCGGCCGAGCCAATCAGGTCGAACTGGAATCGGTTGATACCGAGTCCGGCAAGGCGTTCCTCCACGCGATTGTAGTCGGACAGAACTGCGGTCCGTATGCCCTTGCTTCTCGCAGCGGCGAGCGTATCGGAAAGCCCTTCGCGCGCGCCGCCCATCAGGGGCATGGCAGCTTGGAACTCCGCATAGAACCGGTCGAGGATCCACGCGCGCATGGCCATCGGATTGCGCGCACGCATCCTGCGCGCGAGCCTGCTGCCGAGCTCCGCCAGCAGCGCATCGCCCGTGCCGAAATCCTGCCCCGCCAGAGTGTCGCGCACCGCAATGAACCGGGGCAGGCGCAGGCAGTGCGGGAACAGCCTGATCGTAATCAGCGGTTTCATGAACCACCGCATGCGATACAGCGTGCCGTCGAGATCGAAGATGATTGCCTTGACGCTCAAAGCAGGCTCACGCATCAGGTGCGACATCTTTCGCGGCGCCGTATATCCCGGCATAGAGTTCTTCGAGCTTGTCAAGTGGTGTCGATGAGAAAGCCACGCGGATAACATCGCCGACAGCGATAATCCCGATGCTGTACTCCGACAACAGCCGCTGCCGTACCGCTTCGGCCGCCGCCTTTTTCAGGCGCACGCACATGAAATACCCGGAGTTGAACGGCAGGGCCTCATAGGCATCGCCATATTCGGGGTGGGCGGCGAGAATCTCCCTGATCCTGCTGTATCGCCGCTTGAGGGTTTCGAATTTCTCTTTCTTTTCCGCCGCATAATTCTCATTCGTGTATGCCGCCAGGAGAAGGGACTGCCCTACGTGCGAGGCATTGGATATGCCGCCGCGCACGCACCCGGCCAGCTTGGCTTCCAGCGATGCGTACATCTCGGGCGAGCTGCGCCTGCATCCCATGGTTATAAACCCGACCCGGAGCCCCCACACGTAGTCTTCTTTCGTGGCGCCGTCAAGCTTGACCGCCAGGATTCTCTCGTGCGCGCCCGCCAGAAGCGCGAACATCGATTCGCTAAACACGCCGTCTTCGTACACCAGCCCGAAATAGGCATCGTCGATCAGCACGACGATATCGTTCCCGGCATCGGCCGCCTCGACAAGCGCATCGCGGATCGCCCCGGCCTCGGATACGGTGGGCGTGTAGCCGGTGGGATTGTTCGGTGAATTGAACAGAACGATTTTCTTGCCCGGCCCGCCCTCGGCCAGCTTGTCTTTCAGCCCCGTGACATTAAACGAGCCGCCGCCGGCAAATGTCGGGAACGCATCGAGGCGGGCGCTGTAGGCGTTTTCGAGTATCAGGCGATAGTTGCCCCAGAACATGTCGGGGATTATGACCCGGTCGCCGGGATCGCAGAACAGATAGCCGCACACCGACAGGCCGTGCGTGAGCGCGTTTGTCGCCACCGGCGTGGAAATGGGCGCGTTCCCCAGCGACGGGTTCTTGGCGTAGATCATGCTGTGCCACTGGCGGCGCATCTCGGGTTTGCCGTAGCTGGGGGCATACGGGAACACGTCTTTGGGATCGAGCCGTACGTTGTCGGCGATTGATCGAAGGCACATGGGTGAACCGTTGTCTTCGAGCGCCGCGCCGATAGTCGCGTTAATGCCGCATCTTCTGGCATCGGCCGTCTGCGCCAGGATCCCCTTCTTGGGAAAGAAGATCCCCTTGCCCTTTTCGGAGAGCAGGGCGAGCGCGTGAGGATTTGCCTGCTCGATAACTTCATTCAGCTCGACGGCCTGGGGATTGATTGCCATGACACTACTCCATTGGAAAGACACCACGGCTGCCGGAAACGGGATACAAAAACAGCCGAAGTCACATCGCGCATACATCGCCCTTGATGCGTCTTCGGCCCCGGGGCGGCTCCCTTGCCGCCCGCACGCGATACCAAAAATACGCGCGGCGGGAATGACTGGCAAGCAAAGCAGTGCCGGCCGGCAGGCCTATTTCAGCCCCGACTTGAAATTGAACAGCGTGCTGCCGTCCATTTTCCGCTTTTCGCGGTACAGCCCGAGGATGCTCTTCAGGTACCTGCTTCGCGGGAGGCAGAAGCTGAAATCGAGCACGAAGTTGCGCAGGCCGAGTTCATGAAGCGCATCGCGGCGGTGGGCAAGACAGAACGGCTGCGCGCCGACCAGGTAGAACAGCCGGTTCCTCTTGAAAAGAAAGAAACGGTTGCCGCGCGCATCGGTGAATGATACGTCCTGCGATGTCGCGGGCGGGATGCGCGACACGAACAGCGGCACCAGGGCGAACAGCATGAAAAAACTGTCGGGCGAGACCGCGCCCTTGAGATTGAGAATGTCGTCTTCGGTGCTGTATGAGAACCGCGAGAAGCCCTGCTTGGCCAGGGCGGCCTGGGTCGCCCTGTTCATGCACCAGATTTCCGGGCCCGCGAAAACCGTATCCCGGCGGTCGAATGCCAGGTATTTCTGGCCGGCATGGCCGCACATCCACTGGCTCACACCATTCTCCCGCAGTTGACGGATGGCATGGTTCCAGTGGCTGATGTCCCGCCCGGGAACAAAGGGCGGGAGCGCGATGATTGTCTTCGGGAGCCACCGCTCCCTGACTTTCCAGTTGCTCACAAGATGATGCACGTCTCCAGGCTCCGGGCACATGATAACACCGTCACAGTCACGGTCCGAAAGCTGGTGGAGCCACTCCACGTTGTC
>WJMI01000201.1 GCA_014728015.1 Chitinivibrionales bacterium | reverse complement strand
GAGCTACCATTTCAGTCTGATGATGTGGCATGGGTGAATGATTCCACCGTGAGCTTCAGAATGGGTAATAGTTCTGACCTATACACATATGAGCTGAGCACGGGAAAGAGGGATACTCTTTCTGTTGGATTGGGAAAGTATGAAGATTACTGTGTTAGTCCACATATTCGATTGATTGCACGGGACAAAGGGAATTATGCCGATGGCTGGATTGAGATTGATAGTTTATGAAAGACATTCTGGAATACTCGACTAATTGTTTGATGTCAACTCGCACATCCATGTGCGTACGGTATGCATTAGCCGCTGACAACGGTAAGAACCTGGCCAACCACAGCTTACAACAGCGCCATGCAGTTGACAGCCCGGAAGGGCACATTGACGCTTCGGCGGCGGCACTCAAGGCACAAAGCTGCTTCGCAAGCTTTGTGTCCTTTCGTGTCCAGCCGCCTACGCTCGCCCGCGTTCCGCGGTCGCAATGTCTGCATGGCGCACACGTTGTTTGCAATATGTAAAGCACAATGAGATAATAGGCGCGCGAAGAAAAGAGAAAATCTGGCGCACAATACATACGCCCCGCGTCCTGCGGGGAAACGAATTGCAGTGAATAGTCAGAACCTATCGGAAAGGATAGATTGGTTAAGACTGCTTCCTGAATGAAAAATCTCACCCAAAATGACCGCCTTATCTCATCCAAAATGACCGGTCGATCTCACGGAAAGTGACCGACCGATCTCATTCAATTTGACCGACGAATCTCACGGAATTTGACCGGTTTTCGGGTTCCTTCAAGCAGTTTCTTCTTCTGCCCAGGAGTGTTTTCACCTAAGGCGGAAGGAGAAGGAACATGGCACGAAGGAGGATACGTATGCGTCGAGTCCGTGAAGTTTTGCGGTATCATTTCGAGCAGGGCCTGAGCAACGAACGCATTGCCGGGGCGCTGTCGATGTCCAAGGGCGGCGTTCATAACATATTGAGTCGTTTCAAGTTGAGCGGACTGGCGTGGCCATTGCCGGCCAGTCTGAGCGATAGCGAACTTGAACGAGGGCTGTACCCGCCGCAGGTCGACTCGTCTGAGTCGCCACGAGCGGTCCCGGACGTGGAGTATATCGAGAGCGAACTTCGCAGGCCCCATGTGACCCTTGAGCTTCTGTGGCGTGAGTTTTCGGATTCCCACCCCGCGACGATGAGCCGTGCGACGTTCTACCGCTTTGTGCGCCAGAGCCTGCCCAAGGATGTTGACCTGAAGATGATCCACAAGGGTGGCGACAAGCTGTTTGTGGATTTTTCGGGCGACGGCGTGGAATACATCGACCGCAACACTGGCGAGATTCACGAAGCGGCGTTGTTCGTCGCCTCGTGGGGGGCAAGCAGCTATACCTTTGCGCTGGCGCTTGAGGGCGAAGACATGGAGCAGTTTGTACGGGCACATGAGCGTGCGTTCCGGTATTTCGGCTGTGCGCCCCACGCACTGGTCCCGGATAACTGCAAGGTCGCGGTCATCCACCCTAACCGCTACGAGCCACATATCGCGGCTCTGTACGAACAGTTCGGGAAGCACTACCAGGTTGCCATCCTTCCGGCCCGTGTGCGTGCTCCCAAGGATAAGGCCGTGGTGGAGTCGGCCGTGGGCTTTGTACAGCGCTATATCCTGGGCAGGCTGCGTAACCGGCGCTTCTTCTCGGTTGGGGAAATCAACGAGGCCATCGCAGAGATACTTGAGCAGCTCAACGACGAGCCCATGCAGGCCTATCGTGGCCAAACGCGGCGGCAGCGCTATGAGGCCTTGGACAAGCCCTTTGCGCAGCCCCTGCGTGCCCAGCGTTTCGCCGTTCACGCAGTCAAGAGCGATGCCACGGTTGCGCCCAACTATCACGTGCGTTTCGATGACCACTACTACAGCGTTCCGCACCACATGGCGCGGCAGAAAGTGGATATCTACCTCGTGGGCAACATCGTCGAAATCTACCACGACGGGGTACATGTCACCCGCCATCTGAAGCAGCCGGGCAACTTCGGCTACAGCACCAAGGACGAGCACATGCCGTCCAACCACCAGTTCGTCCGGGGCTGGTCGAAGGAGTGGTTTATCGACAGAGCCGGCCATATCGGCATGTGGACCGCAGAGGCGGTCAAGCTCATCATGAAGCGCCACCGGCACCCGCAGCAGGGCTTCAACTCGGCCCTGGGCGTACTCAACCTTGCCCGCACCTATACGCCGCAGCGCTTGGAGGCCGCGGCCCGGCGGGCAATACACTTCCGCAGCCTCTCGACGAAAAGCATCCGCACCATACTGGAGAAGAACCTGGACAGCCAGCCCCTTGAGACGCCCCAGCAGTGCAGTTTGAGCCTTACGCCTCTTGAGCACGAAAACGTGCGTGGGCCCCAGTATTACACATCCAGTCAAGGAGAATAGACCATGCACATAGAAAGCGTTCTGAAACAACTGCGTACCATGAGGCTGTCGGTTATGGCCGACTCCCTGGAGCGCCGCATCGCAAACGGGGAACACAACGGGTTGAGCGCTGAAGAGTTCCTGGCGCTTCTCATCGACGATGAACATGCTGCCCGACAGCAGCGAAAGCTGGCGCGTATGATCGGCAGAGCGAACTTCAAACCCGAACAGGCCTGCATTGAGAACGTGTCTTACGATATGGGCCGTGGGTTCACGAAGAAGGACATCCTGCAGTTTACCACCCCCACCTGGGTGCAGCAGGCCCATAACGTTGTGCTGGTCGGCCCCACTGGAGCAGGCAAGACCTACATCGCCGAGGCCATCGGGCTGCAGGCGTGCAAGATGGGATACCCGGCAAGAAAGATCCGCTACAAGATGCTGTTCGAAGAAATCAACAACGCCCGGGCCTGCGGCCAGCTCCTCAAGTACCTGCGCCAGATCCAGCAGACGTCCGTGCTGATCATCGATGACTTCCTCATGGCCAAGGTCAGCACTGAAGACGTCTCCTATCTGCTCGAGATGATCGAAGAGCGCTCGCAGCTCGGGCCACTTATCGTCACCACCCAATACCCCGTCGCAAAGTGGCACCAGCTCATGCCGGATCCCACCATCGCCGACGCAATCTGTGACAGGGTGGCCCATAGTTCAGTCATCCTCAACCTGAAAGGAGACTCAATGCGAAAACGCAAAACCCAATCTCAACCAAAATGACCGGTCGACAATCCAAAATGTAGATTACCAGGTAGTCAACAACAGAAGGAACCCGACCCTCGGTCAAATAACTTGAGATACACCGGTCACTTTCGTGAGATTACGCAGTTGGAGGTAGAGTAAATCAATGGTATTTTTGAAGATATGAAGAAGAAACAGGTTCCCACCCAGTTGTTTTCTGACTATCCTGCGTTTCTCGGAGAGATTCGGGAGCGAATCCGGTCGGCTCAAGTACGGGCATCCTTTGCGGTCAACAGAGAGCTGATTCAGCTCTATTGGGATGTGGGTCGTCTGATTGTCTCCGTTCAGGATTCAGTGGGATGGGGCAAGGGCGTGATTCCCCGGCTGGCCGCCGACATCCGGAACGATTTCCCGGAATTGAGGGGGTTTTCCGAGCGGAATTTGGGCCGAATGAAGGCATTTTTCGCCGAATACCGATTTTTGCCCCAAGCCGGGGCAAAATTGGACGGGCTGAGTGCCGATACCGGAAATTTGCCCCAGGCTGGGGCAGAATTGGCTGAGCGGGCCCTGCAACTCCCCTGGAG
>WJMI01000200.1 GCA_014728015.1 Chitinivibrionales bacterium | reverse complement strand
TGATGTCCGCAAAACCCTTCGAGTTCTGACGAATCGTCATCGCCGCCGTCAGTGTCGTCTTCCCATGGTCCACATGACCTATCGTCCCAACGTTCACGTGCGGCTTCGACCGATCAAACTTCGCCTTCGCCATTGCTGACCCCTTGGACTAATGGTGGCACACGTCTATTGTTATTTTCCGTTTCTTCTTCCAGAGTAAAGCCCACGACGGGACTCGAACCCGTGAACCTCATCCTTACCAAGGATGCGCTCTACCAACTGAGCTACATGGGCAGAGGAAAAGAAAACAGCGGGCAATGAGACTCGAACTCACAACAGCCACCTTGGAAGGGTGGAGCTCTACCAATTGAGCTATGCCCGCATATTTCTATAATGGGCAGGGGTGGGTTCGAACCACCGTAGGCGTACGCCAATGGATTTACAGTCCATCCCCTTTAACCACTCGGGCACCTACCCACATGTTTTCACAACCACTGCTTCGCAGTCGTCAATTGACATGGAGCCGATGGAGGGATTCAAACCCCCGACCATTCGATTACAAGTCGAACGCTCTATCAACTGAGCTACATCGGCCGGTAGCCAGAAAATGTTTTAAAATAATACCTTAGGTGGAGGGATGTCAAAAAAAATGTTAGACTGGCACGAAGATTGCCTGACACCGCGCATCGAACCGCCCGGGAGGGGAACGGTGTCAGGGCCTGGCGCCCGCAACCTGTTGAAACGAGGTCAATTGCAAAGCTTCACCCATGCGACAACCGGTCAGGGGCCGATGCGCCGTGGCCCCTACGCGGATTGTCCCTGCGAGACCTCATCAATGATGCCGTATTTTTTGGCCTCGTGAGCAGACATGAAATAGTCGCGATCGGTATCCTCTTCGATCTTGCTCAGATCCTGCCCCGTGTGCTCCGCCAGGATCTTGTTGAGCCGGTCTCTAATCTTGAGCATTTCCTCTGCCTGAATCTGAATGTCGGATGCCGGCCCTACCACGTTCCCGGAAATGAGCGGCTGATGAATGAGCACGCGGGCATGTTCCCATGCATAGCGTTTTCCCTTGGCCCCGGCGCACAAAACCACGGCGCCCATGCTCGCCGCCTGGCCCATGCAGATCGTGACAATATCCGACTTCGCGTATTTCATCGCATCATATATCGCGAGCCCGGAGGTAATAATGCCTCCCGGACTGTTGATGTACAACTTGATATCTTCCGTCCGCTGGCCGTCAAAGAAAAGGATTTTCTGGACAACCGATTTCGCCGCGTCATCGTTGATATCGCCCCACAGAAAAATCTCACGCCGCTTCAGCATCTCCTCGTCGATCTCACGGCCGATAAACACCTTCTTCATGTTTTCAACAAAATCGCCGTTGTGTTCATTTCCCTTCCCCACAAGTGCTCCCTTTCATTTGTGTAAAACGCATTCAGTCGTGCCGTCCGGCAGATCCTTGGTCGTCACGCCGGCGGCGGAAAGTTCGTCCCGGAGCGCATCCGCCCTGGCATAGTCTTTTGCCGCACGCGCATCCCGCCGCAGACGTACCTTCTCAAAAATAACGTCCGCATCGACCTTCATACCGGCCGGTGCCACAAGACGTATCGTCTGGGAGGCATCGGTCAATACATCGCGCCGGTGCTCCTCACCCGCAAAAAGATTGAGCCCGAGCACGGCATCGGCCTTTTCGAGCGCCCGACGGCGGTCGGCCGGAGAAGCGCCGCTTCCGCGAGCCATGTCCCACACCGCTGCCATGGCCTTGGGCATGTTCAAGTCGTCGCAAAGAGCCGAATAAAACGGTTCAAGCAGTAGTGCATCGGCCCCGCCGGGGGCAGAAGTCTCCCCCGTTCCGCCGTCCCCAGCCCCGGCCAGCCGCCGGAGATTCCTCAGGCTTTGTGCGGCCGCATCCAGCCCCTCCCACGAGAATGCGAGCGGACTCCGGTAGTGCGCCGTGAAGCTGAACATCCGGTATGCCAGCGGCTCAATTCCCCGCTGCTTTACCGTGTCCAGCGTCACGAAACTATCTCCCGACTTGGCCATCTTCGCCTCAGTCATGGTGAGGAACTCGCCATGCACCCAGTACCGGACGAACGCGGCGCCGGTGGCGGCCTCGGCCTGGGCGATCTCGTTGGTGTGATGCACGCGAACGTGATCGACACCGCCGCAGTGAATATCGATCGGCTGCGGGAGGTACTTCAGCGACATGGCGCTGCACTCGATGTGCCATCCCGGGAAACCGGTCCCCCACGGGCTTTCCCATTCCATCTGTCGCTTCGAATCGGAGGGCGAAAATTTCCAGAGCGCGAAATCCGTCGGGTTCTTCTTCTCGCCCATGTCAACCCGCGATCCGGCGCGGAGGCTTTGCGGATCGAGGCGTGCGAAATCAGAGTACCGCCCGAATTTCGTAGTGTCGAAATAGATGCCGTCGGCGGTCCGGTAGGTCATTCCCCTGTCTTCAAGGGCCTTGACAAGAGATATCATGTCGTCGATATGTTCGGTAGCCTTCGGCCAGATGTCCGGCTCCAGGATATTGAGCTCGTGAATGTCCCGCTTGAATGCCTGCGTGTAGTGGGCCGCGATGTCCCAAACGGTTCGTCCCTCGCGACGCGCCCCCTTCTCCATTTTGTCTTCCCCGCTGTCGGCATCCGATGTCAAGTGGCCTACGTCGGTAATATTGACCACATGTTTCACCCGGTACCCGGCGAGTCGCAATACGCGCTTGAGCACATCCTCAAACACGTAGGTGCGGAGATTGCCGATATGGGCATAGTTATACACGGTCGGCCCGCAGCAGTACATGCCGACCTCGTCATGGAAAGGCTCGAACGGCTCCTTTTCGCGCGTTGCGGTATTGTAAACAAAAAGCTCCATACGCCCGCCCGGTCTTTCAATACTCCATCACGACGCGGCCCTCGCCCGGACGAACCGCGCCGATCCGCGCCGGCCCGAACGAGGCGAGGGCCTTCGCGTTCAGCACCTCGTCGGCATGCTCCCCGCTCACGACCAGCACCATGCCCATACCCATGTTAAACGTCCGGTACATTTCGTCGTTCTCAACCCGACCTTCTGTCTGGAGGAACACGAATATCTCATCGGGACTCCACCGCTTCGTGTCGATCACCGCATCGCAATGCTGGGGTAGAATACGGTCGACGTTCTCCTGAAATCCGCCGCCGGTGATGTGGGCGCATCCCTTGATGAGGTCCTTGTCCATGAGGACGCGTGCGGCGCTGTACGCCCGGTGCGGGCGCAGAAGCTCCTCCCCGAACGTTCGGCCCGTGGGCGCGAATGTGTCGGCATAGTCTTTTCCGGCGATTTCGGTGACAATGGTCCGGGCCAGACTGTATCCGTTGGTATGAAGGCCGTTGGACCGAAGCCCGATGAGTACGTCACCGGGAGCAATCGCGCTTCCGTCAATCACGCGGTGTTCATCAACGATCCCGACGATAGTTCCGGCTATATCGTATTCACCTTCCTGGTAGAAACCGGGCATCTCCGCGGTCTCGCCGCCGATCAACACGCATGCGGATGCCTTGCACGCGCGCGTGAGACCGAGCATGACCTTTTCCACCACCTCCGGCGACAGTCTGCCCGTGCCGAGGTAATCCAGGAAAAACAGAGGTTGCGCGCCAAGAACGAGGATATCGTTAATACAATGATTCACGATATCTTCGCCGACCGTATCATGCTTTCCCGTGGCAAAGGCGATCTTCAGTTTTGTCCCGACACCATCAACCGACGACACCAGGATGGGCCTGGTAAACTTCTTGAGCAAAGACACATCAAACAACCCGCCGAACTGCCCGAACTTTCCGACCACCTTGTCGGTATAGGTGGACTTCACCAGCCCGCCGATACGTTTCTTGGTGTCCCGCCAGGCGGACAGGTCGACGCCGGCATCGGCGTAGGTAAGCGGCTTTTCCGGTTTTTTTGGTTTCATTTTCTTATGCGTAAGCATGCTGGTGGATTGTGAGGCTGTTGAAAATAGATATTGTGCGAGGGCGGTCGGCGCGCCGGGCCGCTGCCCGGCCTTTGTCGGGTCCTGCCGGGTCCACAAGCCCCATGTCTACAGCATGCGCAGGAATCGTGACGGGCGAAAGGTGACAGACCGGCCGAGCGACTGTTTCGAGCGCGCCGAGACAAGATACAGCCGCTCCTGCGCGCGCGTCACGCCGACATAGAACAGCCGCATTTCTTCGGGAAGATCCAACCCGTTGTCATCCCGCCCTCTCCCGGCGAACACACGAGCACACAGGTCGCCCCACCCCCGTATTGTGGCGGCATGTCTCCGCCGGTAATTCGGAAGCACGCTCTCTTCGAGATCGCACAGGAATACTACGGGAAACTCTAGCCCCTTGCTTCCATGAATCGTCATCAGCCGCGGCACAGGAATGCCGGCGGGTACGGAATTCGCAAGACATTCCCGCGTCCAGTCGCAGGTTTCATTAAGCCGGAAGAGCATGCACATTGCATCTACCGGTATCCCGGTCGCCCGGGAGGTGCGTTGCGCCTCTGACAGTACCCATGTAACCATTTCCCTCTGCGTGGCGCACAGGCGCCGAACCGGTTTATTGCCGCGCTCTTTCCCGGCGCTGGCGTATTTCCCGGAACGCAGGATCTTGCGATACGCGGCGGGCTTATTCCCAAAAATCCGGTTGGCGGCCCGCAGGATGGCCGGCCTGCTGCGGTAATTGGTCTCGAGCTTGACAATCGCGGCGTCATTAAAATGACTGGTAAAATCGAGCGTCGGTCCCGCATCGGCACCGCGAAAACCGTAAATAGCCTGATCGTCGTCTCCCACGGCCATCAGCTTCGTGCCGCCGCCGAGCAGTTTCTTGAGCAAACGTATCTGCAGTGGATTCGTATCCTGGAATTCATCCACAAGCACCGACTTGAACCGTGATGCATAGTGCTGTTCGATTTCGGGGAATCGGTCGCACAGCTCGAGTGCGCGCGTTATCATGTCTGAAAATTCCCACACGTTCTTGTCGATTTTCAGCCGCGAAAAGCGCCCCGCGATTTCGCCCAGAATCGCCTGTTTCTCCGCGACAAGATTTTGCAGGCGCGGCGACTGCACCGCATGGCGGGCCAGAAGGTCATCCAGCTTGAACAGGTCGACTCCCAACGCTTGGCGCTCCGGTGACGTGGAACTCAACGCAAGCGCCATCAGCCTGTCCTCCGACGACAGAAGCTTGGGCTCGCCCGAATAGCCAAGGCGGGAGCTGTTGGCGATGCCGTTAACCGTGTCCCTGAGTATGCTCAGTCCGAACCCGTGAAAAGTAGTGATGACAGGCGGGCCGAGATCCTTCCGGATTCCGGGAAGTTCGAGGACACGCAAACGCATCTCCTCGGCTGCCTTGCGCGTGAAAGTAAGCGCGAGAATCTTATCTTGGCTGCAGTGGGTGATGGCGCAGAAAGCGATCCGCCGTGTCAGGACGGATGTCTTGCCGCACCCGGCACCGGCAAGGACCAGGCAATGCCGGTCGAACACGCTCGTAACCGCCTCGACCTGCGGTGGATTCAGCCCGGAGAGAATGTCCTGTATGGCCGGCGATTCAGGCGGGGATTGCATAGAGTCGCGCGAATGAGGGCCGGGGTTCGAAAGGGTTGTTCCCGCATCGGCCCCTGATGCCGGCCGGGCGGGTGCACTGTCGCAGGTCAGTCATTATACTCCACGTTATACTCCACGGCTATCCATTTGAGAAATGTGCCGTCGTCGCCGGATTCGTGGTCAAGCTCGATAAGCGGTTTCCCGGTGCGACTCACGACGATGTCCTTTCGCTTCTGATAGTCCTGAGTATTGAATGTGAACCTATTGAGAAAGGATCCTTCAGTGTCAAAAAGAAGTATTTCCGCGTAGGTTTCGAGATCCACCCTGACCACAATCTGCCCTTCGTTCTCCCGCAGGGCCAGCACGCGCGCACAGAGCACCTTGTCTCCCGAGGGGTAGTCAAACGAGCGAAGAATGCCCTTCGGGCCGCTCAGCGAGATAACGTACGGGCAGCCCACGGTTTCGACCCGCAGGAGCGAATCGCGCATTTCATCCACCGATTCGGGCAACGGAGAGCGGCGGCGCGAGAGCTTGCGGTCAATATCGCGGTACTGCTGGCGGAATATGCGCACCAGGTATTCAGCGCGTCCGAGGTCGCGCGCGATCGCCTTGCGGCGCTTCCCTTTCTCATCGACAAACGTCACCGTCGGGATGGTTGCCCATCCCTGCTGTCCGGGATTGCACCCGATGGCTACGGGTGTGTATTGAACCTGTTTTTCGAGATCGATAAGGTGCGCGAGGTCCGGACCGTCGGGCCGGTTCCGGTAGACAAGGAATGTCCGTTTCCGTACTTCGATGTTCTTTGCCTCATAGTCGATAGTGCCGTAGTATACGGTACCATCGCTGGATACGGCCGGCTGGAATACGTATCGCGCGGTCTGTTTCGCTGTGTAGTACATCTTCTCCTGCACGTCCTCGCCGAGGACTACGTCGGTATTCGCCTGCTTCAGGAGCGTATCGGTATAGAGGATATTCCCCGCCGCATCACAGACGTAGAGGTGCTGGAAATAGTTGTCCTCCGTGGTGCCCAGAGATGCATATATTCCCACGTAGTGACGCCGGCCGTCACGCACGAACGTTGCCAGCGGCTCCACCATTTCCCGCTTCACCTCGCGCGAAGCATCCATGCTTGATTTCATGCCGGGAAAGAACGATTGATAGCTGCCCTCGTCCTCGTGGATCAGGGGAGACGAAAACGAGTAGAACCTGTCCAGCGTCCACCACCGGCCTGCCTGCTTCTCGATTGCATACCCGACAAGCTGCGGTTCAAGATAGGCGCGGGCGCGCATTTCATCGGTGATGCTGTTGTGCGCGATATTGAAGACCTGGGCTTCGCCGATCTTGCCCAG
>WJMI01000199.1 GCA_014728015.1 Chitinivibrionales bacterium | reverse complement strand
TCCCGCACCCGTACGGGGCGGACCCACCACGCAATAACACACGATTTCCCGTGCCCGCCCTTGTGTGCATTGACCGCTCCATGCGTCCTGCTCCCGAATAGAACGTATGTTCAAAATAAATAGCTCTGGCACCCGGCTCCGTATTCATTTTCCTGTTGGAAGCGAAGAGGCGGGGCAAATACTATACTGTCGGGACACTTCTAGGGAAGATATACCAATTGCCAAAGCAATGTATCCATCATTTCCGAGTATCCGCGAACTACGGGGCAGGACGTCATAATGGACAAGGGTGAAGCCCTGGTTGCCGAGGCCTTCCCGCTTCTGAACCGGCTGGTACGGCGGGACAGGAAGTTTGACACGGAGTATTTCAACAGCCTGATCACTGCTCAGCAGTTTCGCTATCCTTACGCCGAGATAGACCGCCTGTTTGAAATACCGGGCAGTCTCCTCGACTGGGGCTGCGGGCGCGGTCACCTGTCCTATTACCTGCTCACGCGCGGGTATCGGGTGAGTTCCTTTTCCATCCAGCCCCGTCCCGTGCTCTTCGATGCGCTGACTCAGGACATGGCAAGCCGGCACGAGTTTCTTTCCGGCTCCGAAGACGAACCAACGGCTCTGCCGTATCCTGATGACCGTTTCGACGGCGTTATCAGTTGCGGCGTGCTCGAGCATGTTCGCGAAAGCGGCGGTACGGAGGCGGGAAGTCTGGCTGAGATACGCAGGATCCTGAAGCCCGGCGGGTATTTCCTGTGCTCGGCCTTTCCCAACAGGTTCAGCGTGCAGCAGATTGCCGCGACATTGATATTCGGTCTCAAGTATCGCAAGATTCCATATACGGTCAAATACCATAAGTACAGATATTCCCGACAAGATGTCTTCACGCTTGCTCGCGCGGCGGGCCTTGAGATGGTTGGGTGCCGCTACTACGGCATGCTGCCGAGAAACTCCTTTGCCATGCTCCCCCCGCGCGTTCGCAACAGCAGCCGGGTCTCATGGCTGTACAACAGGATTGATATGCTTCTGGAGCTTGGCGCCCCCGTATTCTGCACATCTCATCTGTTCGTCTTGCGGCGGCCCGCCTGATGGATTCGCGCGCCAAGTCCTTTTATATATTATCCTTTGAATGCGATTTTCCGGCATGCTATACTGTATTTCATAGTCCTCCGCACACAGCAACGCCGCCGCGCATATGACCATAGATGTTATCGAAGTCAAACGCCGCCTGCGGGCGCTGCTCAACGACAACAACCTTGTCAGCGAGTATATCCGGCAGTACGGCCCCACGATTGACATTAAAAACATCAAGATCATCAAGGAAAAGAAGGCCAAGGCGGCCCGCGCCACGGAATCGGGCGAGGGAAACGATCCTGTTTTCGAAATCAAGCTCGCATGCCCGGTGTGCAACCAGAATGAAATAACCTGCTATGAGCTGCGCGCCAAGAGCCAGCAGGTGCTCCAGAACAAGTTTCTGGTGCCCCGATATCAGGGCGCCATGGGATACCGCACGGTCGATTACACCATGCTGGGAGTCGCGGTCTGTCATCGCTGCCTGTTTGCATCGCCCGACAAGAAGGATTTCAACCGCCCGAATCCTTCGGGCGCCGGCGAAATCAAGAGCCAGCTCACCAGCAACATCATCATGACCCTGCAGGAGCGGATCGGCGAGCGGCGGGCGCTGCTCAAATACGTATCAGACTATGCGAGCTATTTCCAGCGTCCCCGCACCGAAGATGCCGCGATTGCAAGCTACCGCCTGTCCATGACCCGCGCTAATGTCGAGGCATGGTATGAACAGCCCTACAGTTTCTACAAGCTCGGTTCATACTGTCTCCGGATCGCAAAAATCATCACGGATGGCGGCGGGGACAATCGCGAGGTTCTGCGCGAGGCCCTCGCCTATTTCAAGGAAGCGTTTCGCACGTCGAATTGCCCTGCCGAAGAAATCGAAATGCAGGTTATTTACACGATAGTGGCCCTCTGCATGAAACTCGGCGACCATCGCCAGGCAAACTCCTATATCGGCGTGTTCACCAACTTGAAGAACGCGCGGACCGCCGAGATGAAGGAGGACCCCAAGCTCAATACCGTGACCATTGAAAAATGGCAGGACAAGGCGCGCTATCTATGGGAAGACAGAGACCGGGAGGATCTTTTTGACGAGGAATGATCTTGACACCTCATCTATACGCAGGATGACACGATGATCCAAAGAACGGCACTGCAAATTGCTCTGCTGGCGGCGATCGCTTTGGCAGGCCCGCCGGCGGTCCAGAAACCGACGCTCGCGGTACTCAACCTGAAGAACGGCAACGATGTCAGCGAGGGCGAGTCGCAGATTATTTCCGATCGCCTGCGTGTCGAGCTTTTCAGGACCGGCAACGTGGAGGTCATGGAGCGCGAGCAGATGGATGTCATTCTCAAGGAGCAGGGATTCCAGGCATCCGGCGCGTGCTCCGATGAAGGGTGCATGGTCGAAATGGGGCAATTGCTCGGCGTCAAAAACATGATCGCGGGCTCGATCGGGCGCCTCGGCTCGATGTACCTTATCAACTGCCGCAGCGTGAGTGTCGCGACCGGCAAGATTGTCAAAGTGGTGTCCGTGGACATCAAGGGAGAAATCGAAGACGTGGTCGAAGAGCTGGCGCCTATCGCCTGGAAACTGACATCCGAAGACACTCCGCCCTCCGCGAAAGCCCGCCCGTCCGCCGCGGGCTCATCGAGCGGCACATTTAAAGAAGACGACGACGGTGACGACGAAAAGGAAAGTGACATCCTGAGCCGGACCAGCGGGCCGCTCAAGTGCGACAACCGTCCGCTCCTTCAGGTCCCGATCTACGAGCATGCGCTTCCATTCAAAATCGGCCGAAGCACGTTCGTCGACGTGTGCGCGGAGCTCATCGAGAGCCTTCAAGACGGGTTTAGACAGAATGTCAGACTTGCCAGCGCCGAACAGATACAATCGCTCCCGCCAACGTGCACGTCGCCGGTTGTACGTATCAAGCTTGTCGAGTACACTACCGAGCCCAGCTCCATGGGGCAATTCGTGGGGACAGCCACGGTAGCCATCGCCGTCTACGACTCGCCGCAAAGCGAAAAACCGGGCTATGTGGTCAAGATCAAAGAAAGCGGTGACCGCCACTGGGGAGAGGATGTCCCGTTCGAAAACGCCTTTGAGGAGATTGCCAGCACCCTCGAAAAGGAATTCGGCAGGTCGGACTGGGCAAAGAAATACCGCAGAAAACGCTGAAGCTCCCGGACGTGCCCTCGAAAAGCCAGGCCTGGTCATGCATGCATAGACAGCCGGATGTTTCATTGTGAAAACCGCCACGATCGACAATGTGCAGCTCGTGCTCTCCAATCCGGTGTCGGCCGACCAGGAATGGATCGGCCTGCAGGAGCCGCTCCGCCAGCTCATGGCCTGCTGGCTGACGGTTGCTGATAACGATGTACCGCTCGTGCCCCGTATCACGGGATACCCCGGCATCGGCAAAACCACGCTCGCTATCGCCGCGGCCCGGCGGCGCGGCCAGGCCGTGTATATCATGCAGTGCACCTCGGACACGCGCCCGGAAGACCTTCTCGTGACACCGGTCCTTTCCGAGAAGGGTACCATTGCGTACCATGCCAGCCCCCTGCTCACAGCCGTGATAACCGGCGGCATTGCTATCCTCGACGAGGGCAATCGTATGGCCGAGAAATCATGGGCATCGCTTGCCGGATTATTCGACCACCGGCGCATGGTCGAATCCGTGGTGGCCGGAATTATCGTCGGCGCACACCGGGAATTCCGCGCGGCCGTCACCATGAACGAGGATTCATCGACATTCGAAATCCCCGACTACATCATGTCGCGGCTGCAGCCGGGCATAGCACTGGGCTTCCCCGGCCGTGAAGATGAAATGGCGATATTGTCGTACAATCTTCCGTTTTGCGACGAGGAAGTCCTGGGAATGTGCGTGGATTTCCTGCAGCGGGCCCACGCCCTGGACCTGCCGTATTCGGTCCGTGACGGTATCAATGCGATCCGGTACACCCTCAAGCAGCGGGCATCGTCACCCGAACAACCTGCAGGCGGGCTGTTCGAAAACGCTATCCGGCAGATCCTCGGGGACGAGGCCCTGGATCTCGATTCGCTGGTGGCCAAACGACGCTCCTCGGGTGAAAACCTGCCGAGCATGAACCTGGGAGATTTCTTTTTCCCCAACGATGACCCCCTCAACCCTGATGCGCCCGAGGACGATTCCCGTTGAACCCGCTTGACGGTATCACGCTGATACCGATTCTCCATGGCCGTGTCGCATTCGCGACCCAGGTGCGGCGGCTGTGCCTGGAGCACCGGTTCGGCCGCATAGCCGTTGATGTTCCGTCTGTCTTTAGCTCGCATCTGGCGGCGGCCGTGAGCTGCCTCCCGCTCGTGTCGGCGGTCGTTGCGCGCCAGAAGCGCGGCCCCGTGTACTACGTGCCGACCGATCCATGCGATGCCGCTATCGAGGGGATCCGCCAGGCGCAGCAGAATCATGTCGGCCACGCGCTGGTCGGCTCCCCGTGGCTCGAAACGCCGCAACCGCTTCAGCCGCTTCCCGACGAATTCGCGGTAAACGAAATGGGGTTCGAAGCGTTCTGCGCGCTGTGCCTTCACGCGGTCGGCAATCCGGGCGCGGGATCACCTGAAGACCGTGCCGCGCAGTATACGGCGTACCAGCTCCTGCAGCTTCGCTCCTCGGGTGATGCGGTTCTCGGGATAATCCATATGCGCCGTTTCGCCCGCGTGGTCTACTATCTGGGGCGCGAGAAAACGCACAACCTGCATTTCGATGCCCCGCCGTCATACGGCATCGAAACGCATTATGTCAACCCCGACCATTTGTACTTCGCGCTGGGCGAGCTCCCGTTTGTTTCGGGGAAGTTCGAGAAAGAACGCCATGACCTGTTCGCCGGGCCGGTCGATGTCGTGTCGACTATCAAAGACCTGTTCCGGGAAACCCGGGACGGCTACTATGACCGCAGCGAAGACATCGTATCGCTGTCGCCGGCCCGTATCCAGGCGGCGCTGACATTCCTTCGCAACCTGACGGTCATGGACAGGCGGTTTATCCCGGGCCTGTTCGACATTGTGGCCGCGGCCAAGGGCGTGGGCGGCAATACCTATGCGCTGCGCGTGCTGAAAAACGCGAAATACTATCCCTATCTGCCGTTCGAGTTCGGCGAGCAGCGCATCGCGGTAGGCATCGACAAGATTACGCTTCCGGGTGACGGCGCGCCGCGGGATGCGGTCAACCTGTTCCGCGATACGGCCATGGTATGGCGCTCGCTTGCCATCAAACCGGATCCGTCGGAACTGCGCAAGAAGAAATACCGCTTTTCGTGGAGCCCGTTCGGCATGTGCTCGCACGTGCCCGAGGACCGCCGCATCGAGAGTTTCAACGCGCACGTGCGCAAAAAAGCGCAGCGCATCATGGCCGAGGATTTTGTCAAGACCGAACGGTTCAGCACGTCGGTGAAAGACGGCATTGATATCCGGGAAACATTGCGCAACTGGCATACCGGCCATATCTATGTCAAGGAGGTACCGCCCTCGCGCGGACCGGTCGACACCGTGGTCATTATATTCGACGAGGACCATGACGACCGCTACCCGCAGCAGGCCACGTGGTACGCCGAGCACGGCGAGGAATCAACCCTGACATTCTACGCCACCAACCCGCTCGATGACATGATCGGCCCGGGCATCGCGCGGTCCGAATACGGCGGGCTTTCGCTCCTGTTCCCGCCGCGCCCGGTGCCCGACGCGTTCGAGCTGACCCGGAACATGGGCCTGACCAGGCTTTCCCACCGGTTGGCCTGCGGCGCCATGGTATTTGGAAAAGAGCGCGCCATCGCCTATGTCGCGGCGCGCCGCCCGGATGTCAGGCTGCGCATGCTCGCGCGCCGGCACCACAAACACCTGGTGTGGATCCCCCTCACGAGCTTCAGCTCGGAAACCCTGCGCCGGCTTCGCCGGTTTCACGTGCTCAACGGCAAGGTCGTGCGAAGCTGGGCGAGCCGGTTTATCGGCGACTAACCGCTCCCCTTTGCCTTTCACCGTCACCGATGGTAGAATCTGTAGTATGCGAATGCTGGGGACATGCCTGCTGCTCGGGTCGACCGTAACAGCGCTTCACGCGGACATGGATTCCGCCGCGCTGGAGTCGTTCGAGACGCGCTACGAGGACAAATATCGAAGGGAGTATCGCGAATGCACGGGTGATACCGCGCGCGTGCATTTGAAAAAGATACTCGCCTGGCGCCAGCATATTCATGAGATAGCCGATTCACCTGAGTATCGCGAGCTGGTGCGCAAATACATGAAGGAGACCGGGGACACGCACCCGGTGCCGTGCAAGGTGATCAAATGGCACGACGAGCGGCGGGCCGGTGTCGATGAAGTGGATGCGGCCATTGCCGAGGCGGTCATGCGGGAGGATGATCGCGACGTCGACTCGATCGTTCTGGAAGACAACCTCGAGGGGAACGCGCAGTCGCCGTACGATCTCGGGGACATCCCCTTCGGTGTCAGCCGCACGGCCTTCAGGTGGCTTTTCAAGCGGCAGTTCGGACTGCCGCTTACAGACATGGAAACGCATCTCTACGCGAAAGGATTCACGCTCGAGGGACACGTCTTTCTGCTGGCGTTTTTCTTTAACAGCGACAACCGCCTGTACCGCTACGAAATCGAAGGCAATGACCATGCCGCCGACTCGCTCAACCAGATCACCCGCCCGGAGGCAAAGGCCCTGGCCGGCATGTTCGAGAGGAAACTCGGCCAACCCACGAGTACGCATCGTGTGGGGTACTTCGACATCAAGCCGGGAAAGCTCTCCCCGCTCGCGCGCTGGTACAAGCGCCCCTACGGCGCGTATGTCGGGTTCTCCGCCCACAACCACCGCTACTATGCCAAGGCAATTGTGGTGAACGAACACCTACTCCAACATTGAGCCCGGTTCCTGGCTTCTGAAGCAGACATCCCCACATCACGTCAGACGGTGAACGGCTGAACCACCTTCTCGCCGGCAAAGCCCCGGGCCGCGAGCAGAAGAAACAGGACGCCCGCCGCACACAGCACCCCCGGAAGAACCCATGCCGACAACGGAGTAAGGGTCGAGATCACGGCATGCCCGCCCACCACCAGGCCCAGCACCAGAAGATTGGCGAAATGCGACAGCCGCGGATTGGTGAGATGCACCGAGAGCCACGCGCCGCAGCACGCGTTCATGAAACACGCGGAAAGGTAGACCAGTATCAGCTGCGCGAGATTCATCGTCTGAAGCATGAGCACGGCATCTTCGCCGGCAATAAGCGCCCACAGGATCCCGAACGCGTAGCACAGGAGCCCGAGGACAACCGACATGAATATTACGTAGGCGATCTTGCCCAGAAGAATCGCCATGCGCGAAAGCCCGCAGGTCAGAACAATCTCGAGCGAGCCGGTGAGACGCTCGGAAACAAACGTGGTGTTGGCGAAGTTGCTGCTGACCACCACCGAGAAGAACACCCACCACAGTATGTTCGCATCGAGCGCAAGAAGGTTCATGTTCGATGCCAGAACGATGCTCCATACCAGGACCAGTATCGCATAGATGGTAAACACGCTGCGATCACTTCGCAGAAAGCCGGTCCATTCGTTCCCGAACACGGTCAGCATGCCGCGCATGGTCATCTCCCCCCGCGTTCCGTGCTGCCTGAAGCACCGTAGTGACGGCGAATCGATTCGCGCAGGCCGTCACTGTTCTCGCGGACCTCTTCGATCGCGCACCCCATGCCGGCCAGCTTCGCCACCAGGCGCGGCACGGCCTCCCTGTCGCCGGGGGGCACGGTAAAGCGCCATGCCCCGCGCGCATAGGCGGGCTTTGCGCCGGCGGCATCCGCGATAGCCGCCCCGTACTCCGGCCTGTTTTCGCACCTGACAAGCCACGGCGTCCCGCCCGCGCCGGTCTCGGCAAGCGGCGTGAGCGTGCCGTTTTCCAGAATGCCCACCGTATCGCACAGGTCCTCGATGGCATCGAGCTGGTGCGAGCTGATTATCACGGTCGCCCCGCCCTCGCGCGCATCGCGCACCAGCCCGCAGAAATGATCGTATGCCTTCACGTCGAGGGCAACAACCGGCTCGTCGAGGAAATACACGGGCGGGCTCCCCATGAACGCGCGGCACAGCGCGCACTGCATTTTCTCCCCGCGCGAGAAATACTTCACCTTCTGTCTCTTCTCGAGTGCCGCGACACCGCTCCAGCGGCCGGCGAGGTACGTATCAAGGGCCTGCCGGTCAAGACCCCGCGCGCGTGCGAAGAACTCCATGTTCTGGCACGCGCTCAGGTTGCCGCTGAAACCGTTATGTTCCAGCACGACCCCGAGCTTCCGGTAGTATGCCGGTTCGTGTCGCCAGGGATCATCGCCCAGGACACGGCATTGGCCCTGGTCGGGCTTGAGAAGCCCGAGCAATATGCGCAAAAGCGTGGTTTTGCCCGCGCCGTTGAGCCCGACCAGCCCGTAGACACTCGACGTGCCCAGGGCAAGCGAAACATCGCTGAAAACCCGGGTTGTGCCGAAGCTGCGCCGGACATTCTGTATGGAAATAACTTCTTCGGGCATGCCAGTAAAATGGCTTGCGCTGAAGTGCGATCCAAGTTGCGGGCAAATTGATCGTGACTCGCTGAATGCTCAAGCGGGCGAGTGCGGGAGCCGCGCCGCTGCTCTGAAAATGTATTTTCCCCGTTCATTGCAGCGATCACTCAGCGCCTTTCGGAGTCATAATGCCCCTTCCCATGTCCTGGCAGACCGGCGTGAGCTGCGGGAACGCGCCGATTCAGCTCCGCGCCCGCATGCAGTCGCACATTCGCACCGCGGTCGACGAAATCGGGTTCAGATACCTCCGCTTTCACGGATTGCTTTCCGATGACATGCGCATCGTGAAACGCAACCGGGAAGGTGTCATCCGGTACAACTGGCAGCTTGTCGACGAGCTGTTCGATTTCATGCTCGATGCCGGGGTCAGGCCGTTTGTCGAGCTCGGGTTCATGCCCGGGGCGCTTGCATCGGGCGATCAGACGCTTTTCACCTGGAAATGCAACGTGACGCTCCCGCGGCGCGTGGATGAATGGACCGCGTTCATCGAGGCACTGCTCTCACATTGGGTCGGGCGGTATGGCATTGACGAAGTCCGGGAGTGGTATTTCGAGGTCTGGAACGAGCCCAACCTGCCGAATTTCTTCGCCGGCACCCAGAAAGACTACTTCGAATTTTATGATGCCACCGCCCGTGCCGTAAAGCGCGTGGATGGAAAGCTCCGCCCGGGAGGGCCGTCATCGGCGCGAGGCTGCTGGATCGAGGAGTTCCTCGACTTCTGCCGCAAGAACAACGCGCCGGTCGATTTCGTCTCGACCCATGTGTATGCCGATGACGATCAGTTTTTCACGGTCGATGCCGGGTTCCAGAGCAACTACCTGGGGCCGAATTACGTTGCCGACGTTGTCAAACACGTGTACGATACGGTCCAGGGCTCGGCATACAAGGGCGTTCCCCTATTCTGGACCGAGTGGAACTCGTCCTGGCACCCGCGGTCCCCATGGCACGACTCGGTCAACCAGGCGGCATTCATACTCAGGACCGTGCACAAGGTCGCGCCGTATGTCGACGGGTTCTCGTACTGGGTGCTCAGCGATGTCTACGAAGAAGGCTTTTATCCATCGGCGGAATTTACCAGCCTGTACGGCCTCATGAGCATCCACGGCCTGCGCAAGCCCTCGTATTTCGCCTATTACTGTCTGGCGATTCTCGGCGAGGGGGCCGAAGAACTTGACATCGATGGACTGGATGACAACCTGAACGGCTGGATGAAAGAGCGAAACGGCGCGACTGACGTCCTCCTGTATTACTACCGCGACTGGAGCGAGACTGCCTCCCTGCCGGCGCGCGCCCTGCGTGTTCCCCTTGGAAATGCGGCGCGCGCTGACGTCTACCGCATCGACGAGGCCCATCACAACATCATCGCCGAATGGAAAGCCATGGGGTCGCCCCCGAACCCTACGCGGGAACAAGTGCGCGAGCTGCACGACAAGAACGCGTTTGTTCCATCAAGCACGGAAGAAATCAAGGATGATTCTCTTGAAATCACGCTCGAACCCGGCACGGTCGCTCTGGTGCGGGCGAAGTAGGGCATTCTCCCCCATTGGGATGTATATTCTCACCATAGCGCCCGGCGTCCACACGCGTAGTTATAGGATCATGCCCGGGCGCTGAAAGCGCGCGACAATCCCCTTCGATATTTCGGGGGCGTTGCGGGAAGACCCCCGCTGAGGAGAGTGCGCCAAAGACACCGCAGTAAAGCGAGGAGGCTTTGGCCAGGGGGGAAACCTCCCCCGCCATGTGCTTTTCTTCATTTGACAAATCTGTCATCTATCCAGCCATCCTCATTCAACCCATGAAAATCAGAGTCGCACAATCAGCCAGTTTCTGCATGGGGGTCCGCCGCGCGGTCGATCTCGCGGTGGAACGCGCATCCAGGGACAATGCCCGGGTCTACACGCTCGGACCGCTGATTCACAACAACCAGACAATCGAAATGCTCCGTGAACGAGGGGTCGAGACCCTCGGCGATACCGATCCCGAGCCGGGGTCGGCCGAAATCCTGGTCCGGGCGCACGGGATACCGCCTGCGCTGCAGGAGCGTTATGCATCGCGGGGGCATGTCATTGTCGACGGCACCTGCCCGAAAGTCAAGACCGTCCACAAGGTCATCGAAAAACACCGCTCCCTGGGATACGATATCGTGATCGCCGGCGACGAAGGCCATGCCGAAGTGATCGGCCTCATGGGCTATGCCGGCGATGCGGGCCACCTTATCCAGAGTGTCGATGCCGTGGACGTGCTGCCGGCAATGGACAAGGTATGCCTCGTGTCGCAGACCACGTTTGACCGCGTGACCTTCGATGCCATCGCCGCGCGGGTCCGCGAACGGTTCGCCGGAAGCGACGTCGTTGTCAAGAAAACCATCTGCTCGGCCACCAGCCGCCGCCAGGAAGAGACCCGGGCGCTCGCCGCCGAGGTCGATGCCATGATTGTTGTGGGCGGCAGGCACAGCGCCAATACGCTTCGCCTGGCCAAGATCGCACGCGAGGCCGGCACGCCCACCCAGCACGTGGAAACCCCCGAGGAAATCGCCTGGGAGCCGCTTTCCAAATGCGAAAGCGTGGGCATCACGGCCGGGGCATCCACGCCGAACTGGATGACCAAACGCGTGGTCGAGCATGTCCAGTACCTGGCGCAGACCAGGCGCACCACCGTGCGCACCGTCGGGTGGCGCCTGCTGAATGCGGCGGTCAACCTGAACGTATTCGTGGCGGGAGGGGCGGTCGCGCTCTACTACCTTTCGTGCGTGGTGCAGGGGTTCGCCGTGTCACGGCGCGGCGCGGCCATCACGTTTCTGTATTTCCTGTCAATGTACCTTTACAACAGCCTGGTCAATGTCGACCAGATCAGGCATCTCGGGCTGAATCGCTACCAGTTCTACCGCGCGCACCGCGGGGCCGTGTGGTCGCTCGCAGTTGTCTGCATTGCCTGTGTCCTGTGGCAAAGCTTCATCACCAACCGCACGCTCCTGTATCTCATGGCGTTTCTGACCATGGCCGGCAGTTTCTACCATTTTACCATAGTGCCCCGGGCCATGCGGGGTATCGTTAAATATCGGACGCTCAAGGACATCCCGACCTCGCGCGACCTGTTCGTGGCCCTGGCATGGGCCGTTTTGGTAACCGCCATGCCGCATGCCCTGGCCGGCAAAATCGCGCTTGATGTCACTGCCGGGCTTCTGTTCCTGTGGGTATTTCTGATGGCGTTTCTGCGCTCGGTCATTTTCGACCTTCGGGATATCGAGGGCGATCGCATTATGGGCCGTGAGACCCTGGTCATTATCGTAGGAGAGAAACGCGCGCGTATCGCCATCACGACCGCCCTGTGGATAGCCCTCGCCGGCCTTCTGGTGTTCTCGACATTCGTGGTCGCACCCCTGTACTCGTGGCGCGATGTCCGCCTTGTGGCGTTTCTGCTTCAGATACCGGCCCTTGCCTACCTGCTTTTCTTCATGCGGTACAGCTCCGGGATATCGCCCAACCGCACCGCGGTATTCAGCGTGCTGGCCGATGCCCAATTCTACATTGCCGGACTTGGCGCGCTTCTGGCCCAATCGATGTAGCAGCCTGTCGGCAATGCGCACTATGAGTGAATTCCAGGGCAGATAGCCTTCTTGATCTTTATCTGAACTCTTGATATAATTTGGGCGACTACTCACACTGAGTTTGCACCTTCCGAATTCGGGAACTGGCGCTGCTTAACCGTTTCACGCACCTTGCCTTGCTGCGGAGGCCTTGATGAAGTCGCCTTTCATTAGCCGCATATTTTTGCCGTTGTTTCTTGCCACCACCGCTTGTTTTGCCGCTTCGTTCGGTCCTTACGCGGATGCCAGCTACAGTACCGGTATCAGCTCCAAGTCATACTCCACTGCCGCGTTCGGCGATTACAACAACGACGGGTTCATCGATTTGGCCATGACCGACTGTGACGGGGGCGGCGCATGTAACCTGGGCAACCTTCACCTTTACACCAACAACCCTCTCAATCCCGGAAGGTTCTCGCACCAGATTGTATTGAGCAGCAGCACCGGGCCCGCCCGCCAGCTCGCGTGGGGCGATTTTGACAATGACGGCGATCTCGACCTCTATGCCAACGGCGGCGGCAGCCTCGGGCATCAATATTTGCTTCAGAACCAGGGCGAAAGCGGGGGCTTCGCGCTCCAGCTGGTGGGCGGCGGAAGCCACAGCGACAACGTGCTTCCGGGCAACGACAATGTCCAGGGCGCGGGATGGCTCGATGCCAACCAGGACGGGTGGCTCGACCTGTTTGTTTCCAACGGCAATGGCGGCAGCAGCAAGATGTATCTCAACAAGGGAGAGCAATCCCTTTCCGATCCGAACTGGTTCAATGCATCCAACGCCACCAACTGGTTCACCAAGTACGAGCAGTCAAGCTGGGCCTCGGGCGAGGCTTCGCGCAACGGAAGTTATTCCACGTTCGGCGATTTCGACAATGATACGCGGCAGGACATCTTCTACGCGGTCGACGAGGAAGGGACGCGGCGCGTGTTCGTCTGGCATAACCAGACAACCAAGGAATCCTCCACCTTTGACTTTGAAGAGAAGGGCCAGACAGTCCTCGACCCGCCAACCGCCGGGACCAGCAATCGCATTTCCTGGACCGGGATCGTTACCTGGGATCCTGACAACGACGGCGACATGGATCTCACGGTCGGCTGGGCGAACCATCTCGACAACTTCACCCATACGCCCCAGTTTTACGAAAACAGGGGCGGGTACGGCCCGATTGCCAGTCTCACCGGCATTCTTGACGACAGGTCCATGCCATGGACACAGCACGCCACCTACACGGGCGGTGTCGCATTCGCCGATGCATACAACAACGGCCTTCTGGACCTGTACATGGCACACTCCAATGCATCAGGCGATGAGTCCCACAAGTTCTACAAGAACAACGGCAGCCTGAATTTCGACGAGATCGAAACCGGTATTTCCCACAGCAACTGGGCCGCGGGCGCGACATTCGGCGATGTCGACAATGACGGCGATGCCGACCTGTTCTTGTGTAACGGCGGAAGGCTGCTCATTAACAACACAAACTCCAGGAATGTGCCTGCCGACAGTCTCAACAAATACTACGACACCCACGGATTCTATCCCCCGCAGGGAACGAATGCCGAGCACTACCTCGATGTC
>WJMI01000198.1 GCA_014728015.1 Chitinivibrionales bacterium | reverse complement strand
GGTCAGGACGAACATGGGCCTGAAAGTCGTCCTGTTTTTCGCGGGGGTAATCCTGCTCAGTTCGGTTGTCGTGTTTGTCATCGAGCGGCGGACCAACGACGGCTTTGTCAGCTTTTTCGACAGCATATGGTGGACCATTGTCACGATATCAACGGTCGGCTACGGCGAGCGCGTGCCCGCATCCACGTGGGGCCGGGTCGCGGCCCTGGTGACCATTTTTTTGGGCATGGGGGTCATGGGCACGGTAACCGGCCGCATAGCATCCTTTCTGATGGAGCGACAGATGAAAGAGGAAAACGGACTTCTCGACCACGCCGGGCTGAAAGGGCATTTTATCGTGTGCGGGTGGAAACGCGAGATGAACCACGTGTTGTATGAGATTCTCGCCGCCAACCAGGACATCAACCCGCTCGAGATATTGCTGCTCAACAAGGCGGGAAGCGACGAGATCAATGCCGTGCGAAGCGATCCCGAATTGAAGGGGATCAAGTTTGTCAACGGCGATTTCACCGAAGAGCGCGATCTGCGGCGTGCCGGCATCCGGGGCGCGAAACGCGTGCTGGTGCTCGCCGACGATCTCAACGCGGGCGACCTGCAGCAGATAGACTCGACCACGGTCATGGCGGTCATGCTTATCAAGAACCTCAACAGGCGCGCCTACGTGTGCGCGGAGCTGCTCGAAGAGAAATTCGAGAAGTACCTCCGGCTCTCGCACTGCGATGAAATCCTTCTGTCGCGCAATTTTTCCCGGAGCATGCTGGCATCCGCGGCAACCGGCACCGGCCTGTCGCACGTGGTCGGCGCGCTTCTGGGCGGCGAAGCCGGCGTGGTTATCACCACCCGGCCGGTCCCCGAGCAGTTCGTGGGCAAGACCTATGGCGAGCTCCACGAGCATCTCGAAAAGGAAAAGGAGAACCTTCAGCTGATAGGCCTGCTGGAAAACACGGGCAACATCACCGCGCGCAAGCAGGAAGCGCTCCGGGAGGCGCAGAAAAACCCCGACATATCCAAGATTATCCCCGAACTCAAAGGTGTTAAAACACTGACCGCCAACGATCCGGTGATCAACCCGCCGTGGGACTATCCGGTCCAGAAATACGCGAAAGCGGTGGTCATCGCGGGATCGTACGTGGCGCAGGCACAGGGAGCTTCGTGATGACCCGGGACACGGAACGTAGCGAAAAGATCGAGCGCCTCAAGAGAATCAGCCTGTTTGGCGAGCTGGCCGCCGACGATAACGCCATGGGCCAGATAGCCGACCTGTTTGGCGTGGTGTCACTGGCCGCCGGCCGGAATGTCATCCAGGAGGGACAGGAGGGTGACGAGCTGTACGTGATCAAGTCGGGCACGGTTGACATTGTAAAAAAGACCATGCAGGGTGACCCGTACACGGTCACCGCGCTGTCCGCCGACATGAATGTCTTTTTCGGCGAGATGGCGCTCCTCGATTCGGACAAGCGCTCGGCAACGGTGTCGTGCAAGACCGACTGCGCGTTCTACGTGCTCAAGCGCGCGGATTTCCTCAAGCTGGGCGAAGTCAACTGCGCGGCATCGCTTGTGATCACGCGGGAGCTGTGCCGTATCCTCTGCGGCCGCCTGCGCAAGATGAACGCCGATGTTATCACACTCTTCGATGCGCTTGTCGGGGAGGTGGAAGAATCAGGCGGCATCGCGGAATAGATGCCGCAGGCACATCGTTCGCAACGTTTCCGTGAGCATCACTTGAGCTTCGCCACCCAAACGATCCATCAGGCAACGCCGCGCACCGTCCCCCTTGGGGGCGATACAGGGCAGCCAAGATAGACAGGGGGGACTATACATTTGCATCTTCAGCGGGGGTGTTAGGGGCCCGGAAACGGCCCCTACCATCTTATATTTTGTTATATCTTAGACATAAAAATTCACCCGTACAAACCGCTCCAAGCACTATATGAAACCAAAGACAGACGCATGGGTGGAAAACCACGGCGATGCGCTGTTCGCCTACGCCTTGAGCCGGGTGAGCGACCGGTCGGTTGCCGAAGATCTCGTGCAGGAAACGTTTCTCGGCGCGCTGCAGGTGCGGGACAGTTTCGAAGAACGCTCTTCGGAGCGTACCTGGCTCACCGGGATTCTCAAGCACAAAATCCTCGACTACTACCGGCGGTCGCATCGCGGCATTGCCGAAAAAACCGAGCACACCGACGATCCGGACACGCTGTTTGATAAAGCCGGCCGGTGGCGCAATTCGCCCGAAAACTGGGGCGAGACCCCTGAAGACCTCCTGGGCCGAAGGGAATTCATCGATGCGCTCAGGGCATGCATCCGCGCGCTGCCGGACAACCAGCGGGCCGCGTTCCTGGCGCGCGAAATCGACGGTTTTTCCGGGGAAGATATCTGTAAGAAACTGGCGGTAACCGCGACGAACTTGTGGGTGATGCTGTACCGTGCCCGTGACAGGCTCCGTCGCTGCCTCACCGAGAACTGGTTCGCCAAACTGTCGCCGGGGGCATGACGGAAATGCTCAACTGCCAGAAGGTTTCGTTCCTCCTTTCGCAGTCGCTCGATACGCCGCTTCCGTGGATCATGCGCGCGCGCCTGGGGCTGCACCTTTTGATGTGCCGGCGATGCGCGGCATTCCGGCGCCAGATCCTCGTCCTCACGTCCGTTGTCCGCGGGGCCGCGGCAGCGCTTGCTGTCGATCCCGGGCACGACACTGCCGCGCTTTCCCCTGCCGCAAGAGCGCGAATCAAAGAGCTTTTGGCATCGCAGGGCGCGGCATAGGCCCGGGCCGCCGCCCGAAGGGCGCTAGTCTTGCTTTTTTCCTGATGCGTCTTTGTCAGCGTTGGCCGCATCTTTTCCGGAGCTATCGTTATTCCGTCCGGCATCGCCGGTTGCCGCCCGGCCGGTATCCTTCGCGGCTTCGCCGGTTGTGGCCGGTGGAGCTTTTTCCTTTGCCGCACCGGCCTCTGCTTTCTTTGCCTGTTTCGCTTTGGCCGCGGCTTCTTCGGCCTTTTGCGCGGCCGCCTTTTTCGTTGCGGCTGCCAGCCCGCTTTTTGCCGCGGCGTGCCCGGGCGTGAGCGCGAGCACTCTCTTGTAGAACCCGGCCGCCCGATCGAACAGCTCCTGTTCGAGGTATATGTCCGCCCGGCCCAGAAGTGCCGGAACATTGCGGTCTTCGATGAAAGATACGCCCTTATAGATCTCCACGGCCTGGTCGAGCTTGCCCCTCGCCCGGAGCACGCCGGCGAGCGAAAGCAGGGCATCGATGTTGTGCGGGTCGGTCTTCCTGACGTCGTCAAGAATCTTCTCGGCTTCTTCGAGTCGGTCCTGCGCCAGAAGGTCCTTCACGTACAGCATCCGGTGCTCGTTGCTGCCGCCGGACACGATACAATACCACAACTCTTTCTCCGCCTGCTCCCGGTTGCCGGCCTTCTTGTACAGGCGATACAGCTCCATGCGCACGTCAATGTCCTTTTCGTCGGCATCACGGGCCTTTTCCAGTATGTCGATCGCCTCGGCCTCCTTTCCGGTCTTGATATATGCATCGCCCAGCAGCTTCATGGCCGCGGCGTTCTTCGGCCCGGATACGTGCGCCGCCGCAAGGCGGTCAATGCTCTTGGCGGCCTGGTTGCGTGCCAGGAGAATCTCGCCGGTACGGAAATTCGCCTTGTAGTTATCGGGCTGCAGGGCCCGCACCTTCTCGTAGGCGGCCAGCTCCTCGGCAGTTTTCCCGCGCTTCCCCTGCACCTCGGCCAGCATCTGCCAGACGAACGGATCGGTGTCTATCAGGCGGGACGCGCGGCCGAGCATGGCCGCGGCATCGGCGAGCTTCGCGGAGTCGCGGCCGTACAGTATTCCGAGCCTCAGGAAGCTGCGGTGGTCCTTGGGAAACGCTGTGGTGTTCTTCCGGTACAGCGCGATCGCGGCGGTCGTGTCCGATGCTTCGGTGAGATAGGCGGCCATGTATGCGGCATCAGCATCGTTGGTCCCGGCCAGGCCGGCGTACGCACGGTAGGCCTCTGCGGCGGCCGCCGTGTCCCCTTTCTTCTCATAGCAGGCGGCAAGGGGCTTGAGAATCGGCGCGAGGGCCGTTGATGAGGAATCCTGCGCGCGGACTCTGGTGAACGCATCTATCGCCCTATCGCACTTCTTCCGGTGGTAGTAGGTCAGGCCCAGAAGCGAGTGGTAGGCGGCGGTTTCGGCTAACGAGTCTTCTACCATCGCGAGAAATTTCGCCGCCTCCGGGTAGCGCTGCGCATCATAGCTGAGCCGGGCCGCCGTGAACGCGACCGCGTGATCGCCGGGGGCCTTCTTGAGATACTGGGCGTACGCCTTGAGCGCATCGGCCCGGCTCCCGGTCTGGCGGTGCAAATCACCCAGCACCCGGTAGGTCACGGCCGCATCAGGATTGGCATCGAGAAGTTTCTTGCAGGTGACAATCGCATCCTCGGTCTTGCCCGTCTGGATCTGGCAGGATGCGAGGCTGGCGAGCGCGAACGTGTCCGCGGGCTGCGCGGCAAGCGCCTTTGTAAACAGCGGGATAGCTTTCGCGCACCGCTTTTTGTTGCGATACAGGACCCCCAGCGCCACCAGGGATGCCGGCGTGGCCTCGCCCAGCCTTTGTGCCGTTTCGAGCGCCCGGATTTGCTTGTCAACCATGTTCGCGCGGCCGAGAAGTCCTGCGTAGGGGACATAGACACCCTCGATCCCGGGATCGAGCTTCAGGGCCGCCTCGTACGCGGCGAGCGCCTCGTCGTAGCGCTCCTGCTCGTACAGAAGCTCGGCCATGCTCTTGTGCGCCTTCGCGCTCTTTCCCTCCAGTGCGAGATACTGCTTCTGGTATTCAATCGCATCGTCCTTCCTGTCCAGCTTCAGCGCAATGTCGCGCAGCCGCAGCCACCCGGCCGGGTCCTTGGAGTCGAGCTTAGCCAGCTCCAGGTACACATCGTGCGCATCCTTGAAATCCTCTTTTGCATAGTAATAGTCTGCGAGACGCTGGCGTGCTTCGGTATCTTTCTTGTCCTCGCCTGCAATTTTGCGATCGAGCCGGGCGAGATCGTCACGCTCCTTGGCAACGGCATCGGCCTGCTCGGCGCGCTTCAGGGCCTCGATGAGCGCCAGCCGGAGGTTGACATCACGGGGGCGTGCTTCCTTGGCGCGGGAAAACACGTCCGCCGCTTCCCTGGGATGCCCGGCCGCCATATAGGCCCTGCCGAGAAACACCAGGGACTGGGCATCCGTGGCATCAGCGGCCAGCGCCGCTTCGAGATGCCCGATTGCATCCTGGTACTTCTTCCGCCGCACCAGAATCGCGCCGGTGCGCCGGTGCGCGATGCCGTGTTTGGGCGCGAGATCGAGCAGCTTCGCATATGCCGCGAGCGCGCCGGTTTCGTTCTGCCGGCGCGTATACACGTCGCCCAGCGTCTCCCAGATCAGGGCAACGGTGTCGGCCAGTTTTCCCGCCCGGACCAGATGCGTTACCGCGCGCGCGAGCTTCGTGGAATCCGCGGCCTGCAGCACGCCCAGCCGAAGATAATTGCGATAGTCGCGGGGGAACGTCTTGATGTTCGATGCATAGTGCTTTGCCGCGGTCGCGGGATCGCCCTTTTCCAGAAGGTATGCCCGCAAAAAGAACGCATCGGCATCCCGCACGCCCAGGTCCGCGTACGCGGCATAGGCGCGGGCCGCCTGTGCGGTATCGCCCTCGGCGCGGTAGCAGTCGGCCAGCGGTTTGAGCACCCGCGCGCGCACTGCTTTGGGCGGGTTCTTGTCGCCCAGGCGGGACAGCCACTGGATCGCCCGCTTGCAGTCTCCCTGGCGCGCGTGCGACAGCCCGAGCGCCTCGAGAAACGCGACATCGTGCAGTGCCGTGTCCTTGATAGCCAGGTTCAGGTGCGCGATTGCCCGTTCGTAATTCTCCGTGCCAAAGTCGTACAGCCCGACCTTCTTGGCCACGGCCGCATCCCCGGGCTCCTTCTCGACATACACCCTGTAGGCGGCCATGGCGCTGTCGATGTTTTCGGCCTGCTCGTGGAGATCCCCGATTGCCTTGTAGGCCTCGGCGGCATCGGGCTTGATCTTGACAATTTGGCGATACGTCGATGCCGCGGCGGCCGCATCCCCTGCCGCGGCCTGGCAGCTCCCCAGCGCGCTCAATGCGTGAAGGTTCGTGGCCTGGGTCTTGAGCACTTCCTGGTACAGCGGGATCGCCGCGGCGCAGTCGCCGTCCTTTTTGCGGATATCGGCCAGCGCGATATAGCAGCGGGCATCGGCCTCGTCGGCCGCGATCGCGCCGGCGACCGCGCGCACGATTTCCTTGTCCAGCTCACGCTCGATCACCATGTGCGCGTAGCGGCGATACACGTTCTCGATCTCCGGATCGAGGGCAACGGCCTTGCGGTACGCATCCAGGGCGGCATCGTGCTCCTTGCGCTCGTATAGAAGATCGCCCAGGGCCCGGTAGGCCGGCGCCTTGGTCGAGTCCAGCACGAGATAGTTGCGAAGGTACAGGAGCGCATCGCGCTTCTTGTCCATGTCTTTGGCAAGCAGGTACAACTGCTTGAACACGGCCGGGTCGTTCGGGGTGAGAACGCCGAGCTGGCGATAGAGGTCAAAGGCGGTTTCGCCGTCGTTCGCGGCGAGCGAATACGCCGCCAGACGGCGGCGGGACTCGATATCTTTCTCGTCAAGCTTGACGATCATCGGATCGATCCGGGCCAGCTTCACCGTATCGCCCGTGCGCACGTAGCACGCGGCAAGCTGCTTGAGGAGCTTCAGGTTTGAGGGCTGCCGGCGGGCGATAGACTCGAGCTGGCGCGCGGCGGCCGCGTAGTCTTCCTCTTTGAGATACGCCTTGCCCAGCACCATGCGCGCCTCGACCGAATTGCTGTCGAGCCCGACCGCGGATTCGGCGGCATCCCGGGCCTTGTCCCACTGGCCGAGATTGGCCGCGCTGACGGCAACGCCCTCGGCGGCCGCGGCCGTGGGCTTCAGCACGTAACTCTTGCCGTAGTGCTCGAGCGCCGCTTCGTTGTTGTTCGCCAGAAGCGCGGCCTTGCCGAACCCCAGATACACCCGCGGATCGCTGGGGTTGGCCAGCTGCGCTTTTTTGTAGCACTCGATCGCCCGGCCGGTCTCGCCGAGCTTCTCATGCGCCAGCGCGAGCGCAAGCCATTCGTCAAGCGTACGCTTGTCCGGCGGAAGGCTCCTGTCCGCGTGCTGGATCGCCCGCTTGTACCGTCCGGATTCGATGTGCCGCATCAGCTTCTCATCGGCGCGAGCGGTCAGGCCCGCCAGCAGAAGCGCGATCATGGTCAAAGTTCTGGCCTGGAAGTACATCGTGCCGCGCATGCTGCCTCCCCGTGCGGTGCGTTCCTGTATGTGATATGAATTGAATGCCGCGGAGTATACGTCCAATATAATAGGATAATCCCGGCTGTAATAACCGCCGCCGGATGCCAACGCAGGATCCGTCACCACGGTACCGAAGGATTCCGGGAGCCCGGGGCCCGCAGGGACCGTTGACGGGTGCGGGGATACTTGGGAGCGCTTACCGGACGTACTCGTAGGCTTCCAGGACAATGGTCTCGAGCATGGAATACGGCTCGTCGCCGGCATACATCCTGATGGTCTCCCGGTCGCGCTGGAACGCAGCATACGCCTCGGAGATACGGTTGTGCTCGAGCAGCTCGTAAATCCTGGTCATGTCTTTCTTCACCGCTTCGCGACGATCTTCTTCTTTCTTGGCGGCCAGCGACTGGCCCAGGGTCGTGCGCAGCATCTCTATCACTTCACCTGACACGGCGCCCGTGAGGGTGGGAACCGCCCGGGCGAACGCCTCGTTGGCCGCCTGGGGGCGGCCCTGCTCAAGCAGCGCGTATATCTGGAGAATGGTCTCTGTCGCCTTTTCCGGGGACATGCTGTTGTCCGGCGACGGCGCCGGTCGCGGCGGGGGCTGGTCATCCTTTGATCGCTTGACCAGCTCTACCGCGTCCTCCTCGCGTTTCTCCCGGCCCGAGCGCATGTCGGAATAGGCTTGAAATACCGTGGACTCCAGCATGGCGAACGTCTCGCCGCTCACGTATTTCTTGACATAATCCTGATGCCGCTTGAACCGGCGGTAGGCCCGGCGAATACGGTTGCGCTCGAGCAGGTCGTATATCATGACCATGTATTCGTTCGCCATGTCGCGTTTCTCGCGCAGGATCCGTTCCTTCTCGGCCTGGCGTGCCGCGCGTATGCTGTCGAGACGCGCCTTTTCCAGCGCGGCGATCTTGGCCTTCAACGCCGCTTCGGCCGCAATACTGTCGGCGCGGCGCTTCGCCTCCCTCCGGACCGCCTCCATGGTAAGACTCCCGTCAATGGATGTCCCGGCAAGACCGTGAAGCTCCCGGCTCGCCGACTCGGCGGCGCGCGACTTGTATGACGGCGCCGCGGTCATGATTGCATCGTCAACAAGCTTCAGCTTGTCGTCACGCACGCCGTGACGCATGACCACCTTCTGCAGGTACTCGATACCCGCATCCGTGCCCCGCGCGCGGAGCAGGCGCAGGTTCTCGCTGACCAGCGAATCCTCTTTCGCGCCGAGCGCGCGCTCGAACTCGCGGAGAGCCCCGTCGTAGCCCGCCCACTGGCGGGTCGGTACCGACGGTCTGATCTCGGTCAGGATGCCCCGGTAACCATCCAGCCGCCGGCGCGCCTCTTCCAGACGGTTCTGCTCCAGAAGCATTCTGACCCGGCCGATGCCCCGGTCGAGCTGCTGCTTCTTGTCAATCGCGCTCACCCGCGTGCGTATCTCCGACTCGAGCTGATCGAATTTCTCTTCGGGTATGACCAGATGAGGCCGGTTGCGGTTGCAGTACGCGAGCTCCTTTCGAGCGGTCGCGATATCGTTGGTGATGACCGCTTTCTCGATCAGAAAGACAATCTCGCGCGACAACCCCCGGCTCCGGTGGTTGGCCGCCCACTCAATTTCCCGAGCCTTGTCAGGATCGAGCGCCTGCATCTGGCGGTGGATGCCCCACAGGGAGGAGAAATCCGGACGTTTCTTGCCCAGCTCGACATTGAACCGGTCGATCAGCTCGTTCTTGCTGGCATGCTGGGTCTTGAGCTTCTTAAGAAGAAGCTCCCGCTCCTCGAGAAGTATCTGGCTCTCCAGCTCGCTGAGCTTCCAGAGG
>WJMI01000197.1 GCA_014728015.1 Chitinivibrionales bacterium | reverse complement strand
GCGTGCGGTGACTGTTGAGGTTTTGGCGGACATATCTGTTCCTTTTTGAATGGTTGGGTTTGGTTGTTCTCTGTCTATTCCCGGACAAGTCTCTTTGCCGGGCCGTTTGCGGACTTCGAAATGTACACCCCAGGTGAGTGGGGCAGCGCTCGATTGACCGCTCCAGACGGAACCATTCGTCCCCGGATATCGTACGTGCGAATTCCACCTGCCGAGGTTCGAGCGCGGTACGCGGGGGCCGGACGCGCGGGCCAGTGACGCGCGGAAAGCGTGGCATCGAAAAACATGGCCGGCGACATGGCATCGAGCCCGGAGTCGGTCAGGAGCGTCCATTCGTTTTTCTGCCAGTCAACGAGCCACACGCCCTTGTCCGGCGCCTTGGTTCCCTGTTGCACCCCGATAATGTACTCTTCCTTGTTGGTAAAGAACCAGTCGGTGTGGTCGACCTCGTTGTACGCGCCGAAGCGATACTGCGGGGGCGCCCAGTTTACGCTGACTCCATGCACATCAATAAGCTCGTGAATGCCGCACGACGGGTCGTTTTTGTCCATGACCGGGACCAATACGAAGCCCTTATGGTCGAGTCCGTTGTACCTGTTGGGCACGCACTCGCCGCTGGGATCGCCCTGGGCGCCGGGATTGAACAGCCCCATGGTTCCGTCCTGGCTCATGTTGATCCCGCAACCGAAAATGCTTGACGAGGGCATGTCGGTGAAATCCCACCGGTCTGCATATGATGCCGTACCAGTGCCGCCGTCGGGAATAGTCAGAAACATGATGTTGCAGACATAGCTGCCGGTGACATCCATGCGCTGCGAGAAGATGTGATCGCCGTTGACACTGAGCTCGTTGAGCCAGCCGTAGGCCTTGAACGACGGGCGATCGTCGACGCCGCCGTTGGAGATGTGCGCCACCGTTCGGTCGCCGAGAAACAGCGGGGTATCGCCGCTCAGGTCGAGTTTCTGCGCGCGGATCTCCGCGTATGTGGAAATGTAGAAGATTTCGGAGCCGTGGGGGCTATTGCGGTAGATACCGCACGCTCGGGGGAAATCGCCCCCACAGCCGGGAGTAGGCATCTCAATCTTCCCGGATCCATCCGGTCGAATGAGATAGACCTTCAGCGTGTTTGTATTGAGATACACCAGCCATTCGCCGTTGTCGGAGATATCAATCGTGGTAGGCACGCCGCCGTCGGTGTTGGGGATCATCACCGGGTCGAATTCGGCCGCGGGTGAATAGTATATACCGGCCTCATCCTTGATGCCGTATACAAACCACCCGGCGGGAACGTTTGCCCGATCGCCGACACTCACCGCGTCTTTCTTTACGAAATCGGGGCAGGCAAATGCCGAACTCATCCATACTGCCACCCAGGCAGCTATAGCGGCCAATCTATACCTTTCTGTTCTCATGTTCTTCGTCCTCCACACAACCGTACGCGTTTCAGGGTTCCTACCTGGATACGACAAAATTGAGAACCTCTGCCTGACGCTGGTCGCCGCCGGCGTGGATACGCGCAACGTACGCCCCGGCGCTTATCTGCGGCACGCGAACCACACCGCCGGCATTCGGGCGCAGGCCGGCAGCCACGGGCCGTCCGTTGATCGCATATATCGTGACCAGGGAGGCGGGCGCAAGATTCGCCAGTGCCAGTCGCCTTTCCGCAAGCGACATGACCCGCGGCGCGGCGCGCGAGAACGGCGTCGCATCCGGGAGCGCTCCCACCGATGCCTCGCCTGTACCCATCTGTGCCTCTATCGCATACTCCTCGAGCTTGGTGCGGATATGATTTGTCTCTGCATCCTGCGACGGTATGATGCCCACCTGGGACGTGTTCTGGACGGGATGCACCGGGCCGCGGAATTCGAATGTCTCCGTGCTTCCCTCGTGCTCGATATCCAGATCGTCCCGCATTTTGCCAATAGAGGCGCACGGCGTGCGGTTCTGCACGCTCACATCGCAGTGCTTGGCGCCGCCGTATCCGTAGCCGTCTTCGACCGTGCACGGGCTGTGGGTCCATTCGGCGAGCACGTCGGCATTGTTGCTGTTGTCGTAGATATTGCCTTCAATCACCCAGCCGGCATCCGCGACCGTCACGTCGTTCTGGGTGAACGGGTCGCCGAATCCCCATGCCACGGTACTCCATCCCTTGAACACGTTGTTCTTCATGATGACCGGCCCACCCTGGTGATTACTCGGGGTGCGCAGGCAAAACCTGAATTCGATACCGCGCGGATTGTCAACGACAACGTTGCCTTCGAATCGCACCATGCCGCCGTCGTCGGCATCGTTGTACTCGTAGCCGTCGATGTTGGCAAATCCGGTTTCGAGAATGCCGAACCCGCCCGCACCGTTGCCATACGAGATATTATTGAGCCAGGCGCCGTAGTCGTTGCCTTCGGACCAGCACCCCACGCCGGCCCACCAGCAATTGCCGTCATCGGGTGGGCTCCCGCGTGATTGCCGAAGAACGTGCTGTTCTTGATGACGAAGTTCCAGGAGTCCCAGTCCATCCAGAACCCGGTCCCGTTGTTGTCGTAGCTGACCAGCCCGTCGACCAAGAGGTCTTTGGTGAACAGGAACTTGAGCGCGCCCATGGCCATGCAGGGACTGACATTGTCGATGTTGGCACGCCGGATGATGCAGTCGATCATGCGGCAATCCTGGACGCGTTTCTCCAGATCCCACCGGGCTGTTTCCTGACAATCCGCGGCGGTCGCACCATCGATAGAATTGCAGTGAGACCCGCCGACGTTGGCATGGCTCCACACCGCGCCGACCCACATGTCTTCGAACACGCAGCGAATGAGATGACAGCTATCGCAGTCCTGCCATTCCTTATTCAATCCCACGCCCAGGCCGACATTTCTGAAACGGCAGTCCATGGCTGTCACGCCCGGCTCGTCCGGCGCGATACCGCCCTGCCATCCGTGACCGCTGTTTTCAAAGCTAAGTCCCTGCAGTTCCGTGTTCGCCCTGGCGTGGATCGCCGCGACCGTGCCGATTTCTGATTCGTCAAGGGACGACGCGCGTTTGCTCAAGCCCGGCATCGCCCCCATGTCGATCACCGCGCCCCATTTCTTCTCGGAGCGATACACGATAGGACGTGCTTT
>WJMI01000196.1 GCA_014728015.1 Chitinivibrionales bacterium | reverse complement strand
CGCGGCTCGTGTCGCGGAGAACCTGAATGGACAAAAAGACTATCAACACCGTGGGAATCGAATACGACTCCCTCGGTGTTCGGGCGGCAAAGGTCACGTCCAGCATCTCCGGCAAAGATATCACCTATGTCCTCGAAAACCTCCAGGAAATCAAGGGCTCGTTCGACAAGGACAACGACCTGGTCGACGGGCTGAAGAAGATCAGGGAAAAAGTCGGCATCGGGATGCGCGACAAGGTCGTGACATGCGTCGCGGGGAAACAGGTCCATGCCGCGCAGATCGCGTTCCGGGAGCTTTCCGATGCCGAGCTGAAAAACGCGCTTAAGTTCGAGATCCGCAAAGACGTACCATTCGATACGGCAAGCTCCACGCTCGACTACCAGATCATCGCCCACGACGACCAAAGCGAAAAGAAGCTCGACATCCTGGTCACGGTTGTCGCCAACACCCTGCTCAACCGCCACCTGAGCGCGCTCCAGAAAGCGGGCATTCGGCCCTGGGTTGTCGATGTCCTGCCGCTGGCCACGATTAACGCGTTCTGGGCGGGAGAATACGATCCTGTCAACCTCTCGCCCCACGTAGTCCTGCATTTTTCGCCCGATGTGTGCACCTTGGTGATCGACGGGAACGGCGTGCCCTTGTACACGAGAAGCATCTACTTCGCGGCGGAGGACCTCTACGGGACATCGGGCAAGGGCGTCACGGAGCAGGAGCGCATGCGCAAGATAGCCATGCTCGGCAACGAGTTGCGCCGCTCGCTGTCATTCTACGAGAAGACAAACGGCATATCCAACTTCGGTGCATTATATCTAATAGGAGATTATATTTACGCTCCCGAGTTGCACGGCGGAATAGCCGAGAAGGTCGGACTTGAGCTGGCGGGCAGCACGCTTCTGGAGAAGCTGGGTGTCAAGACCAACGCTCCGCTGGGCAAGTTCGATGTAGCAATTGCGCTGGCTATGCGCCGCGAGTAGCACGGTCGGTTTAACCATTTCCTACTGCCCCCGATGAAATACACGATAAATCTTGTCCGAACCATCCGCATCGAGGAACGCAAGGCGGAAGTCCAGCGTGTCAGGGTGCTGGTTCTCCTGGGAGTCTGCGTCGGACTGCTCGTGCTTTCGGTCTTCTACGCCACGCTCCAGGTCCTCACCATGGAAGCTACACTGCGCGAAGAAAAGGACAAGCTCGCGCGGATCGAGGCTGAATACAAGCGCTACAAAGAAACGACCATGATAGTCAACAAGGCGGATGTCGAGCTCCTCAACCGCCTGCAGAGCCAGCGAATATTCTGGACAAAAAAGCTGGCCGCCATGGCCCTCCACCTGCCCGAAAACTACTGGATTACCGATTTCAGCTTCAGCCAGAGCACGTTCAACGTGAAGGGCTACGGCTATATCACCCCAGACCAGCGCCAGCTCGTCACTATAGACGATTATCTGAACCTGCTCAGGGAAGACAGCACGTTCAGCGATGTGTTTTCGCAGGTATTCCTGAATTCAACGGAGCGGACGGATGAAAAAGTCCGCGAGCGCGTGAGTTTCGATTACTCGGCCATCTCGAACCGATAGACGACCCATGAAAAAAGGACAAATACTCCTTCTGGTTATCATACTCGCCCTCATCGGCACGATCGTGACCGATGTGGTGTACATATCGAAACTCAAGAAACGGTTCATGGTGCTCGAAAAGCAGCGGATAATCACGTCGAACAAACTGGCAACGGCAAAAATCGTGCACGAAAATCTCAACCATGTCAGGGAACTCGTATTCAAGAACATGGATTTCCCCGGACAGACCGACTCAGTCTCCCACGAAACCCATTTCTTCGATTTCGTGACCACGTGTGTCAACGACCTGAAACTGAAGCTGGTTTCGGTCAGGCCGAGCCGGCCCAAGGTCGACGGCCGTATCACGACATACAAATACGAAATCAAAGTCGAAGGGGATTTTTTCAACTTCGGCGAGCTCTGCTCCAAATTCGAAAACAGCCGGCGTATTGTCACGCTCCAGGAGTATGCGGTGGCGCTGATGGACAAGGGCGAAAAGCGCCTCGGGGGGCCGGAACGCAAGCGCATCAGTATCCGCATGTTCCTCGACACGTACCGGGTGAAGAAGAGCCCGGAAATCGAAAGCGCATCGCCCGGCTCGGGGTAGATTTGAGACCGTACGGCGGGCGGGCTGAACGCCCGGTGCGTACCACAAGGACCGCAGTCGAATGAAAGAACATGGTCTCCTCATTACCGGATCGGTGCTGGCGTTCCTGCTGGCGGTGGGCGTTGTCACGCGTATCACCATGCAGAAGGCCAGCTTCAACAGGACGGTGCAGGAAGCGCTGGAGACGTCGGAAGGCTACGACGAACGGTTCATCGAGATGGTCAACAAGCTCGAAGAGGAACTGGCCCGGCGCGCAAGCTTCGGCTACAAGGGGCAGAAGGACCCGATGACCGGCAAGAAGCGTGCGGTCGTGCTCCACCACAAGCCCATTCGCCGGCGCCTGCCCGCCAAGAAGGAAGACAAGGAACCGGAACAATATATCGATCCCGTCAAGCTGACCGCGATCATTTACGACGACGAGAAGCGCAAGCACACGGCCATCGTGATGGACGGGGAGCGGTCGTATTCGGTCGAGGTCGGCGACCGCGTGCGAGACCGTACTATCACGCGCATAACCAACGAGCAGATTTTCATGGAGAGCCCCGCGGCGCTTTTCAGGTACGATATCTACGGCAACAGCGCCATGAAGAAGAGGGGCGAATAGCGGGTTCCCCGCCGAAACGCAGAAGATTCACGGGAGGATAGATTGAACAGGATGCTTTCCCGCAGCGCGTGCGCGACCGCCGCCATGTTGTTTGGTATTGCGTTATCGCTCGCGGCGGCCGACAATGACGGCTCGCCTATCGTGACCGAGGCGATGAACCCCAAGCTCAAGTCGCCCATCACCCTCTGGGCAAAGGATGCGAGTCTTTCGGAAGTTCTCAAGGTGCTCGCGGAGCGCTCCGAAATGAACTTTGTCGCCGGCGAAGGTGTGCACCGGGAGCGCATCACAATCATTCTCAACAAGACGCCACTCGACGAGGCCATCAACCTGCTGGTGCGGGCCGCCGGGCTGTCCTACGAAATCATCGGCAACTCGGTCCTCATCGCCGAAACAGGGAAGCTGCGCGAGGAAGTCGGCCAGTCGGCGTATGTCGTGGAGCTGAAATATGCCCGTGCCGAGGAGGTTGCCAATGCGCTCAGCGACCTGACGAAGAACGTCAAGATAGACGAAGGCGGCAACCGGCTCATCTGCTACACCAGCCCCCGCGTGATCAACGAAATTGAAAAAATCGTCCTGGCGATCGATCACCCGCACATCCTTGTCATGCTCGAAACCAGACTCATCGAAGTCTCGGCCGAAGATCTCGACCAGTACGGCATCCGGTGGGGTGATTTCTCGCCGATATCCACCGGGGTGCGCTACCCCCAGAGTCCTCTGACCGACGGGTTCAACGTCGACAACTGGCTGCAGCTCGAAACCCGTGTCGACGTGATACTTGACATGCTCTTGTCAAACGATGATGCCCGCCTGCTCATGGACTCCAAGCTGACCACGACCAACAATCGCGAAGCCGAGCTGCATATCGGCGAGGTAGTACCGTATACAATCCAATCCTACAACCTGTCAGCATCGGGCGGCGTCAACCAGCAAATCGAGAAGGAAGAGGTCGGGGTCAAGGTCAAGATGACGCCGCATATTAATGAAGATAACCAGATTACTCTGAGCCTGGAGCCCGAGGTGTCGAATATCGCGGAATTCAAGGGACCGGGCGCCGACTTGCCGCTTGTTAGGGTTCGCAAGGCAAGCACGACCATACGCGTGGAAAACGGCCAGACGGTGTTCCTCGCCGGACTGCTCTCGGAAGAAACGACCGAGTCCATCAGAAAGCTCCCCCTGCTCGGCGATATCCCGATATTGGGGCTCCTGTTTCAGCATCGCAAGAAAGAAGTGTCCAAGAAAAGCCTGATTATCGAGATAACACCGAGAATCATTTACGACACCAAAGACCTTTCTACCGGGTCCGATTTCAGAAAGTTCGACAGCACGACCGGGCAGCAGGGCGAGTCCGAGCCGCAGGAGTGAGCGCGCCGGCAGCACGTCCCGCGAACGGCCCGATGCCTGACCGATAATCTCCCCTACGCGGAGCGCCGACCTCATGTCCTACAAGTACTCAATGCGTCAGCTCCTCTCCACCATGGTGGAGCACAATGCCACCGATCTTCTATTCAGTGTCGGGCAACCGCCGCAGATGCGTATCGACAAGAACCTGTATCCGCTGGGCGAGGAGGTGCTGTCGCCCGAAGACACGCGCCAGCTCTGCTACCAGGTCATGAACGAGCACCAGCAGAAGCGCCTCGAGGATGAATGGGAAGTCGATTTTTCCATCGGCATTCCCAACCTCTGCCGTTTCCGGGTCAACGTGTTTGTCCAGCGAAGCTCGGTTTCCGCGGCATTCCGGCGGATACCGTACAGCATGTACACGTTCGATGAGCTCAGCCTGCCGCCCGTGGTGGTCGAGATGTCCGACAAGCCGAACGGTCTGGTACTGGTGACCGGCCCGACCGGTTCCGGCAAGTCGACCACCCTGGCCGCCATGCTTGACAGAATAAACGAAACACGCCATGCTCACATGATCACCATCGAAGACCCGATTGAATATCTGCATTCCCATAAGAACTGCACTATCGAACAGCGCGAAGTGGGCACCGACACGAAATCGTTTCACAACGCCCTGCGCAGCATCCTGCGCCAGGACCCCGACATCGTACTCCTGGGAGAAATGCGCGATGTCGAATCCATTCAGGCGGCATTGACCATTGCGGAAACCGGACATCTCTGTTTCACTACGCTGCATACCAATTCCTGCGCGCAGACCCTGTCGCGCATTGTCGACGTGTTCCCCGGCGACAAGCAGCAGCAGATACGGACCCAGCTTGCCATGACCCTGAACTGCGTGATGTCCCAGACGCTTCTCCCCCGCATGGGCGGCGGGCTGCAGCTCTCCATGGAAATCATGGTCGCAACCCCGGCAGTACGCTCTCTGGTTCGGGAAAACAAAATCCACAACATCGACAACCAGATAGCCCTTGGGGCAAAATTCGGCATGCAGACCATGAACCAGTCCCTTTCCCGGCTGGTAAAAGG
>WJMI01000195.1 GCA_014728015.1 Chitinivibrionales bacterium | reverse complement strand
GAATTCCCTGACCAGCCTGTCGACCAGCACTTCGAGGTGAAGCTCGCCCATTCCCGATATCAGCCGCTGGCCGGTGTCGGGATCAATCTGCACGCTGCAGGTCGGATCCTCGTCGGCAAGCCTTTCCAGCGCCCCCTGGAGTTTGTCTTCCTCGGCAGCGGTCTTCGGCTCAATCGAGCGCGAAATGACCGGTTGGGGAAAAACCATTTCTTCGAACACGATAGGTTTCTGCGGATCGCAGAGCGTATCCCCGGTTTTCGTGTTTTTCAAACCGACCAATCCGACTATCTCGCCGGCACCGGCGGCCTGCTGCTGCTTGCGGCGATTCGAGTGCATGCGGTAGATCCTCGTCATGCGCTCCTTCGCCTTGGTCCGGGGATTCACCAGGCCGTCCTTGAATCCCGCTTTCCCCGAATACACCCGGGCATACGCCAGTCTTCCGGTGTGCGCATCGGATGCAATCTTGAACACGAGAGCGGAAAACGGCTCATCGATACCGGGTAGACGCTGCTCCGATACCCCGGTTTCCGGATGGTTTCCGGGCACCGCGCCGCGATCGAGCGGTGACGGCAGATAATCCACTATGGCATCCATGAGTTTCTGCACGCCCTTGTTCTTGAATGCAGCGCCGCACAGCACCGGGCAGATCTTGTTCGCCAGCACACCGGCGCGTACGGCCCGATGCATTGCATCGACATCAGGATCGTGAGACTCGAGCAGTTGATGCATGAGCCCGTCGTCGAAATCACAGATACGCTCGAGCATCATCTCGCGATGATACGCGGCATCCTCCCGGGACTCCCGGGGGATATCTCCCTCGATGATCGTAGCGCCGAGTGATTGCTCATCGTACGTATACGCTTTCATGCGCACGAGATCGACCATGCCCGCGAAGCGGTCTTCTTTCCCCAGGGGAATCTGCAGGGCCACTGGTGTCATGCTGAGCTTCTTCTCCATCATACCGATAACCCGGTCGAAATCGGCGCCGGATCGGTCCATCTTGTTCACAAAGGCGATTCGGGGAACGCGATACTTGTCGGCTTGATGCCACACAGTCTCAGACTGGGGTTCTACGCCGCCCACCGAATCGAATATGGCAACCGCGCCATCCAGAACTCTCAAAGAACGTTCCACCTCAACGGTGAAATCTACATGGCCGGGGGTGTCGATGATGTTTATCTGGTGGCCTTGCCACTCGCAGGTTATGGCGGCGGAGGTAATGGTTATTCCCCGCTCGCGCTCCTGCGACATCCAGTCCATGACGGCATTCCCGTCGTGGACCTCACCCATCCGGTGCACAACCCCGGTGTAGAATAAAATTCTCTCGGTCGTTGTGGTCTTGCCGGCATCGATATGGGCCATTATCCCGATGTTTCGCACTCGCTGCAAGGCCCCAGACTTATCCATACATGTGCCGGCTCTTGCCACACCCCGGCGGTGTCTTCACTCCCGCCCGTCGTGTTTTGTGGGCGCGTTCGCAACCCAGACCACAAAGGCGCGATACCCGCGCCCTCTCCATCAAACACAGAACATGCGTCTACCAACGAAAATGCGCGAACGCCCGGTTGGCTTCCGCCATTTTATGCGTATCTATCTTTTTCCTCACAGCGCCGCCCTCGTTCTTCGAGGCCTGCAGAAACTCGCCGGCAAGCTTGTCCGGCAGGCTCTTCTCCGAGCGCGCCTTGGCATTCTGAATAATCCACCGGATGGCCAGAGAAACGCGCCGCTCCGGCGACACCTCAATAGGCACCTGGTAATTCGCCCCTCCGACCCGTCGCGATTTCACTTCGAGCGTGGGCTTGACATTATCGAGGGCTTTCTTGAAAACCGTCAGGCCGTCGCCCCCGCTCTTCTCTCCCGCCTCCTGAATCGCCTCGTACAAGACCCGCTCCGCCAAACGCTTCTTGCCGCGCCGCGTGATGTTGTTGATAAACTGCGTTACGAGCACGCTCTTGTACTTGGGATCGGGGACCAGCGTGCGTTTCTCGGCTTTGCGTCTTCGTGACATCTCGTCTTCCCTATCGTTTCGGGCGCTTCACGCCATATTTTGACCGGCCGCGCTTTCGATCGGACACTCCCTGCGTATCGAGCGCGCCGCGGATGATATGGTACCGCACCCCGGGAACGTCCTTGACACGTCCGCCCCGGATGAGCACGATCGAGTGTTCCTGAAGGTTGTGTCCTTCGCCGGGAATATACGCGTTGACCTCGATATGATTAGTCAACCGCACGCGCGCGACCTTCCGCAACGCCGAGTTCGGCTTTTTCGGAGTTGTGGTAAAAACACGCGTGCACACTCCCCGCCGCTGCGGACACGTTTGTAACGCCCGCGACAAGCTTCGCCCCGTCTGCTTGGTACGTCCTTTGCGAACAAGCTGGGAAATCGTAGGCAATTCATTACCTCCAGAACGCTTCACGCAAAAAAAGAGTCAGCAAAAATACATATCGTGTAGTATCGAAGTCAATCTATACTAATGAGTTAGGCTATCTCCCCGCCAATGTCCAGGAAGTCCTCGTTTTGGGTGTATTCGCTGACCGTCACCATATCGGTCTCCAGGTCCTTCACCTTCATCTTCCGGTACTCGCGCCGGCCGGTGCCCGCGGGAATCAAGTTGCCCATGATAAGGTTCTCTTTCAGTCCGCGGAGCTGGTCGGTCTTGCCCTCAACGGCCGCCCGGGACAGCACCTTGGTGGTCTCCTGAAACGATGCGGCGCTGAGGAACGACTCCGTCGTCAGACTGGCCTTGGTGATGCCCAGAAGCAGGGGGGTAAACGATGCCGGCTCGCCGCCCTCGGAAATGACCATTTCATTCTCCTGCCGCAGCCGGATCCGGTCAACATCGTCACCCTCGAGGAACCCGGTATCGCCGGTCTTGTTGATACGCACCTTCCTCAACATTTGCGAGACGATGACCTCGATATGCTTATCGTTGATCGTCACGCCCTGCAGCCGGTACACGGCCTGGATTTCATCGAGGAGATATTTCTGAACGGCCATTTCTCCCTTGATCCGCAGGATATCGTGCGGATCGACGGGACCTTCGCTGAGCCGGTCGCCGGCCCGCACCCGGTCGTTTTCGTGCACGCGCAAATGCTTGCCGGTGGGGATAAGGTAGTCCCGCGTGCCGCCGCGATCGTCTTTCACGAATATCTTGCGGTTACCGCGCTCGATATCGCCAAACGAAACAAAACCGTCAATCTCGGACACGACAGCGGCATCCTTGGGACGCCGCGCCTCGAACAGCTCCGCGACCCGGGGCAGTCCGCCCGTGATATCGCGGCTCTTGCCGCTTTCGCGCGGTATCTTGACAAGCACGTCACCCTGGACGACCTGCTGCTTGGCCTTCACCTGTATGTACGCGCCCGCGGGCACGGCAACGTTGGCCTGCCGCTTGCCGTTCTTGTCGAGAATCATGATATGCGGGTGGAGCTTGCGCTCCCGATGGTCCATCACCACCAGGTTCCTGACACCCGTCTGCTCATCGAGTATCTCGCGCAACGTCTCGCCCTCGACCAGGTCGGCGTACTCAACCACGCCCGACTTGGTGGTGATAATAACATTGTTGTACGGATCCCACTCCAGAAGCGTGTCGCCTTTTTTGACCGGCGAGCCGTCATCCACATGCAGCACCGATCCGTACGGGATCTGATAGCGATAGCGCTCGCGCTCCTGCTCGTCCAGCACCACGCATTCTCCCGTCCGGCTCGCCACGACATTGCCGCTTTCGTGCTTGAGGATCTCGACGTTGTACAGCCGGACCGATCCGTCAACCTTGGCCACTTCCTTGGACTGCGCGATAAGCCGCGATGCCGTACCGCCGATGTGGAACGTCCGCAGGGTGAGCTGCGTGCCCGGTTCGCCAATGCTCTGCGCGGCCATGATACCAATGGCCTCGCCCGTGTCGACCAGCTTGCCGGTCGCGAGATTGCGGCCGTAGCACATCTTGCACACGCCGACGTCCGCATCGCAGGTGAGCACCGAGCGAATCCGTACGGTTTCAATGCCGGCATCTTCGATCTGCTGGGCAAGGTCGGGATCGATAACGGTATTCGCGGGACAGAGAAGATCTTCGGTAACCGGATCGTAGATATCCTCCAGCGTAACCCGCCCTACAATACGGCCCGCCAAGGGCTCCATCACATCATCACCTTCGCGAAGTTCCTGCATTTCGATGCCCTTGATGGTCCCGCAATCCTCCTCGGCAATCGTGATATCCTGCACAACATCGACCAGCCGCCGGGTCAGGTACCCCGCGTCGGCGGTCTTCAAGGCGGTATCCGCCAGCCCCTTGCGCGCGCCGTGGGTCGAAATGAAATATTCCAGGACCGAAAGCCCGTCCTTGAAATTCGAGATAATCGGGTTTTCGATGATTTCGCCGACGGCGCCCGTGATCTTCTTCTGCGGTTTCTGCATGAGACCGCGCATGCCGGCGAGCTGCTTGATCTGGTCCTGGCTGCCGCGTGCCTTCGCATCGAGCATCATGTACACCGGATTGAACCCGTCCTTGTCCCTGGCCAGCAGGTCGTAGAGGGCCTCCGACACCGCATTGGTGGTGCGCGTCCACAAGTCGATTATCTTGTTGTACCGCTCGCCCTCGGTGATGATACCGCGCTCGTACTGTTTTCGAATGCGGCTCACCTCTTCTTCCGTCGCCTTGATAATCGCGTACTTTTCATCCGGGATAACCAGGTCATCGACGCCGAATGTCACGCCGGCGATGGTGGCGTACTCGTATCCCAGATCTTTGACCGCATCGAGGAACAGGCATGCCTTCTTGGTGCCCTTTCGCTTGATTATCTCGGCAACCAGCGCGTTCAGATTCCCCTTCTTCATGAGCTCGTTCACATACGCGATACCTTCGGGGATGATATCGTTGAACCTGATGCGGCCGGCTGTTGTCTCGATCACGGCGCCGTTGACCCGCACCTTAATCTTTGCATGGATATCAATCTGCCCGTCGGCGAGCGCATGAAAGACCTCTTCCGCGGAGGCGAACACGCGGCCCTCGCCCTTCACGCCAAGCGACATCTTCGTAAGGTAGTACATCCCCAGCACAATGTCCTGACTGGGAACCATGATGGGATCGCCGTCGGACGGACGCAGCAGGTTGTTCGCCGACAGCATCAGCAGTCGGCATTCCACCTGCGACTCGAACGAAAGCGGCACGTGTACGGCCATCTGGTCACCGTCGAAGTCCGCGTTGAACGCGGCGCATACGAGCGGGTGCAGGCGTATTGCCTTTCCTTCGACCAGCACCGGGAAAAAGGCCTGGATGCCCAGACGGTGCAGGGTCGGGGCGCGGTTGAGAAGCACCGGATGGTCCTTAATCACGCTTTCAAGGATGTCCCATACCTCCGGGCGCTCTTTCTCGACGAATTTCTTGGCGCTCTTGACCGTCTGCGCAAGGCTCCGCTCTTCCAGTTTCTGGATCACGAACGGCTTGAACAGCTCAAGCGCCATGGTCTTGGGAAGACCGCACTGGTGCAGCTTCAGCTCGGGTCCCACCACGATGACACTGCGGCCTGAGTAGTCGACGCGCTTGCCGAGAAGGTTCTGGCGAAAGCGTCCCTGCTTGCCTTTCAACAGATCGCTGAGCGACTTCAACGGGCGCTTTCCCTCGCCCTTCACCGAGAACGTCCGCCTGCCGTTGTCGAACAACGTGTCGACGGCCTCCTGGAGCATTCGCATCTCGTTGCGCAGTATGACGTCCGGGGCCTTAATCTCCTGGAGCTTCTTCAGGCGGTTGTTGCGATTGATCACGCGCCGGTACAGGTCGTTCAGGTCGGAGGTGGCAAAACGGCCGCCTTCGAGAGGGACCAGCGGGCGCAGGTCCGGCGGAAGCACCGGGAGTACGGACAGCACCATGTTCTCGGGCCTGTTGCCTGACTTGAGAAAGGCCTCGACCACGCGCAGCCGCTTGAGATGCTCCTGCTTGCGCTGTTCCGATGACTCTATCTTGAGCCGCGACCGGAGGTCGACCGAAGTCTCTTCGAGATCAAGCGTCGCCAGCATCTCCATCACCGCTTCGCCGCCCATCTTTGCCACAAACTGCTTGCCTTGCTCCTCCATGTCGATGAACTCGTCCTCGGTGAGGAGCTGTCCCTTGCGCAGCCCCGTGTCGCCGGGATCAATGACGACATACGATTCGTAGTACACAATGCGCTCGAGCACGGTATTCGACAGGCCGAGCAGATAGCTGATATGCGAGGGAATGCTCTTGAGGAACCAGATATGCACGATGGGCACGGCAAGCTCGATATGCCCCATGCGCTCGCGGCGGACCTTCGAATGGGTGACTTCCACGCCGCATCGGTCGCACACCACGCCGCGGTACCGGATCCGTTTGTACTTTCCGCAGTTGCACTCCCAGTTGCGAACCGGGCCGAACACCTTTTCACAGAAAAGCCCGTCACGCTCGGGCTTGAACGAGCGATAGTTGATCGTCTCCGGCTTGGTCACCTCACCATAGGACCAGTTGCGGATCGTATCGGCTGATGCCAGCCGGATACTGACACTCGTCATTTCCTGTGATTTCCTGTCGCGGTGCTGCGGATGGAGGTCTGCCACGTCCTACCCCCTCACTGTATGGTATGTAAGTGTTTATCAGAATTCATGGGCTCGTAATCCGGGACTCACTGCAAATGCCTGTCGCTATTCTTCCTCGCCGAAATGGGGCTCGATGTCGAGCGCAAGCGCCTTGATTTCCCTGAGAAGCACGTTGAACGATTCGGGAACTCCCGAACGCGGCGTGTTCTCTCCCTTGACAATGGCTTCATACACCTTGGACCGCCCCGTCAGGTCGTCACTCTTGACCGTGAGCACCTGCTGGAGCGTGTATGCCGCACCGTACGCCTCGAGCGCCCACACCTCCATCTCGCCGAACCGCTGGCCGCCAAACTGGGACTTTCCGCCGAGCGGCTGTTGGGTCACAAGCGAGTAGGGCCCGATAGAGCGGGCATGGATCTTGTCATCGACAAGGTGACACAGTTTCAGCATATACATGGGCCCGACCGTCACTTCCCGATCGAACGGCTGGCCGGTCCGGCCGTCACGAAGTCGAATCTTGCCGGTTCGGGGAAGCCCCGCCTCATCGAGCAGCTTTATTACGTCGTCGAGCGATGCACCGTCAAACACCGGCGTTGAGATATGCAGGCCGAGTTCCGCGGCGGCCCACCCCATGTGCGTTTCAAGAATCTGCCCCACGTTCATGCGGGAGGGCACGCCGAGCGGGTTGAGAATGATCTCGATAGGAGTACCGTCAGGCAGAAACGGCATGTCTTCCTGGGGAACGATGCGCGAGATCACGCCCTTGTTCCCGTGACGGCCCGCCATCTTGTCTCCGACCGACAGCTTCCGTTTCTTCGCTACGTATACCTTGACTAATTGTACAACCCCGGGCTTCAACTCGTCACCGCGAACAATCTTGTCAATTTCCTTGTCGAGCTTGTCTTCAAGCTTGGCGATGAGATCGTTGGCCCGGAACAGAATGCCTTCGGCCTTCTTGCTCTTGGCCCCGACATTGCACAAGCCGTTCTCGAAGGAAAGGCAGGTAAAATCCAGCTTGCTCAGCACCGCCTTCCGCCATTTCTTGCCCGCCGGCACCAGCACTTCGCCGGTACGCGAATGCTTGACCTGCTTGGTAAGGCTCCCTTCGAGCGCTTCGCTCATTTTATTCAGACGCAGCGATTCGATTTCGGCAATCTGGTTCCCGATCTCGAGTTTGAGCTCGTCGATACGCTTCTTGTCCTTTTTCTTGGAACGCTTGTCGCGATCCTTCCGCGAATATATGTGCGTTTCAATCACGATGCCCTTGAGACCGGGCGGGGCCTTCAGCGACGAATCCCGGACATCCCCGGCCTTCTCGCCGAATATCGCGCGCAGCAGCCGCTCTTCCGGGGAAAGCTCGGTCTCGCCCTTGGGAGTGACCTTCCCGACCAGAATGTCGCCCGCCTCGACTTCGGTGCCAATCCTGACGACGCCGTTCTCATCAAGGTTCTTGAGGGCATCTTCGCTGACATTCGGAATTTCGCGCGTAAGCTCCTCGGGACCGCGTTTGGTGTCGCGCACTTCGGTTTCAAACACTTCGATGTGCAGCGAGGTATAGATATCATCGGCGACAAGCTTCTCGGAAACGATAATCGCATCCTCGAAGTTGTACCCGCGCCAGGGCATGAACGCCGCCATGACATTGCGGCCCAGTGCCAGCTCCCCATCCTTGGTAGCGTGACCGTCGGCGAGAACGTCTCCCACCTTCACTTTTTCGCCCACTTTCACGCACACACGCTGGTTGATGCAGGTATCCTGGTTGGAGCGCTCGAACTTCACCAGTTCGTACGTATCGGTCTCGACCAGCCCGAGCACATCGTCCTCGCCGGCTTTCTTTGCGCGGCGCACAACAATCTTGCGGGCATCGACCTTTTCTATGACACCGGGGTTCCTGGCGACGATCATGCAGCCGGAGTCGAATGCGGCCCGCTGTTCAAGCCCGGTGCCGATAAACGGCGCCTCGGTACGCAGGAGCGGGACCGCCTGCCGCTGCATGTTGGAGCCCATCAGCGCGCGGTTGGCATCGTCGTGCTCGAGAAAGGGTATCAGCCCGGCCGCCACGCTGACCAGCTGCATCGGTGAAACATCGACATAGGAGATATCTTTGGGAGAAACGAGCGGATAGTCGGCGCGATACCGCGCAAAGACGACATCCTGCGTGATCTTTCCTTTTGGATCGGTCTGCGTGTTGGCCTGTGCAATGTGGTAGTTGTCTTCCTGATCGGCGGTCAGATAGTCTATCGTGCCGGTGAGCGCGCCCTTTTCGACCCGCTGGTAGGGCGTTTCGATAAACCCGAACTCGTTGACACGCGCATAGGTGCTCAGCGATGCTATCAATCCGATATTCGGGCCTTCAGGTGTCTCGATGGGACACAGGCGGCCGTAGTGCGTATGATGCACGTCGCGTACCTCAAACCCCGCCCGCTCCCGTGTGAGCCCGCCGGGGCCGAGTGCGCTGACCCGGCGCTTATGGGTCAGTTCCGACAAGGGGTTCGTCTGGTCGAGGAACTGCGACAGCTGGCTGGATCCGAAGAATGCCTGGACCACGGTCGAAACGGTGCGGGCGTTGATGAGGTCCTGCGGCGTGAGGTTTTCACTGTCGCGCAGGGAAAGCCGCTCGCGAATGGTCCGGACCATGCGGGTGAGCCCGACCGTGAACTGCGCGGTCAGCAGCTCGCCGACAGAGCGAACGCGCCGGTTGCCCAGGTGATCGATATCATCGATGAAACCCTCGCCCGCGCTCAGGTTGATCATGTACTTGAATACGCCGACGAAATCGTCTTTGACCAGGGTGTTCAGGCCCTCGGGATGGGACGTGCCGATGCGCGTGTTTACCCGGTACCGGCCGACATCGCCGAGATCGTACCGCTTTTCATCGAAAAACAGCCTGTTGACAAGGTTGCGCGCGGTTTCGACATTGGGCGGATCCCCCGGACGCATAGTGGCGTAGATATACAGCAGCGCCTCTTCTTCGGACTTGGTCGTATCCGAGGCGATCGTATTGCGGATGACGAGGTTCTCGGGCTTGGTGACGTCCTCGAGGAGCTCGACCTCGCCGATCTTGTTGTCGAGCAGCGCCTTCAGCTTCTCGTCGTTGACGAGATCGTTTGCATCGAGAATGATCTCACCGGTATCCATGCTGAATACTGTTTTCGCAACGACACCGTTGAGCAACTGCTCCTTGTTCTTTGCCGAGACCTTTACTTTCTTGGTGTTGTGGAACAGCAAGAGGATTTCTTCATCGGTGGAATAGCCCAGCGCCCGCATCAGGACCGTGGCGGGCATTTTCTTCCGGCGGTCGATATTCACCGTCAGGACGCCATCGGCATCAAGCAGTATCTCCACCCACGATCCGCGCTGGGGGATAATGCGCGCCGACAGCATCTTCTTGCCGCTGCTATGGTCGACCTCGTCGAATGTGATACCGGGCGACCGATGCAGCTGGCTGACAATAACGCGCTCCGCGCCGTTTATGACAAAGGTTCCCCGTTCGGTCATGAGAGGGATCTCGCCGATGTAGACCTCGTTGCTGATCTTCTCAACGAACTTCTTCACTTCCCCGTCCCGCTCGTACACCAGAAGCGACATGTCCACTTTCAGCGGCGCGGCATAGGTCATGCCCCGTTCCTTGCACTCCTTGAGCGAGTACTTGGGCACGCCAAGCTTGTATCCGTCATATTCGAGGGAGTAGTATCCCTTGACGTCATTGACGGGAAAGAGGCTTTGAAAAGAACCATGCAGCCCCTCTTTCTTGCGCTGGCGCGGCGGGACATCCTGCTGAAGGAACTTGGCGTACGACTGGGTTTGAATCTCCAGCAAGTCCGGGAGATCCATTACGGCACCGATGTGGGAATAGCTCTTGCGCTTCGTCATTCAGGCAACCCCTTGGGTTCGGATTTCAACAGTGGGCGCCGCCCGGCGGTTCCGGACAGGCACCAGACAGGGCAAGGCGCACTCCGCGCCCCCCGGTGGAGACCGATGCGCGGGCGTGCTCTCGGGCAACAGCGCTGCATAGTGCTCACTTGACCTCGACAGCCCCGCCGACTTCCTCCAACTGCTTCTTCGCGCTCTCTGCTTCGTCTTTGCTCACGCCTTCCTTCACCGGTTTCGGGGCGCCTTCCACCAGGTCTTTGGCTTCCTTGAGCCCCAGGCCGGTCAGCGCGCGCACCACCTTGATCACCTGAATCTTCTTGGCG
>WJMI01000194.1 GCA_014728015.1 Chitinivibrionales bacterium | reverse complement strand
GCCATCAGAAGGCTCCCCGATGTACTCCGGTTCACGAACAGCGCGAGATACACGTCAATATCCGCAAGACGATCCATTTGCTCGCCGTCGGGTACCCAACCCGTAACAGAAAACTTGTCCTCCCACTGCCGCGCCCGTACTACCTGTTCAATACGCTCGAGAAGCACACGATCCTCTTCGCGGCGAATCCCGCCAATCCATGTGAATCGCCACGGTTTTTCGATGGCCTGAAGCGTGTTGAACAGAAGCTCGTAGTCATAGTTGGCATTGATAAATCCGGTGCATCCAAAATGCAGGGGCCGGCGATCCGGTCGCTCGCGGGGCACCGGATTCCGTGCCGGAGGCGTGACCGTCGGGTGAGGAATGATTTCCACCATCCCGGAAGGGATTCCCTGATCCACGACAATGCCCTTCTGATAGGGGTAATGGACAACTATTCTTTGTGCGCCGAATCGTGCATGCACGTGTTTCCGGTACCGCGTATGCACGGGGTGGCGCAAGTCGTAGAGCCGCTCTCGAAGCCATCGCACCGGTCCCCGCCCGCGGATAGCCGAGCGGGGGAATACCCCCGGAAATTCGTGGTAGACTTCGTGGAGCGTGACGATCAGCGGCCGCGGGATCCGGGCACGAAGCGCGCGGTACAGGTCCCGGCCGCCGCGTACGAAGTGCGCGGGTTCATACTGCACGTGTACGAGATCGCACTTCCGCACGGATTCTCTTGATCCTGGTGATACCGCTTCGCTGGCATCCAGGGAAAAAACGTCTATCAGTTTGGCAAGCGCTTCGGTGTAGCGGCGGCCGTAGAGGGCGATGCCGCATCGGTTGTCCCGGGGATATATCCACCCGACCCTCATACGGCCCCCATTCCCGAGGGACGAGACCATGTGGCGCACAGGGTCATAATGCCGCTGCTGTAGGCCCGACATGCCATGGCCAGGCATCGTAGCAGCATGGTTACCCGGTGACCGCCGGAGGGATCCCGCGAGATAAACTCCGCAAGGTTCTTCTGATATTCGAGAAATGCGCGCGAAGGAACCCGTGCAATGTTAAGAAAGTAGAAGAGCGTATGGTTGTACAAGCGATCGAGGAGGTAGGATGCCCCATGGGAGGCATGGCACCCGCCCGCGTCCTGGGGGTGATGGTGAACCATTGCGCGCGGGTTGTACCATATCCCGAGTCCCTTTCGTGTCACCCGGCACGAGAAGTCGATGTCTTCAAAAAGCGCGTTGCCGCGAAACCTCGTGTTAAACAGTCCCACACGACGGAAGACATCGCGTTTTACCGACATGTGGCCGCCTGTGGCGTATTCTACAAAGCCTTCATAGTCCAGGTCGAAATTGCCCGTGGTAACCCCGGTGTCCGGATCGATGGCCGCGACCGTTTCGGCCGGGGCCCATTGGGCGCCGCGCATCTGACGGATTCGTCCGGCAACCACATGAACCCCGTCGCGACGATGCGCGTTGAGATGTTGCCGGATGCAGTTCTTATCCATGATGATGTCGTCGTCAACGAACAGAATGATGTCCCCGCGGGTGGTGAACACGCCCATGTTGCGCGAGGCCGGCAGGCCGGGAGAGGGAAGACAGAGATATGCTATAAAGGGAAAGTCCTTTTTGACGGCGCTTTTCTGCTGATGCGCATCCGGCGACTGGTCCACGACCACCACTTCATCGGCCGCCTCACGCAGCGGTGCAATCGATTCGAGCGCCCGTCTGAGCACGGCGTGTCGCTTGTATGTGGGTATCACCACCGAGATCATGGATGACGTGTTCCCGCCGGTTGCTCCCGCGATGTCGACGGAACTCGGCCGGCCGGCGCATCGCGATCGCCGCCAGTCGGGACCGGTTTCCGGATAAACGCGAAGCATGAACCGCCGCCGACAAGGCCGAAGAAGAGTTCTATTCTGTTGGAAACCGCGTTTGCGAACCGCAGGACGGCGCCAAGCACGGGCGCGGCCTTGAGAAAGGCCAAGACGCCCGTTACCATGGCAGGAAGCCGCCATCCGGCCTCTTTGAACAGCGAGTGGTACTTCTCTGGATAGCCGATGAGCCAGGCGAGGACGCCCGCGGGACTGATGAACGATTCGACGAGAAACCGGCGCCTGAGCGCCTGATACAGTTCAGCCGACCAGCGTACTCCAATATGACCGTCATGGCGAATCATGCTGTCCTTGCCCAGCCGCTCGATAAGGCGCCGGTCAGGCCATCGTTTTTCATGGTCGCGGCATTCGCTGTGCACAAAGAGCGCGGAGCCCGGTTTGACCACGCGAGACAACTCGTCGAGGGCGGCATCGCTGCCGGGGATGTGGCCCAGTGCATCGACTGTGTAGGCAAAGTCGAACCGGCCCTCGGGAAACGGCAGCGCTCGTGCGTCACAGCATACGCGGAGAATGGATCCCCGGCGGGCGGGCCGGCTATTCTGCAATGCAAGAAGCGACCAGTCGGCTGCCACGATGGTGGCCGGGGTCCTGCCGGCGAACCAGTGGGCGTAGGCGCCGTTGCCGCAACCGAGATCGAGGCCGCAGGATTCGGCCCGGGTGTTCCGCGCGAGCGTATCGACGCCAAGGCGCTTCAGTGAGATGAGATTCCACGGTATTCGCCGGAACGGGCTGGCCGAGTCGGACACCCGGGTGTGCCACGTTCCGTCGCGATGGCGTCCTTCGGAGAAGGCGCGGGCAGTGGAATCGCTTGCCATGGCGAATGTCAGGTCTTCTTCGAGCGATAGTAGTGATAGTAGTACTTGTAATACCCGTATGATGAATACCTGTGCGAGAGGTTGATATCATTGAGTACGGTACCAAGCACCTTCACGCCTACGTTCTTGAGCGTATTGACCGCGCGGGAGGCGACTTCGCGGTCGGTATGATGCGAGCGGATAACCAAAAGCACGCCGTCGAGCCTCGTGCCGAGCAGCGCGGCATCGGTCACTGCCACGATCGGGGGCGTATCGAAGAATACAATGTCGAAGTTGTCCCTGAAGTATTCGATGTGATGGGTCATCTTCTGCGAACCGATCAGCTCGGCGGGATTGGGGGTAAACATGCCGGCGGTCAACAGGAAGAGGTTTTCCTTTTCCGTCGGCTGGATGACCTTCTCGTAGTCCTGGCTTCCCATGAAAAGCTCCGAGAAGCCGGGTTCCCGCTTCACGCCGAACAGGTGATGCAGCACGGGACGGCGGAGGTCCGTGTCGATGAGCAGCGTTCGCTTGCCCATCTGCGCGTAGGCCATGGCCAGGTTCGAGATGGTGAGCGATTTTCCTTCGGATGGTCCTGCGGAGGTGACCAGGACGGTTCGCAGGGGATCGTCGGGACTGACAAAGGACAGATTGGTGCGCAACGAACGATAGGATTCGGTAGTGACAGAGTCGCTGCCCGAAAAATTGAGCAGGTGTCTGGGGTATTGGGTCACGGCAAGACTCTTCTTCGATTTTGACGAACGGCGCTTGACCTGGATCTCGTCTTTCTTGTTGTGGACGATGTGGGGAATGGTACCGAGTACCGGCACGTGCACCACCCGCTCGATATCTTCGGTAGACTTGAGCGTGGTGTCATTGAATTCGACTAGGAACGCGAGCCCGAGGCCCAGTGCGAGCCCGAAGAGCACGCCGAGCACATAGTACCTGGTCTCGTTTTTTGGAATGGGCCTGTCGGGCATGCGGGCAATGTCAACGACCTTTATGCCGGCGCCGCTCGATGCGCTCTGTATCCTTTCTTCCTCCGCCTTCTCGAGCAGGAAGCTGTAGACGTTTTCGTAGATCTCCTTCGACCGCCTGAGCCGGAGAAGCTCGAGCGACTGGGCGAGGATGTTGGGATTGTCTTTCTTGTAATTGGCGATGGCGCGCCGATATGATTCGAGGCGGCGCTTGAAAAGCTCGAGATCCGCCTCCTTGGTAATGACGGATTTCCGCAGCTGCTGCCACTGCCGGATTGCCTCGGGTGTGGCATGCGGTGTCTCCGAGCTTCGTTTGTACTGGAGGAGCTCTTTTTCGATTTCATTTATTTCGCGGTCAATCGTGGACACGCCTGAAAGACGAATACCAAGCCCCTCCAGACGCATTTTCTCCTTTTCGAGCTCCTTGAGCCTGGTGCGCAGCTTGGCGACCTCGGGCGGAATCGCCTTGCCGGTCGGCGTCACCATTGCCTCGAGTTTCTTGAGGTGTTCCTTTTCGGCCTTGAGGTTGGCCTCCTTGATGCCCAGCTGTGCGAGGTCCTTGGCATAGGCCTCCTGCAGGGTCTGCAGTTCGGGGGTGGTGCCTTCCCCGACACTGCCCGCCTTTTCTTTGAAGGAGCTGTAGTCGTGTTCGGCCTGTTCAAGCTTTGCTCGCACGAGTTCAAGCTGTTTTTCGATTTCGACGACCGCCTGGCGCGATTCCTCGGATTCGACCTCCTGGCAACGCTTCTTGAACACATCGGTGGCAATGGTCGCCATGAAGTAGGCGAGCTCGCGCGTATTGGCCTGGGCGGTGAGCTGGAGAAACGACTCGTAGGTCGTTTTTTTAAGCTGCAGATTTTCGCGTATGTATTCGCGCAGGTCCTGGCGCGTTCCTTCGCGGGCCAGCTTCGGCAGCGAGTTCTGTATGACTTCCGGCCCGATGCTGTCGAGGACCATGTCGATGAAGGTTCTACTGTTGAGAATGCCCTGGTAGAAACTGAGAGATCGAGGCGTCTTCTGCAGGGCCTCGCGTATCAGCGGGTTGTACTGCTCGATGACCATGGTGGAGTACGACTCGTAGACATCGTCCATTCTCAGGACGTAGAATACCGTCGAGAGGACCACGGAAAGCAGGGAGAGCAGGATGAGCACAGAGCGCCGTACAATGATCGCGAGGTAGTCCTTGAGGCGCGCGCTCTGGGTAAACGGCTGGCCGGAAGTGCGATTCGTGGTTGCCGTATCATTCATCGAGCCAAGGCCCCCCGGAGTGACTGCACGGTGACGATGAACAGCAGCACGTTGTTGAGGACCTGGAGCATGACCTTCCAGTCGAACCAGCGGGCATACACGATAATAACGTCTCCCTCGTTGACCAGGGGCATTTCATCCATTTTGCCCTTGTCAAGATATGACTGGATGTTAAGAACTTCCTCGATGGTCTTGCCGTCCTCGTTCTTGTAAAAACGTCTCACGCGGCTCAAGTCCGCCTTTTCGGCGGGGCCGCCCGCCAGGTAGATCATCTCGAACACGTTCATTTCCTCTTCGAGCTCGAAGAACCCGGGCTTCTGGACCGCGCCGATGAGCTTGACCTTGCTGGTGCGCTGTTCCGACAGAAGAATCACGACGTCGCCGTCAGCCAGCGGGGGAAGCTTGGCGTATTCCCCGTCCCGGAGGAATTCCTTAAAGTCGAAGAAACGGGCATCGGCATCCGTTCCGTCTTCGGGGATTATCTTCACGCGTTCGATGTCCGCGCGTTCCTGGACGCCGCCGGCAAGCTGGATTACCTCCTGGATAGAGGCGCCGACATACGTGGTGACCGGGCCGGCCGTCTTCACCCGTCCCAGGACCGTGATATTCATTTCGGGTTTGTCGACAATGGTCACCCAGACCAGGGGGCTGTCGATATGCTTGGCGAGCCGGAAGGTCAGGTCGTTCATGAGTTCGCCGACCGACAGGTTGACTACCGGTATGTCGGAAAGCAGGGGATAGTCGGTGGTCCCGTCCTCTTTCACCTGATAGCGGCCGGAGAACTGCGGGTGGTCCTGGACCTGGATGTCGAGCACATCGCCCTCCTTGACAATAGCCCCCGTTACGAACATCGCACAGCACCCAACGAATAGCGTGAGAACGGCAACCTTATTCATCGGCATCCGGCCTTTCTTCTCATGAAGATTGAAATACAAAGGGGTACGTCACGGAAACTTCGCCTTCGGGAATCGCCTCGAACCGCCACATCCTGACCTTGCGAATGATGTCACGCTCGAACACCGGGCTTCCGGTCGTATTCTCAAGAATTCTGACCTCAGTGACGGTACCCGCCGCCGATATCGTGAAGCGGACGGTGATTTTTCCGGCGAGGGTCGGGTCGCGCTTGAGATGCTTGTTGTATGTCAATTTAATGCTTGCCTTGTTCATGTTCACCACTTCGCTGATAGCACTGTTGTTTCGCTTGGCGCTCGAAGATGCGGCGCCCTCTATCTGGTCCGGAAGCCGGATGATGATGTCTCCCTCTTTGACCAGATCGCGCGGCTTGGCCTTGCGGACATCCGCCAGAAGATCGTCGATGTCCTCCCGGGGATCGACCTGCACGTCCTTGCTTTTCACCAGCTTTCGGTTGAGGACGTCGATGCTTTCGGTCTTGCGGAGCCCGCTGGTCTGCTCGAGTGCGGCTTCGAGGTCCTGGTTGCGCTCCTTCCGGCTTCCCCCCGCGCCGAGGACATCGACGACGGCCGGACCCTGTGCCGTGCCTCCCGTCCCGGTGAGAATACCGAGCACGCCGACCGTGCGAATCTTCTTCTCGACCTTTGCCACGCGCGCGGCCACGTTCTTCTTGGCGACGGTCTGCGAGATCTCCCGTTTCGCTTCCGTCGTCTTGGCCTCCTCCGGCGCCGATTCTGCATCGGCCTCATCCGCTTTTGCAGCCGCCTCTTTCCCTTTGGCCGCCGTGACCTCGCGCGGCAACGGCTTCTCGATTATGAGCCGGGCGAAGCGCTCCGGGATTTTCTCTATCTGAACCATCTCCGCAGGGCGCAACTTCACCTGGTTGAGCACGAAAATGAACGCGGCGTGAAATACGAGGGAAAGCAGGGCGATCAGAAAAAACCGGGGATCGAGCTTGCCCCACACCGATCCGCGTATCCTGCGCAGGACATCCTTGTCCTGCAGGATGCCCGCGCCCGCGCTGGCGACAACAATCCTGTTCTGATCGACCACGGTCTAGCTCTCTTTCCGCAGGACCGCCAGGGAGAAGTTATTGTATCCCTGCTGACCACACGTATACATAATCTTCTTGAGAAGCCGGAAACGGATGCGCTTGTCGCCCTGGATGGTGATATCGCCCTTGAATTGGACCTTGTCTGAGTGCTCTTCGATTTTCTGGGTCATGGCGCGGCGGTTTCCCAGCCATTCATACAGGCCCGGAATCACCAGCTCATCGCTGGCGAGCACGTCGTCGACATTCGCGACACGTCTGTCTTCGGCGAGGACATAGCTGTTGTTGACAGTGATGACCACGGTCTGCTCCGGGCGCTTCTCCGCGGACGATTCCGGCAGCATAAGGTCCTTCGATACGGTGATGATTTCGCCTTCGGAAGAAAAACTCTTCAGCAGGTATATCAGAAGAATCGTCATCACATCAATGAGTGACGTCAATTGCGGCCGGAAGCCCTTGAAGTTCTTCTTGCCGCGCGATTTGCGGATCCGCTGAAGGTTGGACTTCGATACGGGAAAACTCATAGCGCATCCAGCGATTCTACGACCCGCAGGACATTTGCCAGATTGGTTCCCTGGAATATGTTCTGCACGAACGGTGGGGGGTTCATGAATACGAGCTCCTGATCGCGCTCTTCCAGACGCCGCCACGCGTATACGAGCACGCCGAGGCCGTGGCTGTCCAGAAAGGTCGTTTCACTCAGGTCGACTACTACCATCTTCGATTTGCCCGCGCGTTGCGCGAGGATCTTTTTCGACACGCGAGCCGAATCGTTTCCAGTCAGCTCGCCGATCACCTGTACGACCGGCAGCGCGTTTTTGTGCTGGAGCTTTACCTTGCAGCTCACCCGATTTCTCCTGAGAGGCCGATGTCCGGGAACTGGGATTCGCGACATATGTCCATGAATGTAACGATATCATCGTATAGAACATTACCATCGATAACCAGAACAACGCTCTTCTGAGACGGGTACTGGAATTTGACCTCTTTGAGCAGCATCCGGAGGACATCAAACTGGAACTTTCCCCGAACCATCGGAACAAGGTCGAGCTTCTTGCCCGTGCCTACAATCCTGAAGCCCCCGGATGATGACTGGCCCGGCATGGTGATAACGATGGAGATGTCGAGTTCCTTGCTTTCGCCGACCGCATCGGTGTCCATCTGTGCCGGCGGGAGCGAGAAATCGATTACCGCGATGTGTGTGAAAACGGCCATGGAGACCAGAAACGGGATGAGGACCATAAAAAGGTTCATGACCGGCGTGACATCGAGTTCGATCATCTCGAAGTCACGCCCCATGGACTTCTTGACCCGCTTCATCGGCGGGAATGCGGGGCGGGAGGGCTGCTTCTGGTCTTCCATCAGGAATGCTCTCCGCTACACGCGCCGTTGCGCGAACAGGAAGTTGAGAATGCGCACCGAGCTCTCGTCAATTTCTTCTATCAGTGTATTGGCCTTTGCGCCCAGGATAGAAAACATTACCATGCACGGCACGGCGACCATCAGCCCCATAGCCGTTGTATTCATGGCCATGGCGATTCCCTGCGCCAGGACCGTTGCTTTTTGCGAAGGATCGGCCGTGGCAAGAGCGCCGAAGGCCTGTTGCAGTCCGAAGATGGTTCCCAAAAGCCCCATGAGCGTGGAGATGTTCGCGAACAGGGAGAGATAGTGGGTGCGCCGCTGGATTTTCGGGAGCTCCCGAAGGCCTACTTCGTCAACCGCGTTCTGAATTTCCTGATCGGATTCCTGCTGGAGGAAATGCCAGAGCGCCGACTCGAGGATAACCGCCAGCGGGGCCTTCATGCTCGCGCACAACTTCCGCGCCTTTTCGGTTTCTCCGTTGCGAACCAGCCGCGTGATCTGGGTGAGCAGCGCTTTTGCGTTTATCCTGCAGTGGACATAATAATAGATAAGCCGTTCGAGTATTATGGCTGCGGCAAAAGCGGATACCGTGGCGAGCACATACATCCACATGCCGCCTTCACGGAAAAACCTTGCAATCAGCTCCATCATCCCTCCTTACGAGACGAGCACTGCGCCGAATCTGCGTAACTGCTTGTATTATTCTACTATGGAGCGCTCAGCGGTGTCAACTCGACTTCATCGCTTTGCGCGAGATGATCCTACTCTATAATCGGCTCGAACGGCAAGGGCTCGGTCATATCCTCGGCGAAGGAGCGCTCAAACGAGATGTCGCGGTAGTATGGTTTCTCCTTCGGCAAAAATATCATCACCTGCGGCTTCTCCACTTTTCCCACAATAACAATGCCGTGCTTAAATGTAATGGTTCCGGGCTGCTCAACTACATAGTCGCTTCCCTCCGCAAGAGGCCGGGTCGCGGCAGGTTCCTGCGCCAGGCATGCGGCGGCGATCACGGCGAGGACTACAAGCATCCGTTGCGTTTTCATTGAGTCATCCTTCAGTTGTTGGCCGAGGGAACACGCGATCCCGGGCTGTAATTCTTAATATACGGGAACACCCATGACCCCTCCGATACGAGTTTCCGTTCCATGGGGATATCCGTTCCCGGAAATACCGGCAGATATTCATAGACGGTTACGGTCAGCGAGAGGTATGGCATGATACCGATTGGCCGGCCCGGCCGATGATGCGCCACCCTCGCTGCGAGCACGTTTTTCCCCTGGCGCAGCTTGCCGGCAAGATCCCACTGGCGTGCGGCGGCCCGAACGCCGGCCGAATCATGCGCAGAAGCCAGTGAATCACCATTGAGAAACAGAGAAAACTCCCCGTCAGATGCTAGGAAGAGCTTGGCTTCGTGCGGCGGCTCCGTCACGTAGAAGACCCGCCTGAAGTACAACAGTGAAGGGAAGGCCGTCGCTGCGCTTGTTTCGGAGTCGCCCCGGTACAGCCACATGGGTGTGGGAATTTTTGCGGGGAACCCGCTCACGTCAACGGTGTCGGGGAGTGCCGACTTGCGCACCTTGTGCCAGGCGGCATCCGCGAAGTCGAGGCCATGCCACCCCGGTTGGGAGTCGGCAAGGCATTTCCACTCCGGGCCGGACGATATCGATCGGTCTGTAATCTTCTCCTGCTTGCGGCCGAATTCCTCCGGATAGTTCTGGTACATGCGGACGTATGCATGGTGGACATACTCCCCGGTGGCGTACCCCTGGTCGGCATATTCCAGAATGACCCGGTAGATATCGAAGGCCTGTTCCTGGAAACGAAGGGCGATCTCCTGGAACCGGGCGAGGTATTCCCGCTTCTCCGCCTCAGCAATGCCATCGGGATACGGCGGGTCCGCATAGGCCGAGATACCCAGAAGGTCGTAGCATCGTCCGCGTATGAACAGCAGGCGGGAAAGGTTGTCCCGCGTCTTCTTCACGAAATCATCGTCGATTTCGTACGCCTCGGCTATCTTGGTGGTGGTGAGATAGCTTTTCAGGGCGTTGTCCTCATACGCCTGGATCTGATCGAGGAGCTTCTTCTTGTATACAAATTTCTCGTACTTGTCGAAATCACCCGGAATGGGTGCCTCGCGCGCGATTTGGGCGACAGAAGCATAGGTTTCACCTACGGTGAACGATGTCTTGGTGACGAGACCCGAAGCTTTGCCGTAGAATTCATTTCGTTCATGATACATGGTGCCCAGATCAAGGGTCTTTCGAAACAGCGCGATTGCCCGTTCCTGGAACGGCGCGATCTTCTGGAGCATCTGGAGCTTCTGGGCGATGAGCGCGAAGCCCTCAAGATGCTCCTGCGAGGCAACGCCTTTCGCGATGTCAACCAGCGCCAGGAAATTCCGTCCCGCGGTATACGGAAGGTAGGTAAGCTTCTCCCGCGAGAGCACTACATATTTGTCTTCCAGCTTCTCTTTGATGCCAAGCTTGACATTCTGCTCATGATACGCGAGCGCCCTGTCAACGAAATACTCTTCCACGGCGTTGGCGATGCCGAGCTCTAGGGCAAGCTGTTGCTCGATGCCCAGTCCGGCCGGGCGTTGCTGTTTGAATACGCCCACGGCGAAATCTTCATACGCCTGCCCTGCCTGGTAGATGCTCCGGGTGGTCCACTCCGAAATTTCAAACCGGACGGCCTTGGAATATGCATCGACCGCATCGTCCAGGAGACGCGACTTGTCGCGCAGTTGCCGCTGGTACGTTCTGCGCGGGAGCGTGAGGGCGATGTCGTTCTGCTGGTCGTGGTAGATTTCTCCTATCGTGAACTGAGCCTTCGCGGCATAAAAACGGTTGACATCGCTGGGCCTCTCCAGCTGCCGGTATGTATCGACAGCCTTGGCCAGCTGGCGAACGGCATCGTCCTGCTTGTTTTGCATGTACAGGGCGACGCCGACCATGCACTGGGCCTGCACGACCCGGTCAATGTCGCCGCCGTAGCGGCGGGAGAACTCCGTATTGACGCGGGTGACGTTCGGCCAGTCCTTAAGGCGGCCGTACAGCTCCCCGGCCCTGAAAAGCACATCAGCCGCATCCGCGGATTTCGGGAAAGAGTAGGCCAGCTTCTCAAATGTCGCCGCGGCCTCGATAAGCTTGTTCGCGTTCTCGAACGAGAAGCCAGCGTTGTACAAGGCCGCCTCTGTGAGATCCGATGTCGGGTAGTCCTTGACGAGAACCAGATAGGTTTTCGCCGCGTTTTCCCATTCCCGGAGTTTTTCATAGCATTTCGCGGTGCGGAACATTGATTTGGGGATCAGCTTGGACTCTTTGTATTTCTTTCCTAAACGCTGGTAGATAAGAATCGCGCGGGACCATTCCGCGATCTTTTCGTAGGCGAGTCCGGCATTCAGCAGCGCGATGTCGGCAATGGCCGCCTCCGGGAATTCAAGCGCCACACGCTCGTACTGTGCCGCGGCATCTTCGTAACGCTGGCTGAGTTCGTACGATTCGCCCATCTTGAAGATCGACTGTGCTATGGCGGCGCGGGCCTCTTCCTTGTCGGCGCCGGTGCTCGCGGCATCCTGCATCCGTCGATACCATTCCTGCGCCTCGTCGAAATTCTTCTCCTGGTAATGCGATTGCGCTACCATGCGAATCGCTTCCAGTCGATACGGCGACTTCTCGTGCTCCTCGATAATGCGGCGGTATACCTCGCGGCTCTTGCCGTAGAATCCGTTATTATAGAAAACCGACCCTTTCAAGGCAAGGACCTCGGGCACTTTGGGGCTTTCAGGATTGACCTCGATATAGTTCTGGCAGGCCTTCAGCATCAGCTCTGATGCGGAGGAGAGGGTCTTGGTCTTCGTGGACGAGTCCTGCGCGGCTTCGCCAACCGCGGCGCTGTCCGGTCCGGGTTGCATCGTTTCCTCCTGCACGGCGGCGCTGTCGGCCCCGGGAGGCGCGGATGCCTGGTTCGTGCCGCGCCCCGCGCGCATCGCGGCGCATGACGACAGCAGCGCCGCGGCGGCAAACAGGAGAAAGCGGATGCGGCCCCGGATACTCACGGTTTCGATTCCTCCTGCTTGAGCAGGTTCTGGGAGGCGACGATGGCGTTCCATGCCGCAGTCTCCCGGTACTTGCTGTCCGGATATCGCTTCGACACGGCGATATACTCTTCAGCGGCATTCTGATATGAGCCGAGCGAGAACAGGATCTCCGCGAGGTTGTAGTGACATTCATTCGCGACGTGCGATTTCGGATAGGCACGGATGTAATCCTTGTATCGGTTCGCGGCCGTGCGGTAGAGGCTTTGATCGTTGCCCTGCAGGGCGAGCTGATGGTAGCTCACCGAGGCATCATACAGGTGACGGGCGGCGAGGCTGTCGGCGGTCGATACCGCCGCGGTATCGGTCTGCGTCTTTGCCCAGCTGCCGTTGCGGTTGTACTTCTCGAAGAAATCCGTCTTGAGCCTGGAGGCCTGCGCGAGATCCAGATCCCGATCCAGGACCGAGAGGAATTCGCTCTCGACATGCGGGCTGTTTCTGTTGTCCGGATACATCTGCAGAAGCGTCCGGTACGTGCTCTTGGCCATTTCGAATCGTCCCTGGTCCCGGTAGACGTTGGCGAGGCGATGCAGGATCTGCGTTCCCCGGTCCGGATCGCCCAGCTTGTCCACGAACATCGCGGCCTGCTCCAGGCCCTTCTCCCCGCTCACGTCGCTTTCGCTGAAGCTGATGGCGATATAATCGAGAGATTCCTTTTCCAGAAGTGCTTTGCCGGATGCTTCCCCCTCGCCGAGGTCGACAAGGGCGAGGAACGAGCTGATGGCCTTGCCCGGATTGGACTTCCGGTACTGGGCCCACGCAAGCTTGTACAACGCCTCGTCAAACCATTCGCTTTCCGGGTATTTCATCACGGACTGGTAGGCCTCGATGGCATTGTCGAGCTTGGCGGCATCGAAGTAGTTTTCACCAAGGTACATCCATGCCTGCGGCGCAAACTGGCTCTGAGGATGATCGCGGGCGACAACCGTCATCTGGAGCACGGCGCTGTCGAGCCGCCCCAGGTCGGAGAAGCACCACGCGAGACTGTAGCGGACCGGGGCCGTCTTCTCGTGGTTTGGATATTTCTCGACGACACGCATGTACTGCCGCATGCTCTGTTCGTGGCTGAGCCGGGGCGGCTGCGACTCGGCGGGCATCGTGAGAAGCTTGCCGTCACGGAAGAGCGCCATCTGGTTCTCATACCGGGTCAGTTCCTCTTCATACGCTTCATGGCGGGCGGCAAACACCTCGTTTTCTTTTTCGTAGTAGAGTTCCCCGAGGTGGTACCGAAGGTATATCTCGTCGGCCGTGTCGAGCGGCGTTTCGAGCAGCCGCGCGCATCGGACGGTGAGGCGGTCGTACCACGCGGATCTCGTGGCCTCTTCGAGGGCGATAAGGGAATCCATTCGCGCGACGAGTCGCCTCTGTTTCTGCGGGCACTGCGCGCGCACGGCTGAATCCACGGCTGTGTCGCACTCTCCGCGGGCGGCACGTATCATCGCCGCCAGTGAGGTTTTTTTCCGTTGAAGATACGCGCGCTCCCATCGATACTGGTCAATCTCAATCTCGGCGGCCAGCAAGCGGCTCTGCTTCACGAGGTCCTTGACTTTGGCGATGTCACGGTCGGCACGGGACCGTCGCTGGCGCCTTTGCTCGGCGGCCGCGCGGTCGCCGCCTACCGCCAGAAGCAGCGAGTCCAGCTCGTGAAGGAGCTTTTCCCGCGACTCGGAGAACGACATCTCCTGGAAGGAACCTGTCTCGTAGTGGCTCTGTACCATCTCGCATATCGTAAGCGCTTTGCCGTATTGCGAAGCGATCTGATCGTGATCGGCACGCTGCTCCGTCTCGATGCGGCGGACCATGGACTCTATCTCCGCGCGGGCGGCGCGAAGCGTGTCAACCCGCGGGCCCGTTGAATCGGCGGGGATCTTCTCGGCAAGCCGATCGGCGAGCTTCTTGAGACGCCCGTGCTCCTTGGAGAGATACGTGATCTTTTTCCACTCGTACTGCGCCTTGTTCACGTAGCGGCGGGCCATCAAAAGAATGGCCTCGGCGGCAAGCGGTGAGGAGGGATTCTGATTTATCAGCTTGCGAAGCGTGGTCTCCGCCTTCTCGTATTTGCCGAGGCGGATGTAGCACCAGGCGATCCCGTACAAGGCCTCCTCGAAGTCCTCCTCTTTGTCGAGCAAAGCGAAGAAGCGTTCAAGCGCTTTGTCGAATTCGCCGTTCTGGAAATGCGCCCGGGCGGTGGTGAGAAGGAGTTCGCGGTATGCCCCTTCGTCCACCTCGTAGCGGGGCTTTGAACGCAAAGCGCTCTGGAGTACCGACAAGGCGGTAGGGGCCTGGCCCCTGGCCATGTAGGACCTTGCCAGCGCGTGGAGGACATGGAAATGATATGGCTGCTCTTTGGCCACCATGCCCGCCAGGCGCGAGTAATCGGTATCGATCCCCAGGGCCATGCCGCTCTCCATGGT
>WJMI01000193.1 GCA_014728015.1 Chitinivibrionales bacterium | reverse complement strand
GCTCCTTTTCAAGGCGGCGTTTGGTATCGGTATCCAGCTCGTACCGCTGAATGCGCCGGCACTCGTCGCGGCAACGCGCGTAGTGCTTCTGTCTGAAATAGGTTCTCGCGAGAAAATAGCGGCAGCGAACGACATTATAGCGGTTGTCAACATCCTGCGACTCGACCCGCTCGAGAATCTGCTTGAACTCCTTCTCGGCCGCATCCGGCTCGCCCAGACCGAGCTTCGCTTCGGCCCGCCCCCACTTGAACACGAGGCAGTTCGGGTAACGGGCGAGCATGCCCTCGGCCGCGGCGAGCGCTTCGCGGTAGCGCTTCTCGTTGTTGAGGATCGGCACCAGGTTTTTCGCGGCCGCCTCACGCACATAGATTCCTTCGGCCACGACCTCGCGCAGCATGCCGATGGCCTCATCGCGCTTGTCTTCGACACCGGGCATCCACCACAGCTTCTTGGTCATGGCACTTCGCCAGTAGTCGTATGTCGCGATGCCAAGCCAGGCATCCTTGATACCCGGGGCTTGCTCCAGAAGCTCGCGGAACGCCGTCACGCCCTGCCACCCGAAGCGGAACGCCGTGATCCACCGCCCGTAGCGGCTCTCGTACGTTCCGCGGGCCCCATGCGCGCCGCCCACGAAAAACCGGACCCACGGATCGTCCCGTTTCTCCAACAGGGCCTCGCCCTTGCTCACGGCCAGATCGCAGTGCCGGTAGAAATCAACTTCCTCATCGTCGGTCTGCAAATGCTCCATCCTGGCATCGATCACGGCGGCCATGAAAAAGTAGCCGGCGGGATGATCGGGATATTCGCGCATCATGCGCCTGGCATCGTCGCGCGCCTCCTTGAACTCCTCCTTGTACACGTGGTCCACGCTCGAAAGCGCCAGGGCATGCATCGCATCGGGCAGCCGCGGCGACGGGCCGGCGCCGTCGCTTCCCCCCGCCATCAGCAGGACGGGCAGCAGGAGAAGGATAGAGCTGTTCCTACTCATGCACGAACTGATACTGGTTGAAGTACCGTTCCCATTTCTTCAGCTTCCGGTGATACCGGTATTTGCGCACCATCTTTACGTTGACGTCCTTCAGAAAGAAGAACTCAACGACGGCCTTCCACCGGTATGTTCCCTGTTCGTATTCGTTGAACATCGATATATCGTAATATGTCGAGTCGGCGACATGTTCGGGGGAAATCTCGCTTGCCACCATACGAAGATCATCGTCGAGAATGACGCGCAGCTCGTTCTCAATTCTCTGTTCGCTCTTGCCCGAACAACCCGCAGCGATGCAGAGCGCGGTACAAGCGGCCGCGAAGAGAAAACGTTTGTGCTTCATGAAGGACCTACTGCTTGTCCCCGGCAAACACGTTGATGCCGGTTGCCGGTTCGAAAAGATGTATCCTGCGCCCGTCCACGAGTGCGGCAACCCGCGTACCCGCCGGAATGCTTTCATCCCGGGTGATCATGAACCTGATCATGGTGCCGTCATCAGCGCGCGCGATGACAAGACTGCGGTCGCCGAGCGTCTCAACCAGCTCCGCCGTAACTTCGATCCGCGTATCCGATGCCCGCCGCGCCGCGCTGTGCGGGGCGAACAGCACGTTCTGCGGCCGGATCCCGACCCGGACTCGCCGCCCAATCATGGCGCCGGCCTGCGCGCCGCGGTCTCTGTCGAGTACGAAAAACCCCAGGCCGGTCTTGGCCCCAATCACACCGTCCCCCCGCTCGATTTCGCCCTCAAGCATGTTGATAACCGGGCTGCCGATGAATTGCGCCGTGAAAACCGTGTGCGGATGGTCATAGACCACTCGCGGAGTGTCAAAGTGCTCGATGCGCCCGGCCTTCATGACCGCGATACGCTGGCTCATGCTCATGGCCTCAGCCTGATTGTGAGTGACATACAGGATTGTCTTGCCCACCTGCTGGTGTATTCGTTTCAGCTCTTCCATCGCCATCTCGCGCAAAGCGGCATCCAGATTGCTCAGGGGCTCATCCAGCAGAAGCACCTCGGGATCGAGCACCAGCGCGCGCGCGAGCGCCGCCCGCTGCCGCTGCCCGCCTGAAATCTCCTTGGGCAGGCGGGATTCCAGGCCCTCGAGGCCCAGCAGGGGCATGACCCACGAGAGCTTGTCGAACATCTCGTGCGGCGGCGCCTTCCGGATCCGCAGGCCGAAAAGCACGTTGTCCTTCACCGACATGTGCGGGAACAATGCGTAGCTCTGAAACACCATGGCAATACGGCGCCGCTGGGCGGGAATATCGTTGTACAATGCGCCGCCGATCCACAGCTCGCCCTGCTCCACGGATGTCAAGCCGGCAACCATTCGCAGCAGGGTCGTCTTGCCGCACCCCGACGGCCCGAGCAGGGTAACGAATTCCCCGCCGCGGATATCCAGGCTGAGATTGTCAATGACCCTGCAGTCACCGTGATGCTTGGTAATGTTCTTCAGGATGACATCGGCCATGGTCAACGTCTTCTATTTGACCGACCCCGAGGTAATCCCCGCGGTCATGTACTTCTGCAGCAGCACCGCGAAGAGCACCACCGGGATGCTCAAGCATACGGAAATGGTAGCAAGAATGTTCTGCGGCGGCGCAAAGGACATCTTCTGGTTGAGATACAGGGTCAGGGTGGATATCCTCCCCAGCCCGAGAAGAAAGTACGCGAATATGAACTCATCCCACGAAAGAAGAAACGCGTATATCGCCGCGGCGACCAGCCCGGGCCCGGCCAGCGGCAGCAGGATTCTGACAAAGGCCTGCGCGCGACTCGCGCCCATAACCGTGGCCTGTTCCTCCAAATCGTTCGGTATGCTTTCGAACGCACTTATGCCAATGAAGATAACATACGGGAGGGCAAGCAGCGTGTGGGCCAGAATAATGCCCCAGTAGGTGTTCTGCGCGCCCAGCCTGATAAAAAATTCAGTGACCGGGATCACCGACGAGATATCCGGGAAAAGCCGAATCGAGATCAGTCCCAAGGTGAATATCTTTCTTCCCGGGAGGCGGTATCGACCCAATACGTACGAGGCGGGCACGCCGAGCGAGAGCGAGAGCATGACCGTTGCCAGCGCGATACACAGGCTGTTGAGCACCACGCCGTAGAATTCACTGTCGGAAAACAGATACGCGAACGTCCGCAGGGTCGGGCTGTAGGGCCACAGGGGAATCGGCGCGCCGCCCGTGTTGATACTGTCCGGATCGCTGATAGAGTATTTCACAAGAAGGTAGAGCGGGGCCGCCACGAGCACGAACGCCGCGGCAATGCCGCAGTACAAAGTCAGTCGCCGGTAGCGGATACGATGGTTGCTCACGACCGCACTTCCTTTACGCGTAGACAAGCAGCCGCCGCAGGCCCTCCAGCACGCGGAAGAGTACGAGCGCGCTCACGATTATGCACACGACCAGGACAAGGGCCACGGCGGCCGCCTCATGAGAATTGCCCCAGTTGTTATACAGCGACTCTATCAGTGTGCCCAGCAGGTCATGCTGGCCGGCAAGGACAAAGGGAAAGATGAACTCCTTCCACATTTCGATGGAGCGAAGGAGGACGACCGCGGAAACCGAGGGAAGAATGAGCGGCAGGATGACGTGCCGCAGGCGCTTCCTCAGCCCCGCCCCCATGGTTTTGGCGGCATCGAACAGCTCCGGGTCAATCGCATTGAGGCCGGCCAGAAGAATCAGCATGGAGATGGGCATGTCACGCCACACTTTCCCCAGAAGCGATATCCCCAGCGAGAATGCCATGGACCCCCGCCAGTTCACCGGCGCATCCACCACCGCCGGGAAAAACCAGTACCGACCCATGAGCAGATGATTGATATGCCCGCCCGGATAATCGAACAGAATGAACAGGAGCGTGGCCGTCACCAGCGCGGGTATGGCCAGGGGGATGATCAGCATGCTTCGCATCATGCCCCTGAAGCGAAACGACTGGTACATCATGAGCGCGAGCCAGAGTCCCACAACAAGCTCCAGCGGCGTGCCCACAACGACGAACATCACGGTGTTGACAAGTGCCTGCCTGAACTCCGGAAGGGCGAGCAGGCGCGCCGCGGGGGCCAGCGATGCCGAAACCGCCCCCCCATCCACCACCGTAAAACTCATTCCGAGCAGATAGACGGTCACGATGATCAGGAAGCCGAGAAGGTATATGGCCGCCGGGAACAGCGGCCATATCTTCATCGTGTGGCTGATCACACCTTGGACAATGGAGCGCGGCATCACATCATTCCGGGTACGCGTCGCCCAGAATTTCCTTCTGCTTGGGCACAAAATCGCTTCCCAGCCGCATCTTCATGGTCGCCAGATCTATTGTGCCCTGTTCATCCTCGTTATAGTCCACGCAGAGCTTGTACCAGGCCTCGACCATGTTCTGGGCAATCTGCGAGTAGTATTTGTTGAGCGGGACCGTTACGATATCTTCACTTTCAAACTGCGTGCGAATTTGATCGATCGACACCTCGAAAATATCCCCCACCCAGCCCTCATCGAACACCTCCGGAAGGTTGCTCAGTATGTCTTTGCGCACCGGGATCATCCCGAACTTGGCGCACTCGCGGGCCTGGTTCTCCTTGTTGGTCACGAACCGGGCGAATGCATACGCCAGTTCGGCATCGGGCGATGTCTTGGGGACACCCCACCACCATCCGCCCGTCGAGATCCGGCGGCCGCCCTCGTATGACGGGTCTCCCTTGGTCATGGTGAATGATACGGCCCGCGGAACAACACTCAAGCCCATGTCGTCGATATCGGGCAGGTAGGTCGGCATGCCCGGATCCTCTTTCCATCCGTGCACCAGAAAACAGTCGATTTGCTGGAGATACGCGAGAAAAACCTTCCCATCCTTGATGCCGTTGTAGATATTCGACCCTTTCCACGGATCCTGCCACATGCCGGGGTTATACGTGCCGCTCTGCACGAGCATGTTCTCCCAGAGATACATTTCCGTGGTCTTGTCACCGGTGAGCCGCATCAAGTCATCTTCATCGGCCCCGAGCTGGATGGCCCGATCGACCAGGAACAACGCGGTGCCGCCATACCGGGCGCCGCGATGCGCCATCCGTCCGACCTTCACGCCATTGTACTCTTCGTTCGCCCAGATCGTTCCCACGACAAAGAGATCGTAAAAATCCCACTCTCCCGGCTGCTCCTCCAGCGCATAGCCCTTGGGAAGCCCGTATCCGTTGCGCTTCTTCAGTTCCGCGTTGATCCGGCTGCGATGCTGCGGGAACTTGGCAACAGCCTCGGCCACCTTGGACTTGCGATAGAACAGTATGCGCGTTTCAAGTTTCCGCGGGATGTAATACGGGACCTCGTCGACCATCCCCAGGGCGGTCGCGAGCGGATGATACTCGGCGATATCCTGCATGACCTGGGACGAATCGACGATGTCCGCCAGTTTCTGCATGTATCCCTTTGCCACCAGCACGCGCGTCATCTCGAACGGCGTCTTGACAAGACCGATTTCCGGATCGTTCTTGCCCGCTTCAAGCTTGAGCATGCGCTCGATGTCCCACTCGTTGTTGAACGTGGCGATGTTGATCTTGCACTTGTGCTCCTTCTCGAACGCCTTCACGATCTCATCACGGAAAAACCGCTGCTGCGCCGGCATCATCCTGATAAGAACCGTAAGCTCGTTCCCCTGCTTTCCTCCAGTGCATCCGCCGAGAAGCACCAGAGCCCCTGCCACACACGCCATCCCCACTGCGCGTACGTGCCTCATACCAGCCTCCTGTTCGTGTGAGTGATTGTCATACATCCTTCGAAACGGTTTCCTTTGTGATTCTTCCCGAAAGCGTCGTATGCAGCAAAGCAACTTCTTCACCGCTCCGGCGCAGTTTTTCACTGAATATTTCGAGAAAATTATAGGCGATTTCGGGCATCTCCATGAGCAGCTTCTTCAGCGAGTCGCGCTGCACCACATACACCTCGCAGTCCTCGTTGGCCACGGCGCTCGCCGAGCGGGGCGCCTGGTTCAGCAGGCCGATTTCACCGTACGATTCGCCCTGACGGACGATTGACAGGATAGTGCGCACGTTGTTCTTCACCTTGGCGATCTTCAAGCTGCCCCGCCTCACGACATACAAATGATCGGATATGTCTCCCTCCCGCGAGATAATCGTGTCTTTCTTATACGAAACGAGCTTCGATATTTCCGCCAGCCCCATCAGCTTCTCGGCGGGCACGTTGCGGAACAGAAGCGTCTTCTTGAAGAAGAGCACGGTTTCGAGCAGTTCGAATGTGGTCGGCATACAATCCTGATCGCGTAATGAAGACAACAACTCCCGCGCCGCCTGCGAAACGTAGGGGAACGGATCTCCCGCCAGTGATGCGAGCGTTTCCCGCTCGGCCACGAGCAACTCGCGGCGCCGCGACGACTTGTGCAGGCAGTACAGCGCGCTGAGACATACCCACTTGTTCTCGGAACGCACGAAATGGCGTATGTCCCTGCGCGACAAACCCTCGTCAAGACCGAACACCTGGCGGCCGGTCCGGGCGACCCGGCCCCACGAGTCACCCCGGAGCACGGGCACAATCAGGTCGCCGAGCGCGCTCTCGCCGTAGTTCTCGAGCACCTCTACCATGTCCATGCGATCGGCGTGTTCGTTGATATCAAATTCGCGGCTGCTCCACGCCATGCCTCGCTGTCGCTCCAGCAGCACCAGCGCATCCAGGGCCCATTCGGCGATACGCATAAGACGTTCCCGCAGCGCCTCGTCAAGGATACGCATCCAGGATGCCCGCTCGTCAACGTCCGGATCGGATACGAGTGAATGCCAGACATACGCATCCCGGTACGCGGCCCGCAACTCCGAAAATATCCATTGCGCAACCATCCGTTCGGTGGTGCGGTCGACAAAGGGGCCCGTGTCGCGTCTGCCGGCGGCATCGAGCATGGCGCGCAGCGTCCTCACCAACTCGAACATCAGGCGGCGGTTTTTCGTCTCACGCAAAAAGGCGGCCACGGTCCCCTTGAGCGGCAGCCCCACTCTGCGGGCGCACGCGCCCAGCTCGGCGATGTGCTTGCGCGAAAGCGTCTGCACCGTACGCAGCGCATCGAGCTGCGTGGCCATGCCCGCCGACGTGAGAATGACCTCGAGACTCTTCTGGTAAATCTGAAACGAACTCGATCTGAGGTTCGCCACGAGCACCCGCTCCCACCCCTCGGGTTTCAAGGTCCCGACAAGATACAGCCCGGCGGAACGCTTGTTCGCATTCTTCGACTCGAGCAGGCTTTCCAGATACCCCGCAACCGTCGCGCGCTCCTCTCGATCATGCGTCTGCCATAGATAGCGCGCGGCCTCAATCCGCACGCGGATGCTCTCATCGAAAAGCATCGGCTTCACGCTGTCTTTCAGGCGCCATTTCCAATGACAGTGCATGGCATTGAGCGAGTACATTGCATTGCTGCGTATGCGGGGGTTCCCGTCGCGCAGAAGCTCCTCGACCAATCCTTTGGCCTCGTACCAGTAGAAATTTGTCAAAGAACGGGCAACCATCTCCCTGACGCTCTGCTGCCTCTCCCGGTGGTAGATTTCTGTGACTATCGTGAGGGCCTGACGCGAGCCGAGGTGGGCGAGGATCTTCACCGCAAGTGCCCGCAGATCAGCGTCTTCGGAGCGGCTATACTCTTTGATTAAAGATAATATCTTCAGATCGTAATGACTACCGATTTCTGCTATCACATGATCCGGCTCATCTACCGAGGACAATTCAGGAATCAGCCCCCGCATGTAGGTCAGGCGAACGCGGCCAACGACCCACACCATTGCCGCGGATACCACGAATACCGCACCCGGAATCCCGTAGGGTACCCGCGACAGCGCCAGAAGACTGAGCCCAGCCAGAATGATAGCCGCGGGTTTCGTAACGCCCTCCAGAATGGTCTTGGCCCGCCCCCGCTTCTCCTTCGATATCGATGCGAAAAACATCTGGTACACTGGAGAAAATGCGTTCTCGAATGCCACGTACCGCGCGAACTGCACCGCCACCAGGCCCAGGAAAGCCGTCCTCCGGTCAACACCCAGCATTGACATCCCAATCATCAGCCCGGAACCGCACACCAGTACCAGCGGAAGCAGGGAAAATATGCGCGGAAACCCCCAGCGCCGGATGAACGGGGGCATCACGAACCGCAGGCCCAAGACAGTCACCACACCGTGGGCCATGTAGAAACTGAATTGGAACGAAGCAAGGCTTCGCGGGGTCCGAAACCAGAGATGGCAGGTGTGCCAGAAAAGATAGTCAAGCGAGAACACCCCCACAAACACCAGAAAATAGAGGACCGAAATCAGGCGGACCAGGTCGATTGCAAGAACGTCCCTGACGCTGCCCAGCATGCTGCCTATCTGCTGTACTCCCCCGGCCTCGGGAACATGCTCTTTCTGGAGCAGACGCAGCCGGTACATGCGGGTGATACGCCTGGTGAAAACGAAGGCCGCCAGGTACGCGGAAACCCACACCAGGATGATGGTTTCGGGTTCGACGATTTCCAGGAGCATCCGGGCCACCCACGCGCCGCCCAGCCCCCCTGCGAACCCCCACGC
>WJMI01000192.1 GCA_014728015.1 Chitinivibrionales bacterium | reverse complement strand
GTGATCGTGCCGGCACCGGTATGCATGCTCGGCGGCGTGGGGATTGAGTTGGTCATGGCCTTCCTGCGATAGCCCGGCGTGCCGGCGCCGGAAAGGAGGACAGGATCAGCGGCACTCGGCCGGGCTACCCCTGGCTCTCACTGTCCCGATGGTCTTGGCGGGCGCGCTCGGCAATGGAATAGATGTTCTTCCCGCCCACCTCATAATACGTCCGGATAGTAATCTCGCCGAGCAGGCCGATGGTGATAAGCTGGATGCCCACCAGGGCAAACAGCACGCAGAGCAGGATGAACGGGTTGCCGGTCATGTCAACGCCCCAGTGGACTTTCATGAGCACCAGCATGACAAACGATACCAGGCTCATGAAAAACGAGTAGAACCCCAGTTTGCCGAACATGTGAATCGGCCGCGTGGAATAGCTCAACAGGAACTTGACGGTCAAAAGATCGAGCAGGACATGGCCGATACGGAACACGCGGTACTTGCTCCTGCCGGTATGGCGGGCGTGATGGGTTACTTCGACCTCCGCGAGACGCGCGCCTTTCCAGTACAGAAGCGCCGGGATAAAACGGTGCATTTCGCCGTAGAGATGCAGGCGCGTGATAATTGCCCTCCGGATTACCTTGAGCGTGCACCCGGTGTCGTGAAACGGCACGCCGGTGAACGCCCGGATCAGCGCGTTGGCTATTCGTGACGGCATCACCTTGGTGAAAAAGGGGTCGCGGCGCTCTTTGCGCCACCCGGCAACCAGGTCGTAGCCTTCCATGGCCCTGGCAATCAGTTTCGGGATATCGGCCGGGTCATTCTGAAGATCACCGTCCATGGTGACCACAAAATCGCCCGTGGCATGATCGAGGCCCGCGGCCAGCGCGGCGGTCTGCCCGAAATTCCTGCCCAGGGACAGGTAGCAAAATGACTGATCCCGGGCGGCTAGCTCGCGCAATACCGAAAGCGTGCCGTCAGTGGAACCGTCATCCACAATAATGATCTCATATCGATACCCGTTGGCCCGGCACACGTCCGCAACACGATCATGAAGCTCCCGGAGATTGGGCTCTTCGTTGTAGACCGGGATAACAATGGAAACAGATGTCAACGCCATCTCCCAAATATGTGTCGGGAAACAGAATCGCGCGCGGGAATACTTACCTAATAATATAGTCCCCCCTGCTGATAGTCAATAGAGGCCCGTGTTGCGCGCGTTGTCCCCAAAGGCCCGGGCTTTGGGTGCGGGGCGTGCCAGCCGCTATTTTTCAATGTCTGAGAAGGAGTACCTCCCTGCACCCCCGCCGTCAGAACGGCACAACGGAATGTCCGCCCATGGCCTCTCGAAAGCCGCGAAAGACCCTTGATGCCGATGCGACCGGACCCGCCTGGCGGGACATCTCGTCGTGGAACGGCTCGATGTGGCTGCGGGTGCTTGTCTGCGTGCAGCTCGTCATTTTGGCCTGGCGGTTCTCGCCCCAGCTCGACAACAACGGCGACAATGCAGTGTATGTGATTCTCAGCCAGTCGCTGACCGACGGTGAAGGATACCGTCAAATGCACGTGCCCGGCGAGCCGCGCGAAAGCCTGCACCCGCCGCTCTTTCCGCTCATGCTCGCCGCCGCGCGGGCGCTCTGGGACAACCTTATCCTGGCCAAGATCATGGTGGCCCTGTTCGCGGTGTGCGCCACGCTTCTGTGCTACCACTACTTCAAACCCCAGCTTCGCTACCTCACTCTGCCGTTTCTCATACTCGTGGTGACCTCGGGGATGCTCTCCGAGTACAGCACGATTCTCATGAGTGAGATTCCCTATGTGGTACTGAGCATCGGAGCGCTGCTTCTGTATGACAGAAGCGTGTCACGGCCGGACAACCGGCTCCTGTTCTGGGGCGCAATCGCCGCCTCCGTGCTTCCCGCGCAGGTCCGCGGCGTGGGGCTGTCGTTCACGGCCGCCTGGATCGCGGGAACACTTCTGACAAAACGATACCGCTATGCCGTGGCGCACGCCGGCGTATACCTCCTGGCATTCTTTGCCGTGCGCGCGGTGATGTCATCATCGGATTCATACCTCAACCATTTGTTCCTGCGCAACACCTACGATCCCGAGATGGGCTATGCGACCCTGCAGGAGATGGGGTTGCGCGTTTGGGCCAACATGGGGCGCTATGCCGGCACGCTTGTCCGGACCTCGCTGATGCCGGTTCCGGGAAAAATTCCCCCGGGCATTGCCAAGACCGTGTCCACGATATTCGTGGGGCTTGTGTGTGTCGGCTGGCTTCGCACGCTGCTTTCGGGACGGCGCCTGCTGGCCCTCTACGTGTTTTTCTATTTCGGGATTCTCTGCCTGTGGCAGGTGCAATGGAGCGGGGAGCGGTTCGTGATAGGGATTCTCCCGATGCTCTACGCGTTTCTGCTTTTGGGCCTGGAAGCCGTTCTCGCGTTTTTCGATCCCGAACGCACGCAGGCAGCGACCGCGTTCTTCCGCCGCCTCGCCGCGGAATTCCCGTCGTCGCTTTCGCCGCGCAAAATGCGCGCCGTGTGGGCGGTACTCGCCTGTGTCGCGGCTGTCAATTTGTACTGGCAGATCACGGCGGCGCGGCATACGGGCCGCATGTCTCCGGACTGGCGCAACTACTACAGCTGCGCGGACTGGGCGCGCATTCACACGCCCGCGGATGCCGTTATCATGAGCCGGAAATCCGAGCTGTTCTACCTTCGCTCCCGCCGGAAAGGATTGAATTACCCGTATACGCACGATGTTGAAAAAGTCATCGAGACCATGGAAAAGGAGGGCGTGACCCACGTGGTGCACGACAATTTCGGGTGGACCAAGACAACCGCCAAGTATCTCTACCCGGCGATCGTGAGCCATCCGGACCGGTTCAGGATCGTGTACGCCCTGAAGAACCCCGATACGTATGTCCTGGAGTTTCTGCGCGATGCGCCACCTGGCTCTTAGACGCGACATCGTTTTCTACCCGCTGATATGCGCGGCGTGGGGCATATTCATGGTGGCGCGGTATGCGGGCTACACGTATTTCGCCTCGCCGCTGCCCGCGGTCAAGACCGCCATGCAGGTGAACCAGGCCTTCTACAAGACCAAGATGCTCGACAAGAGCATCGAGGAGCTGCAGGCGAGTCTCGAAACCGAAGAACAGCCGGGCGAGCGCGGGCATATCGAGCACAATATCGGCACGGCCTACTACGACCGGTACAAGGCCACCAAGGACCGCACGCTGCTCGATTCGGCGCAGCAATACTACGAGCGCTCCATCGAGACGCTCCCGACAGTCGCGCGGTTCTACTACAACCTCGGGCGGATATTCACCGAGCGGCGCCGGCATCCCACGGCAAAGACTCATTACGAGCGATCGCTTGAGCTCAATCCCAAGCATGTGCTGGCCCTGCACAATCTCGCCCTGCTGAATTTCTACGAGCTCGGCGACAGGAAAACCGCGAAAGTGCTGCTCGAGCGGGCCCTCGCCATCCGCCATGATCTTCCCATCTGCAACTACGTGCTCGGCGAAATAGCGCTTCAGCAGGGCCAGTACGAGAAGGCGCTCAATCATTTCCGCACCGAAGTGAATTACTTTGCCATGCACTCATCGGGAAAGCAGAGCGTGCCGGTTTCGGGCTCGGCCATGCGGTTTGCCGCATCCAAGTCGCACCTCGAGCTGGCTATAC
>WJMI01000191.1 GCA_014728015.1 Chitinivibrionales bacterium | reverse complement strand
CCGGGGCGCACATCGACATATTCGCGGGGCTCGAAACGTGGCTTGCCAGCCTGTGCCAATTCGGACGTCCGGTCGTGTGGCTCGACTTTGACAACACCGCCCCGCATCTCGACCGCCGGGCCCTGACACGAAAGAACTACTTCCGCTGCTATTCGAGCGACCGGGAAGGGGTCAGGCTGGCCCTTGACACGCTGCACAAGCTGGGACACCGCTCAATTGCTTTCGTCGAATGTGGAGCCTATGGCGGGCAGGACTGGCAGCGCCGCCGCAAGGAGTACGTGCTCGAAGAGACCCGGACGAGATACCGGGACTTGTCGGTACACGTTATTGCGCAGCACGAGGAGTTCTGGCGACACCGCATGGACCGGGAGCGTTGCGACATCCTCGATCACGCGGATGCCATACGCCGCTCGCTCGCCAGGCAGTATCCCCTGGCATCCGAGAGCCGCATGCAGTCCCTGCTGCGCGATTGCCTGGCCCAAGATGTTCCGTCGCTGGCAGCGATAGCCGCGCGCCGCGACTGCACGGCCGTTCTTGCTCCCAACCAGTGGCTGGCAATCAATTATTACTACTGGTTCCGCTTTGCCGGTTTCGAGGTGCCGAGTGACCTGTCGATAATCGGATTTGACAACCGGCTTCCGTTCGAGGCGCACCCGGTGTCCACCGTCGATTTCAAGCTTGACTACCTGGGCTATGCCGCGGCGCATGCCCTCCTGGGTGATGTCCCGGTGAACGCGGACCGCCAGGGCAATATCCCAAGCCTTCCCGCAGTGCTTGACCGGGGTACGCTGGGGCGGCCGCGAACGCGCGCTGTCACAAAGTCGTAGCGGTCACGGGGCTGCGCGAGGTCAGCGGGTTTCCTCTTCATCACGCGCTGTGTGCGCGCTCGCCTGCAGCTCGGCCTGGGCATCCACTACCCCGCGGTTGACCAAATCGATGGCCTCGTGCAGCCGTTCGGTAATGACCGCGTCGTCGATAGTGTTGCGAAGCGTGCGCAAGAGCTGGATGGTCATGCGCAGGAGCCGCACCATGTCGCCTTCGGGAATGCCGAACGCTTCGAGCTCCTTGAGCGAGCACCCGCGGGCCCAGGCGAATACGGGCGCCGCATAGCGAAGCTCCATCTCGCGGATAGGCTCGCGCACGCCGCACTGGATTTCCTTTCTGCGCAGGCGCTGAATGACCTTTTCCGCATGGAAATGCAGCCGGGCATCCGACACCGCGCGGCGTCTCTTGCCCGGCGAGTCTTCTTCGGTGACAATCCCGGCCAGGACAACCGCAAGCTGGGCCGGCGTGCACTCATCGAGGCTGCGTGAGTAGTACAGCTCCGCCGCCTGGATTTCATATCCGCTTACCGCGGCCGCCAGTTTTCCCTTCTCGGTAAGCTCGGTACCGTCGAGGAAACCGGCCGACTGGAGGAACCTGATGCGGCTGCGGATGGCCTCCTCCTGGCGGCGGTATGACTTGGTAAACACGAAGTTGCCGTTCTTGAAATTGCGCAGGCTTTTGCGAAAGGTCTCGAACGCGCTTTCGCCAAGCTGGCTGTACAGATTGAGTATCGTCGAGTAGGATGCAGAGAACCTGCTCGCGATGCGTTCATTCGTGCCGTAATACATGCGCTCGACTTCGCGCGGGTCGGTCGCTTCCGGGATAATCTGCGAATACACGAAACCGACCTTGTCCATCCCGCGCCGCCCGGCGCGCCCGGCCATCTGATTGTACTGCCGCGTGGTGAGATACGAGAAGTCCACGCCGTCGAATTTCTCGAGCTCGTCGAATACCACCGCGCTGGCGGGCATATTGACTCCCAGCGCAAAGGTTTCGGTGCAAAACAGGAGCTTGATGAGCCCGTCGGTAAACAGGCGCTCGACTATCTCCTTGGCCGCGGGCAGTATTCCCGCGTGATGATAGGCCACGCCCGCGCGCCAGAGCCGTTCCATGCGGCCGAGACGATCGTACCCTTCGAGACGGTACCCGCTGACAAGCTCGTCGACAATGCCTTGGACGCGCTCCTGCTCGTGACGGCTGAGCAGGTTGAGGTGCGCATGCATCTCTGCGTTGCGCTCGCAGGCACGCCTCTTGAAACAGAAGAACAGGACAGGCATATGGCCCTGGTCGAGCACGTGGCGCACGATCTTTCTGCACGACGGACGCTGGCGGAGAAATTTCTTGCGCTCCGACAGCCGCTTCCGGTATTTCTTGCGCACGCCTTTGAGGGTGATGTGCCCGTATTTCGGGCTGAATAGAAAATGACGGAGCGGGACCGGCCGATGCTTCTCGGTAATCACCTCGAACTCAGTTTCGCGGACCGTGCTCATCCACAGCGCGAGCTCGTCGATATTGGGTACGGTTGCACTGAGGCATATCAACCGCACGTCGGCAGGGGCGAGAATGATGCTTTCCTCCCATACGGTCCCCCGTTCGGGATCGTCGAGATAATGGATCTCGTCGAATATCACGTAGCGTACGTCAGCCACCCGCTCCGGGTTCTCGAGCAGCTGGTTCCTGAGGATCTCGGTAGTCATAATCAAGAGCGGCGCCTGCTGATTGATCGTAACATCGCCGGTCTGGATGCCCACGGTTTCCCGGCCGAACCGCCTGCCGAAATCGCGGTATTTCTGGTTTGACAAGGCCTTGATGGGCGCGGTGTAGACCACCCGATCGCCGGATTCGAGCGATTTCTCCACCGCATATTCCGCGATCAGCGTCTTGCCGCAGCCCGTGGGCGCCGCCACAATCAGCGAGCGGTTGGCATCGACGGCATTGACCGCCCTTTCCTGAAATGGATCGAGTACGAAACCCTGGTAGTACATGCAGGCACATTCTTAATGTGAAAGGTGATGCTCGAATTTCAGAACGTGACAGGCGGATTTCGGGGCCGCCTGTCACGTCCGGCCCCCGCGATCAGGATATCATGTCTTCACAGCATCCTTTCCACTTCATGCCACACCTGATCCACGGAGATGCTTTTCATGCATCGGTTGTCCGCGCATTGCCGGCGGGCGAAATGACAGGGGGCGCAGGCGGTTTCATTATGGATATACACATTGTTTTTTCCCCGCGGCGCGGTGCGGTTCGGGTTGACCGGACCTATCAGCGTTATGCCGGGCGTACCGCAGAACGCCGCCAGATGCGCGGGGCCGGAATCATTGCCGACAAACAGCCGCGCGCTGCGGATTGTATCGACGAGTCCTTGCGGGCCGGGACCGAGCACGACTTTGAGGAACGGCGATTCCGCAAACGAGCTTTTCATGTAGAGCTCGGCGGGCCCGAGGAGGACCTGCACACGGATGCCGCGTGATGTCAGGCGTCCGGCCAGCTCATTGTATCGGTCAACCGGCCACAGCTTGTAGTCATACCCGGTCTCCACGCCCGGATGCAGGACAACCGGAGCATCCCGCGCCGGCGCGCGGGTACGCTCCCGGCAATAGGCAACATCGCCGACGCCCGACTGAAGCCGAAACGCCCTGGTGATCAGCGCGATATTCTGATCCGCATCATGGACACTGTCGGCAATCGGCATGGTCGCCGTATAGAGCCTCCCGCGCGGCGGCTCATCGGGGTAGTGAAACCCGTACGAATGCCTGGCGGACAAATACGCGTTGCACTCGATGGTCAGAAAAAACGCGGCGACCGTGTTGGAGAAGGCGATATCGTAGCGGTGTTTCGGCCGCGAGAGCATCGGAACGGGCGCGGGCATCGCGCGCGGCTCGAACTGCTCGAATACCCTTGCCAGAACCGGATACGGCTTCTTCGGGACAAACACGCGAAGCTGCGCATCGGGAAAGGTACATTTGAGCAGGCACAATGCCGGGTAGGTCATGATGGCATCGCCGATGCCCCCGCCGATGTAGTAGGCCAGGGATGCGGGGCGGCGCGGCGGATACGAGAACCCGACGGCCGGGCGCAGGTAGCGCCCGCGGAACTGAATCGCCCGCCTGAGAAGCCATCGCAGCCTGTTCGTCATGTCTGTTCCGCCAGAACGTCTCGTCCCTTGCCGGTAATGATGCGCACGTCACCCTCGCGCCGGGTACTGCCTTCACGGTCGAACAGGGCGTACAGAAGCAGGCACATTTTTCGATTGCCCGCAATGAGATCCCTGAATTCCGCAACCGTCAGGCCTTCGGGCGAGCGGTCAAGCGCGGCCAGAAGCGCGCGCCGCGCCGTATCCACAACCCCCGCATGAATATAGGTTCCTTCAATCTGATACGCCCGATGGTTGGCCACAAGATACCGCAGCACCTGGTTCAGTATGCGATCGTCCATGCCGAGTTCGCGCGCGCGCGCGGAAAGGTCGGCGGCGAGCGGGACTTTCATGCGGCATGCCGCGAGGAACGACTCAATGCCGGCGATACCCGCCTCGAGATCCTTGTCCATCTCCACCCGGTGGTCCGAAAGCGAATAGGTCCTGCCGGCGCGCTTCAGCATGCCGCGGGCTTCGAGGTCCGCAAGCAGGAGGCGAACCAGCCCCTCGGCTTCGGGAACAACGGCCATGCCCAGTATTCCGATCATCTCCTCGACTGTACGCCCGGTTTTCAGAAGAGGGTTCCGTTGGTGATATGCCGCGATGCTTTCCGCGATCTGCTTTGACAGGCGTTCGTATTCCGCTGCCGTGATGACGTACCATGTGCCTTCAGACTGAAAGGCCCTGAGATCGCCGGGCACGCCGGATGCGACGGCGTTTGCGATCTCGTCAGGTGCGACGTTCAGCGCATCGGCTATCTTGGAATGAGTGACCGCTCCCCGCCGCTTGCGCGCTTCCATGGCGATGAGCTCGATCAGGTCGCCGTTGGCGACGCTCCTCAGGTTGCGCACCAGCTCCGGCCGGCGGCGCCGGTGATGCAGCGGCGCGGCATCGATAATGCGGCCGCCCCCGAGCGTGCACTCGCTCGATGACGATCGGAGAACAAAGGGATCGCCGGCGACCGCGACGCAGGGCTCCGGCAGATGTATCTGGACGAGCGCGCTTTGACCGGCACCGAGCGTGTCCGTATCCAGAAGGTGGATTCTCGCCTGCGCTTCATAGGTGCCCAGAAGAAAGATGGCCTGCGCCCAGATGGAACAAGCAGGAGCATCGGCAAACAGGTGCAGTTGCGCATCGACCATGGTGGTTGTTCCCAGCGCGCGATCGGCGACAGCCATGCCCCGTCTGAAATCCCGGCGATCGAGCCCGACCAGGTTCAGTGACGCGCGGTCGCCGCCGGCCACGCGGGGAACGTCCCTGCCGTGGCGCTGCAGGACGCGGACGCGCAGGTCTTTTCCCGGCGGAAGAAGCAACGCGCGATCGCCGGTAGCCAGGGAGCCGCTGAGTACCGAGCCGGTGACCACGGTGCCGAAACCGGCCTTGGAGAAGATGCGATCGACGAACATCCGGAACACCTCGCCGCGGGGCCGCTGGGCGACGCGCGTGGCGCATTCGTCAAGTGCCGCGCCGAGCGCGGGCAGTCCCCCGCCGGTGGCTGCGGAGACCGGGACCACGGCCGCGCGCTCGAGAAATGTGTTGCGCACCAGACCGCGGACCTCCTCGGCGGCCAGGGCGGCAACCTCCGGCCCGACCAGGTCTGTTTTGGTCAGCGCGATCACGCCGGCGCGGATACCCAGCATGTTCATTATCTGCAGATGTTCTCTGGTCTGGGGCATGACTCCTTCATCGGCGGCGACTACCATGAGCGCGAAATCGATGCCGCTTGCGCCCGCAACCATGGTATGCACGAAATCGCGGTGACCGGGGACATCGACAATGCCCACGCTGTTTCCCGACGGGAGCTCGATATGGGCGAAGCCGAGGTTGATGGTTATCCCGCGTTCTTTTTCTTCACGGTGCGTGTCGCACTCGATGCCGGTGAGCGCCTTGATCAGGGCGGTCTTGCCGTGATCGATGTGTCCGGCGGTGCCCATGATAAGGTGTTTCATAATCCGGCGCTAATGACTTTCTTCATCCTGTCCGCCACCGTTTCGAGTTCATCAGCGCCCACCGTGAAAACGTCGAACAGGACCTTTCCCTCGCGAAGGATGGCCAGTACCGGTGGATCGGCATCGAGAAGTCCTCGAAAGAGCCGTTCGGCAAAGCGCTCCTTGTGCTTGGCGGATCCCGCGGGCGGGTTGACCTGCACGGCAAAACTTCTCAGCTCGAGTTCTGGAAGGCTTCCCCCGCCTGCCTGTGCGGTGCTGTCGACCACCGCGGCGGCAATGCCTTCCCGGGCAAGCGCGGCGCGGAGAGCCTCGGCGCGTAATCTGACGGTGTCCGCCGTCTGATTGAGCATGGCAAACGTGGGATTGCCGTTGATAAGGTCCGGATCGGAAAGGTAGCGGCGGCACGCGCCGGCAAGCGCCGCCAGCGTGAGTTTGCCCACGCGCAGCGCGCGCATGAGCGGCGCCCTGGCGAGCGTGCGAACAAGGTCGCTTCTGCCCGCTACGATCCCTGCCTGCGGCCCGCCGAGAAGCTTGTCGCAGGAGAATGCGACCAGATCGGCGCCGTCGGCGATAGCGCCCCGGACATCGGGTTCCCGATCGAGCGGCAGCCCGTGCGGCTTGCGCAGAAGTCCGGAACCGATATCGTAGAGTACCGGCAGATCATGCTCGTGCGCGAAACGGGCCAGCTCTTTAAGGGGCACGTCTTGGGCAAATCCCGTGATGGAGTAGTTTGATTGGTGCGCCTTGACCACGAGCGCGGTCTTTGAGCTCAGGGCCTTCTCGTAGTCGGACAGGCGCGTCCGGTTGGTGGTGCCGACCTCGACCATTTTTGTGCCGGCCGCGCGCATGATATCGGGAATCCGGAACGCGCCGCCGATTTCGATAAGTTCGCCCCGCGATATGATTGTCTCGCGCCTCTTGGCGAGCGTGTTCAGCGCGAGGACCAGGCCCGCGGCATTGTTGTTGACAACCAGCGCGTCCTGGGCTCCGGTGAGGTAGCGCACGAGCGCGGCCACATGCACGTTCCGATGCCCGCGGCGGGCGGTTTTCAGGTCAAACTCGAGGTTCGTGTAGCCGCCGGCCGCCCGCGCAATGTCTTCAATTACTCTCGTGCCCAGCGGCGCGCGTCCGAGATTAGTATGCAGTATAATGCCTGTCGCGTTGATAACGGGCACGAGACTTGCATGTGTCAGCGACCGTACCTGGTTCGCCGCATCCATGACCAGGGCTTCTTCGGAAAGGACCGTCCTTCCCGAACGGATCCGGGCGCGGGCGCGGTCAACTGCTTCGCGAAGAGCAAATGTGACCAGGGCGCGTCCGTGATCTTTTATGAGGCGCGCGCATGTCGCGTGCTTCAACAGCTTGTCGACACTCGGAAGGGATCGGTAGTCGGGCGTGTTCACCAGCAGGCTCCGTCGCGGGATATTCCATGGCAGAGAGAGCAGGAATCGAACCTGCCACAGACGGTGTTATCCGCCCGCTACTGGTTTTGAAGACCAGCCGGGCCACCAGGCCCATCCTCTCTGAAGGGTAAAATAACTATTCAAGCTGCTGGAGTTTCACCCGGACGGACCGTTTTGTGCTCTCGCGAAGGACCGTAACGGTCACGGTCTCGCCGACCTTATACTGTTCGAGGATATAGCTCAGCTCGTCGCTGTCGCGCACCGGCTTGTCGTCTATCGCCACGATGACATCGCCGAGAACGTACCGCCTGAACATCCCCTTGGCAAGCCCCTTGAGGCCGGCCTTTGCCGCCGAGCTTCCCGGGAGCACACGCCCGATGATCACGCCTTGTATGCGGTTTTGTTTTGCAACATGATCGGAAAGGAGCTGCACGCCCAGGCCGGGACGGATTACCTTGCCGTGGGTGATGAGCTGCGGGACCACCCGGCGCACGGTATTAATGGGCACGGCAAACCCGATACCCGCGTTGCCCCCGCTGGGGGTCATGATCGCGGTATTCACGCCGATAAGCGTTCCCTTGGAATCGAGAAGCGGGCCGCCTGAATTGCCGGGGTTGATCGCGGCATCGGTCTGGATGACATCATGGATGGTCCGCCCGGTCGCGGACTTTATCTGGCGGCCCAGCGCGCTGATGACGCCCACGGTAAGTGTCTGGTCGAGCCCGAAGGGATTGCCGATGGCCAGCACTTTCCGGCCGACCTTGAGGCTTGACATGCGGCCAAGCTGGACGGGGCGCAGCTCGCCCGGCGGCGCCTTGATTTTCACGACCGCCAGGTCCTTGTTCGGCTCGATACCCACCACGGCGGCATCATAGCTTTTCCCGTTGGCCAGGGTCACCGAGATGTTGTCGGCCTGCGCTACTACATGGTAGTTCGTGACAATATGTCCCTCGGTGTCCCAGACAAAACCGGAGCCCGCTCCCTGCGGGATCTCAAATACATTCATCGAGAAGAGGTCCCACTGGATACTCTTGCCGGTGATAAACACTACCGACGGTGAGGTACGCTCGAAAATGTCGATAGTATTTCGCTCGGATGCCAGATACTCGGCGGCCGCGGGCGCAACCAAGGGCGCATGTGCCGCGATCATCAACAGCGTGCAGACCGTCATCAGTCGCATGAAAACCCCTTCCCTCAACTCGTGGTCGTGATCGTTTTCGCAGCCGTCGTCGCCTTCCCGCCGCTCACGTTCTGTTCGCCTGGCGCCGGTAGTGCTTCGGCGAAATGCCGACATGTTTCTTGAACTGCGAAGAAAAATACAGTGGATCATCATAGCCCACTATTGCGGATATTTCCTTTATCGATTGTGCTGTCTCCCGCAGGATGTGGCGCGCCCAGGCGAAGCGCTCGCGCAGGTGATAGCGGACCGGGGAGTTTCCCGCATGCTTTCGGAACAGCCGGTTCAGGTGTGTCTGGCTCAAGCCGGCCCGGCGGCATATCTCACCGGCGGATACCGGGCGGTTGAGGTTCTGTTGAATGAACTCCACGGCCGCGCGCATGGGAGGCGGGTATTGCGGGTAAGTGCTGCGGGACAGCTCGGTGAGCGTTTCGTAGGCGACGTGTGACAGCCGGAGGGCGAATCCGGCGGGCCGCGCGGTCAGAAGACGGTTCGCCTCTTTCATGCGTGTCGCCACGCTACGGGGGGCGAGCGGCCTCACAAAGTCGCGTCCGGCAAGCCCCATGACATGAAGCAGTTGATCCTTTCCGGTGCCCTGAAGTGTCACATGCCGTTTCAGAAGATACCCGGAGCTTCCCGTGCCGTATGTGTGCGCGCATCCCGGACGGAGAATAAACACATCACCCGGACCCAGCTCGTACCGGCGCCCGTCCTGTATGAAAAACCCCGTCCCGGCAAGCATAAGCTCAACGCCGAGAAGATCGCATCGGTCGCGATGATACGAATGTCCCATCCCCCAGTGTGAGCTTCCTGAAGCGACAATGGTCAGTGGCGGCACATAAGAGCCGCCTTCGACGTTGTAGTAGGGCGAGAGGTTTTCGTATGCGCCCCGGAACGCGCGTCTTCTATGGTCGGATATCACATGAATGAATATATGATTTGCCATACCAATCGGGTCTTACATCCAGTATACTGGAGGGACCCGATTTGCACTGTACAGGCTGAATCAGGGCTCATGAACAGCGCGCGGGCGGCATTTTCGGCGGTTCGACAGAGGGAAAGGGGGTTGGCTATGGCAAAAATTACCATGCTTGGGGCCGGCAGTGGATTCACGGCAGGGCTGATGCGAGATATCATGCTCATACCTGGATTGAAAGGCGGCGAGATCCGGCTGGTCGACATCGACAAGGCCAGGCTCGATATCACCGCCCGGCTGATCGCGGCACTGGCACAGCGGATCAATGACGAGCAGAATGCGCGCTGGCGCGTTGTGTCAACTACCCGGCGGAGGCGCGTGCTACAGGGAAGCGACTATATCATTAACTGCATCGAGGTGTCGGGTACCCGATGTGTGGCCCGGGACAATGATATCCCCGCGCGCTACGGTGTTGATCAGTGCATCGGCGACACGATCGGCCCGGGCGGCATATTCAAGGCGCTGCGAACGGTACCGTCATGGCTCAAAATTCTCGCGGATATCGAGCGATACTGCCCACACGCTCTGGTAATGAATTACACCAACCCCATGAGCATCATGACGCTGGCGGCGGTGCGAAGCACGAGCGCGCGTGTGGTGGGATTGTGCCATTCGGTGCAGGACACCACGCGCCACCTCTCCCGCATCGCCGGCGTTCCCTATGAAGAAATGGTGTATCGATGCGGCGGCATCAATCATCTTGCCTGGCTCACCGAGCTGACGCATCGCGGCAAAGACCTGTATCCGCGCATCATCCGCCGCGCGAAACGCGACCGCACGGTGTATGAGCTCGATCCCGTTCGGTTCGAAATGCTGTTTCATTTCGGGGCCTTTATCACCGAGTCAAGCGGACACCTTTCAGAATACGTACCCTATTTCAGAAAGCGCAAGGACCTTATCAAGAAGTACTGCGGTGATGGGTACCGGGGGGCATCGCGGTTCTATGCCACGAACTGGCCCCGCTGGCGCAAGCAGAGCGACCGCCGCCGTCGGGAGCTCGCGCGCGATATCACCAGACTGGATTTGAGGCGGGGAGTGGAATATGCCAGTGAGATAATCGAGGCCCACCTCTTCGATCGGCCCGCCATGGTTTATGCGAGCGTGCTCAATGCGGGTTTGATTCCCAACCTTCCGCTTGATGGCGTGGTCGAGGTGGCAAACGCCGTTGACGGGGCAGGGCCCCACGCCTGCCGGTTCGGCAAACTTCGGCCGCAGATGGCCGCACTCTGCGACAGCAACATGCGTGTGTTCGATCTCGTTGTGCAGGGTCTACTGCACAATGATCGGGATGCCGTCTATCACGCCATGATGCTCGATCCGTTGAGCGCGGCCGTATGCTCTCCCGCGGAGATTTGCGCCATGACCGATGATCTCTGCCGCGCGCAGAAATCGTACATTCCGTCGTTCATGACGCGGGGGCTGAGCGCGCGGAGGAAAGCAGGCCCGCGGGAGCCCGTGCGCCGGAGGAGCGGGCGGCCGGGTGGAACAGGACCATTCAAGGCATAGGCACCCTGCCGAGCGGGTTCTTGCCGCATGTACCCACAAAAAAAGGCCGGAGGAAGGACTCCTCCGGCCTGTCATTTCTGTCCGGTGTGCGGGCGCCGGCTCACCTGCGGCCGAACTGGATATCGGCCGTAGACTGCACGGTGTCTTCATTGCCGGGCTGAGGCCCGTCTTGAGGCTGGCTCTCCCGCGGTGAAGAATCAGGCTTCTGCTGATTTGATTCGTCCACAGGACCAGGGGTTTGCTCATGTTCCTGCCCGCCGCCTTCTCCTTCGCCCTTGAGCACGCGTCTTTTCACCGTGATCTTTCGACCATGCTCCATGTCCTCCGGCAGAGGAGATGGGGCGGACCGGGGATTTTCCTCAGGGGGCGGAGCGAACGAGGCGGGCTTCTGCTCTGCGGTTTTTTCCGCCGGCCGCACCTGAGGCTCCGGTTTCGGAGAAGACTGCTCGAAGCTTGGTCGGGGTGGTGGCGTCGCTTCGTTGTCCCGTCCCCTGTCAGGGCCGTTTCCGCCGGGACGATCGTCCCTGTCGCGGTACCGGTTGTCACGGTTGTCCCTTCGCTTGTTACCGCGCCTTCCCCGACCGCGGCGATCGGAACGCCTGCCGCCACCCGGCTGGCCGCCCTGATCCAAGGTCTGGCGAGCGCGCTGCTGGTCGCGCTCGGCGTTTCTCAAGCGAAGGTTGATTTCACGCAACGACTTGTCGACCGACGAATTCTTCTGGCCGGAGGAATCTGAGGTATTCTGTCTGTTTTCCGGTCGCTGGCTGCTGAACCTGTCAGGCCGGTGCTTCGGTCTGTCCCGTTCGGGACGGTTTTCCTGAGGGCGTGAAGAAGGTTCCTCGCGCCCTTTTGGTGCTGTCTTGTTACCCTTGATAACAAGTGCGATCGTCACAAGCTGCATAACAAAGAGAATGCCGATCGATACCAGCACAAGTGATGCTGAGTCCATAGTGTCGTGTCTCCATGGAAATGGTATCTGGTAATAGGAGTAGAGCCACCCTCGCAGTGCTGTCAGGCCAGGAGTCTTGTACCACGGCTGCTGTGTCGGACGTCGCACCGGGGCGGCACTCGTAACATGCGGATGCATTGTGCGTATGTATACGGCGGCGCGCGAAGAATGTGATGCGGGCCGCTGCAGCGAAATACATCCGGCTTTGTGCGTGCGCTCCTTCCGCGTAACTGATGTCTTGAGAAAGCGCTGGATTCCATATGTTCTGCGCTCTCTCGTGGTCGCGCACGCTTCGTTTCATTGCCTGCGCTGCGCCGCCGACGCCGCGAGGACAGATGTCCGTTACTGCGTTTCAGATTTCAAAGAACGACAGTCAAACCGCAGGACTAGCCTTGAGCCCGGCCCTTGGCTTCACCTTCATCCCCTTCCGGGGGCCCTGCCTCGCCCGCCGACAGGTTTTCCGCCTCGCTGACAAGACGCATTATCGTCTTGATTTTGCCCGAGATAACCGCCATCTTGCTCCACGTGAACAAAAGGATCAGAGCGAAGAAGAAGAATATGAAGATCCAGATTACGCGGACAAGTTCCATGCTTTCAGGCGCTTCCCGGAAAACAGGCGGAATCGACACTGTCAAGATATGTTTTTGCCGGGCCCCTTGGCAAGACGTTCAGAATCCATGCAGGATGTCCACTCCCCTGATGAAATCGGGCGGAAGTGCCCTGATAATGGCTATGCTCTCATCATAGGCAAGGTCGAGCTGGTAGATCTCGGTTTCGTGCAGAACCTTTCCGGCATTGGTTTGTACAATACTGACCAGCGGGCGGTGGAACATTGTCGGGTTGCCGCGGATAACTCTTCCCAGCCGATGGTCGCTCAGCTCCACGATGCTGCCCACGGGAAACAGGGATGCATATGCCAGAAATGCCTTGGCAAAGTGGTGCGAAAGCAGCCCGCGCTGTGTCATGCGTATCAGCATTTCCATGGATTCAAACGGCGTGTAGGCGGCGCGATGCCTGCGCGGCGATGCCAGGGCCTCGAAGACATCGGCAATCTGGATGATCTTGGCGTAGCGGTGGATAAGCCTGCTGCTTCGACGCTGCGGATAGCCGCTGCCGTTCTCCCGCTCGTGCGACTGGTAGAGCATGTAGCGTACCGCATCCGGCAAGTGACGGATTTTTTCCAGGACCAGTATTCCCATGACCGGGTGTTTCTGTATTTCGGAAAACTCCCGGGCGGTGAGCCTCGTGGTCTTTTCCCGTATCTCCCGCGGCACCAGCGGCATGCCCAGGTCGTGAAGCAGCGCGCCGATACCTATGGTCAGGACCTGTTCGCGGTTATAGCCCGCTGATGCCGCTATGCTTATCGAAATAGCGCACGTGTTGAGCATGTGGCCGAACAGATAGTCCTCACCGGGCGACTTGAGGCGGGTCAGGCTGAGCACGATATCGGGATCTTCGATGAAAAGCTGGAGAATCTGTTCGACCGATTTGCGTACGGGCGCGATGTCCACTTTGTTGCCGCGCAAAAGCGTGTCCATGAAATCACGCAGCGTGTCCCGCATGTCGTGATAGAGGTTCTGCACCTCTGCTTTGTACGCGGCTGTCCGCGCAAACGGCGAAGTCTGATGCACCGAGCCCTGGAGGCTGACACCAACAGGCCTGTCGAGCTGGCGGCCGCGACGGATACTCAGGTCAAGCTGCCGGGCGGCAGGTGCTTGAAGAAGTCGTTCGAGCTGTTCCAGCCTGAGCCGTTCGTATTCGACGGCCAGAGGGGGGAGGGGCTCGCCTTCATCGGCGGTTTGTTCAGCGGGGCGCCGGGTATGATCCGGCACAGCGGGTGTTTCTGCTGGCGGACCAGGCTCGTTTGGAGATTGCGCTTTCGGTGCCGTCGAAGGCGCCGGCCCCTCCGGGGGAAGGTTTTCCCGGTGCGACGGCACGAGAACATACAAATCGAATATGTTTCGCTGGCGCAGCTGCTCGAGATGTCTTTGGGTAACAACGGTTCCCGGCGTGAGCAATAAGTCCCCCTTGTCGCTGTAGCACTCATACCATACAGCGCATCCGGGAATGATCGAAGAAACGGGCACCTTTTTCACGGTATGCTACTCGGCAACGAAAAAGCGGGCACTGGTCCCATCCTTACCTATCGGCACGAATACACGTTTTCCGCACACCGGGCAATGGCCAACGTATGCCGTTGCCTGTTCATTGCGATATATCCGGCCATAGGTATTGCAGCATTTAAACAGAATACCCAGAAAACTGCGCCTGGCCCGCGGCTCGGAGTCCTTCTTCTCCATACCATATATAATAGCAGCCAGCGTAGGCCGCGTCAATGATAGAGATTACGGGCCGCGGCATACCGAAGTGCGCTGTCCGGCACCAGATAGCGGCAGGAGTGTCCCTCTGCCAGAAGCTTGCGAATACGGCTTGAGCTTATTCCCCATTCAGGAGAGGGAAAGCGCAGAATCCGGGCGCCGCGGATTGCGCGGGGCACCCGCATGGAGTGACCGGGGCGATGCGCTATGCACAATGTCGTCATGGACAGCAGAGCCTTGTACCGGTGCCAGGTTGTTATTTCGGGCAGGTTGTCGGATCCGATAATAAAGTACGTATCACGGCCGGGAAAGCGCTTTTTCACCGCGGTGAGCGTATCAACCGTATACGATTTTCCCGGCCGCCGAATCTCGATGTCCCAGGCGGCAAACCCGGGCTGGCCGGAAATAGCAAGCTTCAGCATGGCGAGACGCTGCCCGGCTGCCGCACAGACCGTATCGGGTTTGTGGGGCGGCACACCGGCCGGAATGAAAAGCATTTTGTGCAGATCGAAGTGCTCGAGCGCGAGCCGGGCAATGGCCAGGTGGCCGAAGTGGACAGGATCAAAGCTTCCGCCCAAAACGCCAATCGGAGCTTTTCGGCGAAACGCCATGGAGAGGCTCCCGGAGCAGGTGCGGTGCGGCATCCAGCCTACTGTGACGAAGGCTTCGCGCTATCGGGGTCTTCTGAAGGCGCGCTTTCGGATTTTTCGGGGGAAGCGCCGGTATCGGGAGGCACCCCGGCCGGGCTTTCGCCGTCGGGACCAGGGTTCTCACCGGCCTCCCCGGCAGCGGCATCCGGCTTTTTTGCCACGCTCGTATCGGCCTGCATCGTGTCGCCGTCGGGTCCCGCGTCGGTTTCATCCTGTCTCCCGGTGGTGTCCGGCGGCGCCGTTCTTTCGGGGCGTGTCTCTGCGGTATCGGTTCCGGCGCTATCGATGTTCGCGCTGTCAACTGCCGAGGTGTCGGGCACGGCGGCCGGCGTATCACCGGTTTCCTGCCCGGATGCGGTGTCCCCGTCCGTGCCGGAGACTGTGTCAGGTGCCGGGGACCCGGGTCCGGCGGTTTCTTCGTCCCGCCCGAACCACCTGCGTTTTCCCTTACGCCCGAGCTCGTCTACCCGGGCGAGAAGATCGCGGGCCTTCCGGGCGGTTTCTTCGTCGGGCTCTTCGGCAAGGATCGCCGTAAGCTCGTCGCGTGCCTCGACAGCCCGCGCGACCCGTGCGAGACAGCGCGCCGTTGCCAGCCGTGATTCCATGACATATTCCGATTCGGGGTATTCATCGATAAGCGCGCGATAGTAGACGACCGCGGCCTCGTACTTGTCAATTTTTTCGTAGAACCGGGCCGTATTGAAAGCTTTCTCGGCGAGCTTTTCCCGGCTCTTGTGCAGGTACTTTTTTGCGCTGTCGGCGAGCGCGCTTTCGGGATGGCGATCGAGGAAATTCGTCAGCTCACGGATCGCATCCCGGGTTGTGGACTGGTCGCGCGCCGGCGGGTTGGACGAGAGATAGCTGCAGTGACCGATCCTGAACGCGGCTTCTTCGGCGAACGGCGAGTTCGGGAAATCGTTTATCAGCCGCTCGAACTCGAGCTTTGCTTCGTTGGCGCTGCGCGACTGGAGGTGGGCCATGCCCAGGTAGTACAGAATGCTGTCCATGGCGCTGTGGCCGCCGCACTGATATTTCGTATCGGTGAGTATGGTCTTGACATCGCCGAACCGGCCCTTGTCGTATTTCACGAGCGCCCGGGCCAGCCGCGCCGAACAGTCATAGCGTTTCTTGCGGCGAGAGCGCCAGGCGGCATCGGTCGCGGAGGAGACGGCGAAAACGACTGTCAGGCCGACAACAAGAACTCTGAAAAATGTGCGAATGCGCATGCGTTCCCTGGTTTCGTTTGCCTCGCGCAGCACGGGGTTTCCAGGCGCGAGGCATCTAAAATACATGAGGGGAAAGCGGCGTTCGGTCCCGGGGCCTGATTGCGGCACCCTCCCTGCCCCACGGAAGGGGCTCGATGCGCCGTCAGAAGGTGTGCCGCCGGTTTCAGTTCAGCTCGGCGAGATATTTCTTTGCCCGCGGCACGTATTCGCTGTGCGGGAACCGGTTGACCAGAAGATTGAAGGATTCCTTGGCGTGCGTCTTCTTGCCCATCTTGAGATACGACAGACCGATCTTGAGCTGGGCATCGTCGGCCTTGGGCGACTTGGCATAGCTGAGCACCTTGTCAAACGATGCGATGGCATCGGCGTATTTCGCCTGCGCGTAGTGGCATTCGCCGATCCAGTACTGCGCGTTGGAGGCGTACGTACCCGAGGGGTATTTCTCGAGGAGTTCCGTAAACAGCTTGTGGGCCTTGTCATAGGTGCGGCTGTTGAACGCGCGCAGCGCGTTCTGGTAGGCCTCGTATTCCGAGGAAGTTACTATCTTGCCTGCGGCCGAAGGCGAAAACGTGGGCGCTGCCGAACCGCCCTTTTTCTTTACTGAAGGCAAAGCTTCGAGCGCGGCTATTTGCTCGTGCAGGTCCTTGTAGGCCTCGATAAGCAGGGCCAGGCGGTTCTCTATTTCTTCGATCTTCGCCAGCGATACGCTGGACACCTCTTCACTGAGGACCACCAGCCGGTTGTCGATTTCGGCGAGCTTGGTATTAACAACCTGTACCTCGAGCTTGGCCTCCTGCGCCAGTTTCAGGGCCTCGTCGGAGTTCTCCTTGAGCTGCACGATATCTATCTCGGGCAGCAGGGCCTCTTCCTCGAGCTGTTTCACCGACGATGCACACCCCATGAGAAGCGCGGCGCCGATGCAGGCAGGAACGCATCGCCATACGTATTTCGACATAACCGTCCGTCCTTTGTTCTGCTGAAAAACCGGTCGCTCGACAATTCTATTATACATAGCGTAACGCACGGGGTCAACAATCCCCCCTTATACTATGATATATCGTCAATTGCGCCGTCTATCTTGAAGCCTTTTATCACAGGTCGTATTTTACGAAAGAACCTTCCTTACCCGTTGTCTCCAGCGCCGCACCATGATTCTCTATCGTCATATCGTCCGAGAGCACATTCTCCCTTTTGTCTATTCGCTCTCCCTCATCGTGTTTATTTTCGTCATGCAGCTCGCGGTGGAGCTGCTCGACCGGATCCTGACCAAAGGCCTTGATTTCTCCACCGTGTTCGAAATATTTCTTGTCAACCTCGCCTGGATGATCGCGCTGGCGGTACCCATGGCCGTGCTCGTGGCGACCCTGACCGCGTTCGGCAGGATGTCGGCTGACAGCGAAATCATGGCAATCAAGGCATCCGGGCTGAACCTGTACTATCTGATTACGCCCGTCTTCCTTGCATCCCTCGTGCTCGCGGCGCTTCTGGTGTTCTTCAACAATCTGGTGCTTCCCGATGCCAATCACCGCCATTCGAGCCTCATGTCCGACATTTCCCGGAAGAAACCCGCGGCGCTTATCGAGCCCAATGTGCTCATCAAAGACTTCCGCAACTATGCGATCCACGTGCGCGACGTGTACGGCAAGACCGGCAAGATATGGGGGGTCAAGATATTCCAGGACGTACCCGGTGAGGATCCCACCACCACCGTGGCCGACAGCGGCGAAATCCACGTGACCCGCGATGAGAAATACGTGCAGGTGACCCTGTACAACGGCGAGGCGCACAGCATCGATCGGGAAAATGCCGAGGAGTATTTCATCGGGCGATTCGACAAGCAGGTGATTTTTATCGAGAACGTGGACAGCGAACTGCGGCGCACCGAGCGGGACTATCGCGGCGACCGGGAGAAGAGCGCATCCATGATGCTGGATGATGTCGCCGGGTTCCGGGAGCAGAAGAAGCGCCATCTCGAGGAGCATAGCGAATCGCTGAAGGCCCTGGCCGCGCATATCGCGCGTCTCGATTCCCTGGCCGCGCTGTCCGCGCAACATGCGCCGGATCCCAAGCTTGACAGCATCATCACCTTTGAGGCCTGGATCGCGGCGCTCGAAGGGCCGCGGGAGCGGGCCGCGCGCGACGTGCAGCGGGAGAAGCATGTCCTGGAAAGGACGATTCGCCGCGCGCGGCAGCAGAGCATGAAAATCAACCAGTACATGGCCGAGGTGCACAAGAAATACTCTATTCCCTTTACCTGCATTGTGTTCGTGCTCATCGGCGCGCCGCTGGGCATCATGGCCAAGCGCGGCGGCCTGGCCGTTGGTGCGACCTACAGCGTGTTCTTCTTTGTCGTGTTCTGGGGGTTTCTCATCGGCGGCGAATCGCTGGCCGACCGGCTCATCGTTTCCCCGTTTGTCGCGATGTGGTCCGGGAATTTTCTCCTGACCATGGCCGGCGTGTTCCTGATCGTCCGGATGATCCGCGAGACCACCTTCATTTCACTCGAGCCGGTGCAGCGCGCATGGTACCGGATTCTGCATTTCAAGTCGGTCGAGACGACCGGCCGCAGGTACGAGCGGGTGAAGGGCGTGTTATTCGGGGTGCCGGTATGGCTCGCCAACAAGGCGGCGGGTATCCTGCCCACGTACATCGTGCGGCTGTTCGCGAAATATCTGGTCGGCGTGTTTGCCGCGCTGATTGTGGTGTTCGTGGTCATCGATTATGTCGGCAACATGAAAGTGTTCGAGTCGGCGCGCGTCAGCGACGTGCTTCTTTACTACTGGTACTACCTCGCGTGGTTCCTCACGCTCATCGCGCCGATTGCCGTTCTTCTGGCATCCATGTTCGCCATGGGCACGCTCGCGAAACACAGCGAAGTCACCGCCATGAAAGCGGCGGGAATCAGTATCCGCCGCATGACCATCCCGCTTCTGTTCCTCGGCCTGATACTGTCGGGCGCGGTGTTCTATTTCGCCGAGAAAGTCATTCCGGAGGCCAACGCCCGCCGCAAGGAGCTTCGCGAAGACCTGCAGGCCGGGCGGCAGTACCGCGGGCGGCGGGGACACACGGGCCAGCGCTACTTCCACCGGAACTTTTTCTATTTCGGCACGCCCAACATCGTCTACTGTTTTCAGGAGTTCCGCACGCATCCGCAGCGCTCACGCAATGTGTGGCGTGAAACGTTTCGCGGCAACAGAATCGTCGAGCGCATTCAGGCCGACAAGCTCTTGTATGAAGACGGGACCTGGTTTTTCGTAAGCGGGCAGAAACGATCCTTCGGCGCCGACACGAGCTCCATGGCCGCATTCGATACGCTGGTCGATACGGTGCTGACAGCGACACCGCAGGAAATGGTCACGCGGATAAAGAGCGTGGAGGAAATGAGCTACTGGGAGCTTCGGGATGCAATCGAGAAGGCCAAGCGGCGCGGGGAGAAGGCCCACAAGTACGAGTCGGATCTTCATTTCAAAATCGCGCTGCCGTTCATGAATTTCATTGTGATCCTCCTGGGCCTTTCGGTGACCGCGCGGGCCGGGCGCAAGGGCGGCGCGGTCATGTTCGGTATCGGCCTGATTATCGTGTTTTCCTACTGGATACTCGCGCGGCTGGGACTGGCGCTCGGCCAGGACGATCGCCTCCCCCCGCTTCTTGCGGCATGGGGGGGCAACATCATATTCTTTGTACTGGGGCTGTTTCTCTATCGGCAGGCGGCGCGGTGAGCGAAAAAAAGCGGATACTCCTGGTCGACGACAATCACGATATTCTCGATCTGCTCGAGATGTACCTGTACCGCGATTATGCAATTGCCACGGCGCTCAACGGATTCGAGGGACTGCAGAAAGCCCGGGAGCAACTGCCCGACTGCATTGTGACCGATATCATGATGCCGATCATGGATGGAATCAAATTTTTCAACCAGCTCCGGCGGAGCCGCGATGCGGCACACGTACCCGTCATCGGCATTACCTCGTTCGTGCGCAGCGTTTCAATCACCAGCCTGAAGAACATGGGGTTCTTCCAGGTGCTGACCAAGCCCCTCAAGCGTGAGGACGTCGTGGCGACGGTACGCGAGGCGCTCGGTTCCCGGCAGGGGCAGGTGGACGCATGATGCAGCTATCCCGTTTGTTGGGCCATGTGTGGGTGCCGGTCGGGTTATGCGGCGCGTGCCTGTTGAGCTATTACGCGGGCGGCGGCGTGGCCGCGGCCGGCGTGCCGCTGAGCATTGTCATGCTGACCGGCTGGCTCCTGTGGCTCGCCCCCTGGGCATCGGCGCGTGACGACACCGGCGACGAAGAGAGCCACGCATCGGGCGAACCGCCGCTTCTGCGTCACGCTCAGCGGGACGTGGACGATGAGGTTTCGGACGTGCCGCTGTCAGTCCTGGGCACGGCGTACCGCCGCCGCGAGCTGGAGGCAATCGAGCAGGTCGTGGACGCCATTCTTGATAAATGCATTACGCTGATACGCGCGCGTCTCACCGGCCACACCATCGCTATTCTGTTCCCGACGGCCGACGGGGGCTATCGTATCCGCCGGTACGCATCGGCGAGCGACCATATCAACGAGGATGCCGTTATCTACCCCGGTGTCGGTGTCATCGGGAGCTTTCTCAAGGACGGGCTCAAGCAGCTCAAGCTCGAAGACATTGTCACCGACAGCATGACGCTGTATTACTATCGCAAGGATGCGGGCATCCGCTCGCTGATGGCGAGCCCTATCGTCGTGGGTGGTGTCGAGCGCGGTACCATTATTGTCGACAGCACCGAGAAGAAGCATTTCACCGATGAGGATCACGCGTTTCTGTCGACCATGGCGGAAGTATGCGGCCAGGCGGTGTATTATGCCTACCTGTACAACGAGCACAAGCTCGACCACACGCGCCTCATGGCCATGAGCAGCACCGAGAAATACTTTTTCCAGAACCACGATATCGATGCCGTGTTCGATCGCATGGCCGAGATAATCCCGTTCGCGTTTCCCTGCGCGCGCATGACCATCAGTCTCAAGGACCCGGAGGCCAATGTCGCGCATATCAAGCGGGCCTGGGGGACCGATGCCGGGGCCTTCGCCGACATGGAGTTCGCGCTCGACGGCAAAACCCTGGCGGGCATTCTCTACGCCAAGAACCTGTGTTTCTATCGCAATTTTTCGACCGACCGCTACGAAATCCGTTATCATGAAAAGGAGCCCCGCACGCGCGGGCTGGGCTCGTTCCTCGCGTTCCCTATCGGCGTGGAGGAATGCAAGGGGCTGATCCTGCTCGAGTCGCAGGGCAAGGATGCGTTCGGGCACAGCAGCAGGGACCTTCTGTCGCGGCTGGTGACCTCCGCGGGTGTGGCAATCGAGAAGATACAGATTCTCAAGCAGACCGAGAGCATGGCCACGCACGACGGTCTCACGGGCTTGTACAACCACCGCCAGTTCCAGCTTCTGCTGAAAGAGGCCATCACGCGGTCGATACGCTACAAGGATCCCCTGGCACTTGTCATATGCGATATCGACTATTTCAAGCGCGTGAACGATACCTACGGCCACCGGTTCGGCGATTCGGTGCTGGTCGAAATCGCCGGGCGGCTGGGCAAATCGATTCGGGAAGGGATCGATGTGGCCGCGCGGTACGGCGGCGAGGAATTCGCGCTGATACTGGAGAAGACCGACGCCGATCGCGCGCTCGAGACGACCGAGCGGATACGCCAGGGCCTCGAAAGGGCCACCTTCCAGACGCCGCACGGCAAGGAGATCACGATCAGCATGAGTTTCGGTATCGCCGTGTACGGCAAGCATGCCCGGACACAGGAATCGCTGATCCAGCGCGCGGACAAGGCGCTCTATGCGGCCAAGACCAACGGCCGGAACAGGTCGGAGCTGTATCTCAGCGGAGACACCGAGCTTCACGTACCCCGGGTTTCCGGCGGCACCACAGCTGCGGCTCCCCGGCGGAAAGGAACGGCACGTTCATGAAACAACGTATATGCATTATCACAGGCACGGGCTGCATGCTTCTCGCCGCGCTTCTTTGCGCGGGATGCATGTGCGATTGCGAAACCACCTGCACGGAGAACGGCCAGACCTATACGGCCGAAATGGTCAGGATGAAACGAAGCGAGTGCCGCGAGCTCAACGATGTGGGCTCGGACAGCTGCAACTATCACTGCCGCGACTGAGAACGTTCTGGTATGCTAGGGGTGAGATGCCGGGCGCCGGCAATTCCTGCGCGTCCGGCAAGGCCGGCATAGTCAATCCAGGATGAGCCCGCCGATGCTCCGAATGTGCTTGAGCGGCAGGAGTTCGAGCGGGGGAGCATGCGATGCCCACTCGG
>WJMI01000190.1 GCA_014728015.1 Chitinivibrionales bacterium | reverse complement strand
GGATGCCGGTTCATGCCGGCCGCCGGCGGGGTCGAAATGGTCGCGCCGGTGGCTTTTCCATTAAGGAGAGAGCATTGCTGAAGCGCTTCATGTCACGCCGCACTATTATGTGGACGGCCCGTGTTGCGCTTACCGTTCTGTTCGTATACATTGTCAACAGGAGCCTGACCGATACCGAACTCGGCTCCCTGCCGCTGTTCATTCGTCCGCCACACGTGGTCCTTTCATTTCTTCTGGGGCTCTGCGGCCTGTATTGTCATGTCAAGCGCTGGCAGATCGTGCTCCGCTATCAGGGCCTGCCGTCGGGCTTTCGTGTCGCGGCAAAGACGTATCTTCTGGGCATCCTGCTGGCGTTCGTTACCCCCGGACGTCTCGGCGAGTTGTTTCGCGGCCTGCCCTTGTCGCGCAACCGCAAGGGCGATACGGTCTTTGCGGTGATTATCGACAAGCTGTTCATTCTTCTGGCCACATTTGTTGCCGGCATTCTGTGTGTATTGGCGCAGGTCTCGCTGATGCACATCCCGCTCCCCGGGCGCGTCGTGATCATGAGCGGCATAGCGGCGGCGCTTACGGCGGCGGTCGTTCTGTTCCTTGTCTACCGGAAATCACCCGCGGACAAGGGCGGCTTTCCGGGCCATTTCTTCCGCCTGCTGAATTCCGCGCCGCGGCTTTTCACCCGAAGCGGGAGGAACGCCGTGCTCCTGTCGCTCGCGGCCCACGTGCTTTTGATCGGCCAGACCGCGGTCCTGGTCCTGATGTTCGGGTGCGGCGGCATGGTGAAAAGCATCGTGGCCCTGGGGCAGGCGTATGCGTTTATGGCATTCATACCGTTCTTCATCGCCAACATTGGAATCCGCGAGTATTCCTTCGGCGTGTTTCTGCACAACATGGGGTTTTCGTGCAGGGGCGCAGTGCATGTCCATGGCGCCGCGCTGGGCGCTTCGGCGGGCGTCCTTCTGATGAACCTCATTCTCCCCGCGTTGATCGGCCTGGTCTGGGGCGTTGCCGGCACCGACCTGGAGAAGGAGTAGGCCCGCGACATGAACGATGCCGGCCTTCACCTACCGCCCGTCCCGCATTTTCGTCACTCCCTTGATGCCCGGCTTGACAGTTGGACGCCGCTTACCCGCCGGTACCGTGAAGTTTTTTCCGGTGAAGAGATATCCCGGCTTGCACAGGCGGGCGATCGCTTCGACAGCGCACAGCGTCGTATCGTGTTCCTCGTATTCGAAAACAGGTTTGTGTCCCTCGGCGGGCTGGCCGCGGTAACCCGCTATCTGCCGGGTTCGCTGGTACGGGACGGCGAACGCGTGACTGTCATCACTCCCTTTCACCGGAACCACCGCGCTGTCAAGGATGCGGTCGCATCCGGCGAGCTCGAGCCATGTGCCGGTGATGACGCGTTCTTCGTCGGCGAGCGGAACCTCCCCTTGAAGATGTGGGCCGAACGGCAGGCGGAGGTGGAGTGCTATCATCTCGATGTGGCATCGTTTTTTACCGCCGGGGAAAATCCCTATGCCTATGCCGACACCGGCATGCTTTTCGCCGATGCCCTGGCATTCTGCTGTGCCGTGCCGGCCGCGCTCAACCTGCTGGGTATGGTGGAGAACGTGATTGTGCACGCGAACGACTGGGAAACGGCGCTGACATGCCTTACCGTCAAGCTCGCGATGGTGCGCCGCCAACTGCACTCAGCGCGGGCCATACTGACCCTGCACAATTCCTTCGATGCAGGCATGTCGCAGGAAATGCTGAGGAGATTTGCCGGAAGAGGAGCGCCGGGCCATACCGTGCTGCAATGCGCCGTCCCGTTCACCGACGGGCCGGTGACCACGGTCAGTACGGCCTACGCGCACGAGGTTCGGCACGACCCGCTGCAGAACACGCTGTATTGCGGCCATCTCCAGGAGGTGTTCGCGCAGAACCCTCCTGTCGGGATTGAGAACGGCGTGTTCGGTACCGAGCAGAAAGTATTTGACGCCGAAACCATGCGGCGCGCGCGCGCAGGCGACTTCTCGGCCATGCTCAAAACAAAGAAAGCGCGGCGCACGCGGATGAAACAGCTTCTGGCCGCACACAACGATCCCCGTATCATCGGCAGGCTTTCGTTCCCGCGCGGGACCGCCGGCGTGCCCGTGTTCCTCATGACCGGACGGTTGGACATGGGCCAGAAGGGCTTCGATGTGATCTTCCATGCCTTCTCGCGGCTGAAACGGGGAAGCGCCAAGCTGTTGTTCAGCCCGAGCAACCCCGACAGCCCCACGCTCGAATTCTTCCGCCGGTTCGAGATGGACCATCCCGGTGACATCGCTATCTGGCCGTTTCGCATACCGGAAAGCGAATACCGCACGTTTCTGTGCGGCTCCGGTTTTCTTGTAATGCCCTCCTTCTACGAGCCGTTCGGCGCCGCTACCGAGGGGTATGTTCACGGTACGCCGGTTGTCGCGCGGGCAACGGGCGGCCTGTGGACACAGGTCAATTCGTGCGTCCCGTGTCCCGTGCCCGGGTTCTACCACTCGCTGGCGCGCGAGATTGCGGGCGACAGCACGCGGCCCACGGGCATACTTTTCCGTGAGACCTGCGACGTCTCCGGCGACGCGTCTGCATGGCAGGCGGTTGTCAACGCGGATGCGCGAGACCGGATGCATTCTTTCCTGTACCGGTCCATGGTGGATGCCGCACACGATGCGCTCGAACGCGCTGTTGAGCTGTATGACGATACATCGCGATACGCCGAGGTCATTGCCAACGGCATCGAATGGGTGAAGGCCTTCGACTGGCGATTTGCTACGGCCGCGTATCGCAAGGTATACGGACTTGCCACCGCATGGAATATCACGGATTGACCGGTGGCGTTGCACGCGTTTCCCATAATACACTGGAAATCCATACTGAGTTATATTAGAATAATACTGGCTGATGAATCGCAGACCGCCGAACCGCCTGGCGAAAGGAACATCTGATGACAGGTAGTCTGGTTTTCATTCTGATGGGATTCGTTGTCGGCGCTGCTGTTGTAGGCATCGTGTGGGCCATCGTTTCGGCGATGCGGCAGCACGCCGCCGCCCGCGCCGAATACGGGCGAAACGGTATCATGACGGCAATCGGCGAGTTGTCCGCCGACGTGGACAATGCCGTGGCGGGCTACAAGCTCGGCTCTCTGGATGCGCGTGCTTTGAAAGAAACCGTTCGGCCGAAGCTCGAGCAGATAAACGCGAAGCTCAAGACCAACATGAAAGGCATGGATCCTTTCTTCGTGAAATATGTCGAAAAATTCGTTGACGATCACATGCAAATGCTGGTGGGCCTCCGTGGCGGCTCAAGGCCCGCGCCGGCGCCGGGCGAGGCAATTGCAGGAATAGACGATGAAAAGATCGCGCAGCCGGATCTGTTCGATGAGTCGGACAAGCGCACGACCGCGGTTCCGGCCATCGGTACCGCGGCCGCCGCGAGCGTGCTTGCGGTTGAGGATAAGGAAGAGGCGCCCGCTGAGGAGCCGGCGGAAGAGCAACCGTCGGGTCCCGCGCCGGATTTCATGGCGACCCAAGTAATGGAAGCGGCGCCGTCGCCGGCTGAGGCACCCGCGGCCCCGCCGCAAAAAGAGGAAACCTGGGAGACAGCGGATGCGGGGGCCGGGCAAAAAGACCCGCAGGTTGAAGAGGAAGAGCCGCCGGTATTCAACACATACACGCCGATTGAGGAGAGCGGACTTCTTGAGGATACGGTAACTGCATCACAGGAGGGCGAGAAAGAAGAGCCCGCGCAGGAGCCACCGTTTGCGGGAGCTCCCGCAGGGACAGCTGCAGAGCAGCCCGGCGAATCGGATACGTTGGCGGTGCCGGGCGATGCCCTTTCCGAACAGCCAAGCGAAGACGTCGAGAAGACCCAGGCATACGACAGGGAGTCCCTGTCCAAGGCTATCGACGAGGAAGCCGGGGGACCGCTTGACGTTGAGCGCGATGACGGCGTATTGACTGCTGAAGACGACAGCGCGGGCGAGTCGTTCATTTTCGGGGGCCGCGAGCCGGAGGAAACATCCGGGGTCGCTGCTGCGGATATTGCCGAGGCCGGGACATCGGCGCAGGGAGTTCCTCAGCAGGGGCCGGCGGCGGAACCGGCCGAGCAGCTTCCGGATGCTCTTGAGCAGCCGGCCCGGGCCCCTGATGCGGAAACCGGCGAGGAGAAGAAAAAAGAAGACGAGGAAGAAGTATTCGAAGTGGGACCTGCTCCGGATGCGGATAGTGACAATGATTCACTGATAACCGGCGAGGATGTCATCAAAAAGATGGACAATTTCTTCGGATTTGACGGCTAGCCGGTTGTTGAAAGAGGCACGGGCACACGGCGACTACTTTGAAAAGCTGCTAAAACCGCACGGAACAGACGGGGTTGGAAATTCGCGGCCGGGCATTGCCCGGCCGCAATTTTTTTTGGTGCCGCGCTCAGCCGCGCCCGGCGCGCGCACGCTGGCAAGAGCATTCGTACAGAAGGATCGATGCGGCGACCGAGACATTGAGGGATTCGACGGTCCGCGCGGTCGAAATGCCGACTGCGTGCGTGCAGAGGGAGCGCAGGTAGGGCGGGATGCCGCGGTGCTCGCCGCCGACAATAATCGCGCAGGGCCCGGTGAAATCGACTTCGCGAGGTTGAACCTCCGTGCCGGCGAGGGCGCCCACGAGCGCGTAGCCCTTCTGTCGCAGCTTGCCCAGGGCGGCTTCGAGGCTGCGCGGCCGCGCCACCGGCATGTGTTCCAGCATGCCCGCGGATGCCTTGGCGACCGTGGCATTGAGATGCGCGCTGTGTTTGCGCTCGACAAGGACCGCGGTGACACCGAACGCCACGGCGGACCGTATGAGCGCGCCGAGATTGCGCGGGTCTTCGACAGAGGCCGGGACGAGGAGTAGCGGAGCTACTGTGGCGTTTTGCTCCAGCACGGCATCGATATCGGCGTACGGTTTCACGCTGCACTGGATGACCACTCCCTGGTGCTTTGTCGAGCCGGCCAGGTCCGCGAGCTTGCCCGGCGGCACGAGCTGGTAGGGCAACCTGTTTTTCCGGCACTGCTTCAGCAGGGAAAAGGTCCTTCCGGTCGCGGCCGCGTTGGAGAAGAACACCCGATGAATGCGATCGGGTCTCTCCCGAAGTACTTCATGGGCGGGATGGATCCCGTATACGATGTCGTGGGTGAGCGTTTCTTTGTTCATGACCGCAGCGGGGCAGGGGAGTGAAAGCACGTGCCGGCGGCGGACAAGCCTGCCGCCGATGAAATATATTTAATTCGTTGCCAGTCGATCCCCGGGCCTATCCGGCAAACCCGTCACAGAAGGGGGAGGTATGCTTCCCGGTCATTGGGAATGGATTATTATCGTTCTGGTCGTTCTGCTTCTCTTCGGGGCCAAGAAGATTCCCGAGCTGGCCAAGGGGCTGGGATCGGGCATTAAAGAATTCAAGAAAGCCACCAAAGATGGCGAGGGCGAGGCGGAGAAGAAGATAGAGAGTCCGGACAAGAAGGAAGAGTGACGGGAAACGCGCGCGCATGGCCACCGCCGATGAGGGGATGTCTTTCCTCGAACATCTCGAAGAGCTTCGCTGGCGTCTTATCAAGAGCCTGATCGCGATTGTTGTCTTCGCGATTCCCTGCGGCATATTCTGGAAGCGGATTTTCGACATTCTGATGCTGCATCCGCTTCGCCTGGCCCAGCCGCGTCCTCGCCTGATATTCACTGCGCCTGCCGAAGCGATACTCCTGAGCATAAAAATCGCCGTCTTCGGCGGCGTCGTTATCGCCGCGCCGGTCGTGTTCTACCAGATATGGCGCTTTGTCGCTCCGGGCCTTTACAAGCACGAGAAGGCCGTGGTCGTGCCCACGGTGATAGCCTCGACCGTGTTTTTCATGATGGGACTGGGGTTCAGCTACCTGGTGATTCCCTATGTCATTCAGTTCCTGGCGCGGTTCGGCGAGGGCCTTATGGATGCGATGTTTCGCACCCAGGAGTATCTCGGGTTTCTCATCAAGCTCATGCTCGCCTTCGGTATCGTGTTCGAACTGCCGGTCGTGTCATTCGTTTTGACCAGGCTGGGTGTCATTACCCCCCGATTTCTCATTGACAATACACGATATGCGGTGGTGGTGATATTCATCGTGGCGGCGGTGCTCACGCCGCCCGATGTCGTATCGCAGGCGTTTCTCGCGGCGCCGCTTCTGGTGCTGTACGGGATAAGCATTCTGGTATCCATGGCGGTAGCGGGGAGACAGCATGGTTAGCGGGCTCGGCTTTACCGAAATACTTATCGTGGCGGCCATCGTGCTCATCTTTTTCGGCTCGAAAGAGCTGCCGCGGTTCGTGCGCGAGACCGGCCGGATGCTCGGGCAGCTCCGCAGGTACAGTGAGCGCGTGCGCAGGGAGCTCGACGACGTGGGACGTTCCATGGATGTTTCCCGTCATTTCGACGAGGACGTGCGCGCAAAAAAGAAAGCTATCCGGAAAGAGTCCCTGGCCGCGCGCCGCGGACTGTCTGATGACGAACGGCGGGAAAAATCATCGGCGATTATGGCGTACCTGTTCGGCGCCGGGGAATACCGGCAGGCGCGCGCGGTGATGATCTACGTATCCGCCGCCGCGGAAGTCGATACGCGGGAATGCATCCGGCGCTTGCTTGATGAGGGCAGGCGGGTCGTGGTGCCGTATGTGCGAAGCTATGGCGGCGATCTGGGACTGGCGGCGATTACCAATCCGGAAACCGATCTCGAGCCCGGATCGTACGGTATCCTGGAGCCGGTGAAGGATCTGCGTGACAATTTCTTCAAGAGTGATCTCCAGCTCGTGGTATGCCCCGGCGTGGCTTTCGATATCTATGGCGGCCGCCTCGGGCGCGGCAAAGGATGCTACGATGCGTTTCTCAAGGAAATCCGCGGCAAAGTGCCTGTGATTGGTCTGGCATTTCAGTGCCAGGTCCGGAAAGAGGCGTTGCCGTTCGAGTACCACGACGTGAGTGTCGATCAGGTGATAACGGAAACCGGGCCCGTGCTCGGGCGTTCCGAAGAATCGACCCCGGAAACAACCGGACAGGGGAGCGAAACCAGCCAGGCGTAACAAGGCAATCGCGTGCGGCGGTCCTCTCCGCCAGTGAGAAAAACCTGTAGAAGGCTCAGACAATGCACTACTTGAACGAAGAACACATACTGTTGTTTCTTCTGCAGATATTCGTGCTTCTGACAACGGCGAAAGTGGCCGGCAGTCTTCTGCAGCAGCGCGGATTCCCGGCGCTCGCGGGCGAGATCCTGACCGGCATTCTGCTGGGCCCTACTATCTTCGGGCGCGCGTTTCCCGGCCTTCACGAATCACTGTTCCCCCGCGAGCTTATTCAACGGAACATGCTCGAGACCGTCTCGTGGATCGGCGTGCTGTTTCTCCTGCTCGCAACCGGTTTCGAAGTGAGCGTCAGCAGCGCGTGGAAACAGGGCAAGGCCGCGTTCTCCATCGGCGTGATCGGGGTGGTGGTGCCGTTTGTTATCGGCGCCGGCGTGTTCTGGTGGCTTCCCGCCCATTCATGGGGGAGCGCGGCGAACCGCCTGACATTCACGCTGTTTCTGAGCACGGCCGCATCCATCAGCGCCATCGCGGTCATCGCGCGCGTGCTGCATGATCTGGAGATACTCAAGAGCGACCTCGGCCTGGTGACGCTCTCGGGGTTCGTGGTAAACGATCTGCTTGGCTGGCTCGTGTTCGCCTTTGTGCTCGGTTTTGTGTCGCAGTATGAGACAAGCGCCGCGGGCATTGTGCGAACCCTGTTCGAGGTCGTGCTGTTTGGCGCGGTGTGCCTTACTATCGGCAGCAGAATCGTGGGATGGATAACGCGAAAGCTCAAGCGGCTCGACCTTCCCCACCCGGCAACGGTGCTCACGTTTATCTCGTGCCTGGCAATGCTGTGCGGGGCCATTACCCAATGGATCGGCGTGCACGCGATTCTCGGGTTTTTCCTGGCCGGCATCATGGCGGGCAACGCGAAAGAGGTATCGGAGCGGGAGCGGGAGATTATCTCGCAGATGGTCCACTCGGTTTTCGTGCCGATATTCTTCGCATCGATTGGCCTGAAGGTCGATTTCCTCAGGAACTTCGATTTCACGCTTGTGATCCTGTTCACTGCAGTGGCCATGGGCGGAAAGTTCATCGGCGCCTGGCTCGGCGCGGTCTTTGCCAGGATGTCGCGTGCCGATGCAGCGGCCGTGGGCATAGCGTTCACGCCGGGCGGTGAAATGGAAGTGGTCCTGGGACTTCTGGCCCTCGAGATCGGTCTCGTCTCCGAATCGGCTTTTGTGGCGGTAGTGTTTGCGGCCCTCCTGTCATCGGTGGTGGTGGGCCCGTTGCTCGCATGGTCGCTGCGGCGCCGGAGGGGCGTCGATATCGGGAGCTACCTCCGCAAGGATGCCGTAGTCATGGATCTCGCCGGCAAGACGCGGTGGGACGTGATACCCGAGCTGTGCGCGCGGGTGGCCGCGGTACACGGCTCGCTGACCACGCAGGAACTTGTGACTGCCGTGCAGCGGCGCGAGGAAATCATGGGTACGGGCCTCGAAAAAGGGCTGGCCGTGCCGCACGGGAGGCTGGAAGGAATTGAAACGCCCATCATCGCGTACGGCCGTTCCCTGCTGGGCATCGATTGGGATGCCCGTGACGGTCTCGCGACCCACTTCGTGTTCCTCGTACTAACTCCTGTCAAGGAGGAGGGCCTGCAGGTCCAGATGCTTGCGGCAATTGCCCGTTTCATGAGCCGCGAGGGGTCCCAGAGCAGGCTGATGGCGAGCGAGGATTCTCTGGAAGCATACCGTATATTGAGCAGGGGACTTCGGGAGTAGGATCGCCGCACACCTGTCAGCTTTACCACGATGCGAATGGAGGAACAGACCATGCAATGCACGAGGGGAATGATGGCCGCCGCGCTTGCGGTGCTCGCCTCGACGACGGCTTTTTGTCAAGATGAAACCGATACGACCATCACGGATGTCATCGACGGTGTCATGCTCCAGGTGGCCCTCAGTGCCGCGGCCAGCAATGGCAGCCCCGATATTATCAATATCGGTGAGGGAACTATCGATGTCAGCCAGCTTTCCCAGGCGCTGTACTATGTTCCCGAAGGAAAGCCGGATCCAATGCCGGAGGAGACGTATCCGATATGGATCATAGGTGCGGGGAAGAACAAGACCATTCTGGACGGCGGCGGCGAAATCAACATCCTGACCATCTCGACCGCTGATCTCCGGGACGATATGGGGGCAAGCGTTCGTGTCACCGGCATCGGTTTTCGGAACGCCCGCAATCCGGGTACATCGACTTTCGGCGCGCTTGCAATTGCCACCGGGAAGGCGGACATCATGGTGGATGAGTGCTCGTTTTTCAATTGCCACGGTCCCGACGGTGGCGCGATCGGAGCGTTTTCGCTGGAATCACCCGCCTCCGGCAGGGTGACTGTTTTTGACTGCTCGTTTGACAGTTGCTACGGCGCTGTCGATGTGAGCTCCTACATGGGAATCCTGATCGATGAATGCAGCTTCTCCCGGATTATCGATCGCCAGGCCGTTGAGGCCTTGTGCGTAAACGGCGGGATCAAGGTACGTAAGTGCACGTTCGATTCGTGCATCGCAGTCTACGGCAACGGGAATGTCGACTGCCAGCTCCTCGGGGGAGGCGACATAATCGCGACAAAGAATTCGTTTACGAAATGCATTAACGGCGCACTGTACGCGGCGAATAACGACGGCAAAGTCGAGGTGTCCAAGAACACGTTCACTGCAAACAGGGCCACCGGGGGCGCGGCGGTGACCGCGATCGCGGGCAATGACGGGTCCATTCGCCTGCATAACAACTACTTCTTCAAGAACCGTTCAACCAATCTGGCGGCCGCATATCTCAAGACCTCCATTTCTCTGAGCCAGAATGATGCGGGCTCGCTTATCCAGGCGGTAAACAATGTATTTGCCGGCAATTTCTCCAGCGCAAGCGCCGCCGGGATTCACGCCGAGACATACAAGGGTGATATCGAGCTTATCAATAACACGTTTGCGTACGATACGTCGTCCGCAAACGATTGCGGCAAAGGCACCGGCGCCGCGCTATTTATGGGACACAACAATGCTACCGCATCCGTGGTGAACAACGTTTTTTACGGCGGTGTATGCAAGGAGGACGGTCCGCGCGACCTGTTCATCGACACCGACTGGCAATACACCCTTTTTGGCGAGCCGCCCGACGGGGAGGGGGCTGATGTCCGTATCGCGCATAACGTGACTGCGGCAGACAGCGTTTCCGTGTCTACCTCGGTAAACCGTTCGTCAAACATTGATGATGATCCGAAACTGGATGCCGATTACAAACTCACTGCCGGTTCGCCGGCCATCGATGCAGGGGACAACGATGTGTGGGGCGCTTTCGGGAGCGACAAGCAGAAGGACATCCTGGGGAAGGACCGCATTGTCGACGGTCTCGACGATGGCGACAAGGTCGTGGACATCGGGGCGTTTGAGTTTGACGGGTCCAACGCGGTTCGCCGTCCCCAGGCGATATTTCCCGCGCGCATGCTCCTGCCGGATGACGTGCGGGCCGCGTACACGGTCCGCGGGCAACGGCTGCCGGGCGGCATCGCGCTTCCCAGGGGCGTGTGTATTGTACGCAGCAGTGCGGGAATATGCGCGAAGAAGTTGATTGTTGACAGGCGCGGTCGATAGCGGCCAGATGCGGCTCGCCTGAATACCAAAAGAACGGGAAAACCCGGGCTATGAGGCTATCGGCCTGAATGCGTGTACTTCGCCGTGCCAGTCGCCGTAGCACAGCACGCGGTTGCGGCCGTGGCGTTTCGCCATATACAGTGCCGTGTCCGCCTGTTCGATGACATCCTGCGGTTTCTCGCGAGGGTTATCACGGGCGGCCACGCCCGCGCTGAACGTAACCCGAAGGCGCGGCCCGCTGTATCTTCCGTTGCCGCGGTCCCGTTCCGAGGTCAATTTCCTGGTTTCATCATCGGCGCGAATCCGGAAATCCCGGGCGCAGAGGTGTTGCCGCACCTTGTCAATGCCGCGGGCGGCGGTCTTGGGACCCACGTGCTCGAACAGTACGCAGAATTCTTCGCCCCCGAATCGATATACCCGGTGATCGAACCGGCGCTGCAGGGACTTGGCCACATAGCGCAACACGTTGTCCCCTTCATTGTGCCCGTACAGATCGTTGAACGCCTTGAAGAAATCGATATCTATCATGGCGACCGAGTAGTTGCGGGGAAGGCGGCGAAGGCGCTCTTCCAGTGCGCGCCGGTTGCTCACTTCGGTGAGCTGATCCAGATACGCTTTTTCCCAGTACATGCGGTAGACGGCATAGGTGAACATCAGGGATATCGAGTTGAAACCCATGGCAAGCCAGAGCATGGGCGCCTCTTCGGCCCCCGAGGAAATGACTTGAGCAGCGGCAAACTGGCTCACAACCAGTGCAATCCCGAGTGCTGAAGAAAACGGACGCGGCTCAAGGCCGGGCACTAAAATCAGGACGGCAATCGCGGCCACAGTGGTTCCCAGTCCGACAAGAGAGAAAAAGAACGGACGTCCATAGGCCAGCGGCGCCTCGATACCGGTAAACAGCGAGGGCTGGGAGTGAGCGACAAGCGCGAGAACGGCGGCCGGTACTCCGATGCTTGCGGCATAGGCCAGGCCCCTCAGGCTCCACAAACCGCCTTCGCCGGAAACCATTATCAGCGCAACAGCGATCGGTACCGCCGTGGTGGCGACAAGAAGCACTCCTGCGGTATCGAACAGCGGAAAGAGCCCGGCGGAGGAAACCATGGCTGCCGCGTAGCAGAGCTCGAATGCGGCAATGGCCGCGAAGGCGCGGGTCTGATTGAGGCGCAGCGCGAAGACTGCGCCGGACGCAAGCAGCACATGCGGCAGGTAGCGCAGGACCCAGAAAAACGCGTGGTCGCGGGGAACGGAAAGCATGCGATCGGTGACGGCAAGAGTGAGGAACGGAAGAGAACCGAACGCAAGCAGAATTGTCAGGGAGCGGATTTCCCGGAAGCTCGGCATGAGGGCGTGCGACTCCTTGCAGCTTGTTCACGACAGTGCATACAGATCACACACCCACGTGTTGAGGGGGTAGATGTTGCACCGATTACACGTAACCCGACAACTCGGGGAAATATACCTCTCTATCCCGGCCGGGGCAAGGAATAAAGCAGCCTGTTGCGGTATTTTTTACACGATAAGCCGTTTCCGCAGCCTTCGTATCGCGAAGAATCCTATTACCAGCGTGAACACCAGCACAAACGCCGCATCGGCGAGAAGTACGGGGTGCCACTGCCCGTAGACAATCGCCCGCATGAGGCGGATGGAATGGGTGAGCGGGAAGATTTCGGCGGCGTAGCGCATTGCCGCGGGAAGGTTTTCCAGCGGGAACACGATGCCGGAAAAGAAGAACATGGGCGAGATAAACCCGGTAAAATAGAAATTGAAGTGGTTGATGGTCTTGACAAAGGATGTCACCAGAAGCGACAGCGCGGCAAACATGCATCCGGTGACAAAGCCGATTGCCGAGGCGAGAAGGCTTACGGGCATGGGCAGCAGGCCGAAACAGGACACCACCAGGATGACCGCGGTTGAGAAGAACAGCCCCTTGGTTCCCGCCCAGAGTATCTCGCCGGCCAGCAGGTTGCCGACCGTGATGGGCGCGGCAAGCATGCCGTCGTACACGCGGTCGAACTCGAGCCTGATAAACGTACCGAACGAGCACTCGAACGCGGCGGTAAACATCGCGGCCGACAGCGGCAGGCCGGATGCCAGGTACTCGAGGTACGGCATGCCGTTCATTTCAGAAACATATTTGCCCATGCCCAGGCCGATGCCCGCCAGAAAGATGAGCGGCTCGAGAAACGGAGGGAGGCCGTTGCTGAGAAGGTTCTTCGTGTAGACCCGGTAATGCCGGTACCACACGGCATACAGCCGGTGGCACAGCGAAGGGTAGCCGGCGCCGCTATTGTTTGACATGGAGTTTCCGTCCGGTGGCGTTCAGGAAAACGTCTTCAAGGTCGGACTGCCGCAGTGAATATTCGCCCGGAGTCAAGTGCCGGCGGATGTCCTCGAGGGCATCAATATCGCGCGCATACAGGCGCATGCTGTCGGTGGAGTCGTCCACGCGCACGGTGTCGGGCATGCGAAGCCCGCGGACCGCATCATGGGCTTTCGGTGACAGCAGCTCCAGCACGTATGCCTCAATCTGATCGGCGACAAGCCGTGCGGGCGGCCCTTCCATGATTCGCCTGGCCTTGTCCATGATCAAAACCCTGTCGCACATCTGGGTCGCTTCTTCCATGTAGTGGGTAGTCAGCAGGATGGTCATGCCTTTGCGCTTGAGCCCCCTGAGCTTCTCCCAGATAACGTGCCTGACCTGGGGATCCAGCCCGGTAGTGGGTTCGTCGAGAATGAGCAGGCGCGGGTTGTTCAGCAGGGCCCGCGCGATGATCAGGCGGCGCTTCATCCCGCCCGAAAGCTCTTTGATCTTTGTCTTTTTCTTCCGGCCCAGCTCCATGAACTCGAGAAGTCCTTCGATGCGCGCGGCTGCGATCTCCGTTCGCAGGTTGTAGAGTGTCGCGTAAATTCGCAGGTTCTGGATGACATTCAGCTCTTCATCGAGGTTGTCTTCCTGGGGCACCACACCCGCGATGTTCTTGATAGACAGCTCGTCAACCTGGGGATCGTACCCGAAAACGGAGATCACGCTTTCGGGATTGCGGTCCCGGATGCTTTTCCCGTATATCATCTTCATCATGGTGGTCTTGCCCGCGCCGTTAGGCCCGAGCATGCCGAAACATGCCCGCGGCATCACGGCAAAACTCAACGCATCCACCGCGAGATCCTTGCCGTAGGTCTTTGAGACATTGGCCACGCTAATGACCGGCTCGGGCATGTGTCACACTCCTGTTGCGCGCTTTCGCAATCGTGTCGCGGGAGAAGGGGCGCGTTCAAAGGCATGTAAAAATGCCTTCTGGCACGGGGAAGCGCGTAGCCTGAAACAAAAACGACTATTTTCTGAGTATCCGCTTGCTTCGGAGTCAGATAATGTTATTGTGGATATTTGCCATTGTTTTCTTCTGCGCTCTGCTTGCGGCCGCGATCATCGCCTTCTCACCGCTTCGGTTCTGGTTTGAAGGCTCGATGCAAGACCAGGAGGAGCCTGCATTCAAGGTGCGCATCTATTGGCTTCATCCTGCAGTATTGCGGGCCGGTTACGACAGCAAGAGTGGCCGGTTCGAGACGGTAGTGCTGAATCGATTCGGCCAGAAAAAGCCTACCGAAGGACCCCCGCAGCCATCAAAACCTCCGGGGCACGAAGAAGAACAGAAGGCGCCCCTTTCAGAAGCAGCGGTTTCGCCGGGGCCGGCGGAAGAGCGCATCTCTGCCCGTGCGCCGGCGCCTGAAGAAGACACCCCGCGCAGGCGGTGGCCGCGGGTTGGGCCGGCGGCGGAAGAGGACCGTGCGGCAAGGCCCGGTGCCGACGCGCCGGAACCGGAGAAACCCGGGGAGTTTCCCGCGCCCGGGCCGCCTCCCTTGGAGGAAGAAACAGAGCAGCCCCGGAAGAAGCGCGCGAGCCTGCGGCAGCGGTTCGAACAGAACCGAGTTGTATTTCTGCTTCGCCAGAAAAGGCTGCGGCGCGGCGTGCTGCGATGCATTGGCAGCGTTTTGCGCGCGGTACTCGCGGTCGTGAGGTTTGAACGATGTGCCGTGCGTGTCAGGGCCGGCTCGGATAATCCTGCCGGGCTGGGTAAGGCATACGGTTACTTCATCGGGATGCGCAACGCCCTTGCTCTTCACCAGCGAAAAGACATTACCCTGGGGTTCGATCCGGTGTTCAACAGGGGGGAGGTCTTCGAATTTGAGGGCTCCATACGGGCCGGCACTTCCCTGGCCCGCGTGCTGTACCCCGTGCTTGTTTTAGTGGTGACTCTTCCGTACCTTTCGGCTTTCCTCACCTGGCGCCGCATGAAGAAGCGCGGGCTTATGTAGGTCATCCCCCGGGGGGAGGTGAGCCGCAGAAGCGTAGTGAAGGCCATCCGCGCGGCCATGGTCGTTTCCAGGCTGCTCTGATAGATGTCAAAAAAAAGGAGCACACCCTTTGGGTATGCTCCCTGGTAGTCCCGAGGAGAATCGAACTCCTGTTGCAAGGATGAAAACCTTGAGTCCTAACCACTAGACGACGGGACCGCGTCTCTCGAAAATGCCGGTAAAAAATAGCTTCTGGAGCTCCCTCTTACAAGATCCCTAGAAGAACGCGGTCGTCCTGAACATCCCGCCCACGTGACGGAGCTTTTGTGAGCCCAGCCGGGCGGGATCGGAACCGGCCGCGAGATCGAAGCGCAGCCCGCCGATCTGCTTGCGAAGAAGGATCATCACGGCCAAGTCCGCATGGTCGCTGGTCTCGAGCCGGTCTTTGTGAAACTCTATTTCCGCCCGGAGGCGATCGAGTATGCCGGCGGTGGGAACGTCAAGGCCGGCGGTAATCCATGAGGCATCCCCTACACTGGAGAGATCGGTGATGCCGTATTCGGCAAAAAGATTGAGGTCTTTGATAAGGCGGTAGGTGGCGCCGACGCTTGCCCGATGCTCCGGCTCGCCGCTGCTTTCCTCGATGGCCTGAATGTTGGCGCCCAGGTGAAGGCTCAGGAAATCGAGAGGTTTGGACGGCGCGAGTATCATCACGTAGACATTCTCGAACGTGCTCAGTGACGGCAGCAGCGCGACATGGAGGTTCGTGTTGAACTGCTCGACAAGGGGTACCGACAGGCGGAGACCATCGAGCATGGTGTAGTTCGTGGCGGTCAACCGGCCGTTGCCGCCTTCGGAAACGCCGAACAGGTAACGCCCGAAGTACGCGGCAGGGGAGTATTGTTCGTACCACCGCCCGGCCTTCACCGTGACGATGGCGACGGGCATGGCGAAGTATGCCTGGCGAAGCATTGCCGTGGTGGCCGGGTCCGCCTGCAGCAGTGCCTGGAACCTGACTCGCACGTATCCTTCAAGACCGTTGCCGGCCTTGGCGGCGAATGACGGCTCACCGCGGACAAATGCCTGATCGATATTCGGCGATCCGTTCGCATCGTTGCCCGGTTCGCTCTGCCGTTCAAGTTGGATGAGCGTGAAACCCGAGGCCGAGAATTCGGCAACGGCAATGCGCGCCATGCAGAGTATGAGGGCAATTGCACATGTGGAAACTGCTCGTGCCATGTAAACTCCTTTGAAAGTACCGGCGGGGCGGGGCCCTGTCCGCCCCCGCGATGATCCAGCGGTATCAAGATAAAATGTGCCGTGTACAATGGGAAGCGTCCGGCTTTGCCTGCAGGTTCGGCCCCGCATTACCCCGAGGCGCTGGAGCGCCGCTCGGCGGCATGACACTCCGCGCGCTCGCCGGGCGTTTCAAGGCAGAACTGCTTTGCCGGGTAGTCAACAGTCAGAAGGCGGCCGCATAATCTGCAGTCGCGCGAAGCAGCGAAAAGGCCCTTGAAACCATGGCTCCTTACCCGGCTTACAGGTCAGTATTTGGCCGGATAATTGCATTCTAAGGGCGAATTTATGCGGTTCAAGACGCGTAAGTCATTGGGTAGTAAGCGGGGAGCTTGGTCCGACCTCCTTTCGTCCCTTCGGTGAGTGCCTTCCCCGCCGATTCCCGCACCTGAGATCCCGCCGGCAAACATGGCCCGGCCCATCCTGTTGCCCAAACCGCAGGTGACACAATAGTTTCGGCGGCAACGCCACCGAAATACCATACGGTTAAGAAAAGACAGAAGACACAATGCGTAGGTGCCGAAGGCACGTGAATACCATACCTTTGGGAATGAAATGACAAACTTGATCTTGCGGCCTTCTGTCAATGATATTGCTGATAGATGCCGGCGGGCGGGATGCTGGGCCGGCAACACCCCCAAACACATCGTACCAACGTATTTTTATTTCATTCGCACGCGCGAAAAGGAACTCGCGCGGCGGGGAAGGAGTTGCCATGAACGGGGCTGTTCTGCTGGTTGTTGGCGTGGCATGGTTCATAGCAGCGTATTTCCTCTATGGCGGATATCTTCGTCGCCTGTTCGGCATTGAGCCGTCGCGGCCCACACCGGCGCACGCGCTCAACGACGGGATTGACTATGTTCCCACCCGGTTGCCGGTATTGTTCGGCCATCATTTTGCATCCATAGCGGGCGCCGGTCCGATAGTGGGGCCGGTGCTGGGCGCGTATCTCGGATGGGGTCCGGTTGCGCTCTGGGTGCTTCTGGGATGTGTCTTTGTCGGCGCCATGCACGATTTCGCGGCGCTGTTCGTTTCGATTCGCGACCAGGGTCGATCTATCGGTCATGTTATCGAGGCGCATGTGGGATACGGCGGGCGGCAGATATTCCTTCTGTTTACATGGGCGGCACTCGTACTGGTTGTGGCCATCTTCGCAATTCTCGTGGCCAAGACTTTTGTCAGCTCTCCCGCGGTCGCAACCGCCTCGGCGCTTTTCGTATTCCTGGCGCCGGTCTTCGGATACCTCGTGCATCGCAGGGGGGTCTCGATCCTGCGGGGCAGTCTGGTCTGTGTCCCCCTGGTATTCATTTTCATTCCGATAGGCATGAAACTCCCTCTTGACCTGACAGTCATGCTGGGCGTCTCGGCCGCGGCCGCACACAGCATCTGGCTTCTCGTGCTGTTCGTGTATGTGTTCGTGGCATCGACGATTCCGGTCTGGGTCCTGTTGCAGCCGCGTGACTACCTGAATTCATATCTCCTGTACGCGATGATTCTTATGGGCTTCGCCGGTATACTCGTCGCCCGCCCGCACTTTGCCATGCCCGCGTTTACAGGATGGTCAGCCGAGCTTCCTGCGGGAGGAATTGCATCGCTTTTCCCTATCCTGTTCGTGACCGTTGCCTGCGGCGCGTGTTCGGGGTTCCACGCCCTGGTCGCCTCGGGGACAACCGCCAAACAGATTGACAACGAGTCGCATACCCAGCCGGTAGGATACGGCGCCATGCTGGTCGAGGGTGTCGTCGGTCTGATGGCGCTTATCAGCGTTGCGGTGCTTGCGCGCGCCGACTATTTCAGCGCGCTGGGCAAGAACGGGCCGGGCGCGGTCGCCACGTTCGCGGCCGGGCTCGCGGAATTCGCCACCAGGTTCGGGCTGCCGGTCAGGGCCGGGACCACGTTTGGCGCGCTGGCAATATCCGCGTTTATGCTGACAACGCTGGATACAGCCACGCGACTGGGCCGTTTCGCCTGGCAGGAGTTGTTTCTGCAAAAGGCCGGCAGTGAGGAAGGCGCGGCGGGATCGGCAGTGGCGTTTCTGCGCAACAGGTTTGTGGGCACACTGGTGGTGGTCGGGCTGTGCGCCGTACTCGTATTTACCGGCGGCGGCATGGCTATCTGGCCGGTGTTCGGGGCATCGAACCAGTTGCTGGCGGCCTTGACGCTTCTGGTTGTCACGCTGATTCTCGTGAAAAGGAAAGCGAATTTCTGGGTATCGTTGTTGCCGATGGTATTCATGGCCGTGCTGTCGACATGGGCCCTTGTTCAGCTCTTTTTCAAGAACCTTGGCTCCAATGCGGCGCTCGTGGTGGCCACGCTTTTCTTTTTTGTCCTGGCCCTTATTCTGGGTGCGCAGGCAGTGATATCGCTTGCGCGCGCTCATCGTGAAGGCGCCGGCCGGGCGGCAGACTGAGAGGCATGCTATTTCTACGTACCGTGTCTGCGTTATCTCGCCTCCCGGCTACGCGCATTCCTATGCATTTGCCGAAGTAGCTGTTCTTCTTAAGGCATCGCTTTCTGATCTCGGTCATGCGTGCGATATCGCGGTAAACAGCGCGGCCCCTGACAGGACCAACATCCTCGTCGGTTACCATTTGCTGAATTCGTTCGACGGGATGCAGGGCTGCCGGTATATCGTATACCAGCTCGAGCAGCTCGGCCCCGGGGCGGTAGAGCTAACCGGTGTCATGCAGAAGGTCCTCAACGGGGCCGAGTCAATCTGGGACTATTCGTCGGAGAATATCCTGTTTCTTGCCGAGAGGGGACTTGAGGCGCGGCTGCTGCCGCTGGGGTATCATGCCGCGCTGGACCGCGTGGATCGCGGCGCTGACAAGGACATCGACGTGCTTTTTTATGGAAGCCTGAACAGCCGCCGGAAAGCGGTCCTCGATGCGCTGATGCCGGCATTGCGGGTGAAGGCGCTGTTTGGCGTGTACGGGTCGGAGCGCGATCAGTGGATTGCCCGGTCGAAAACAGTGCTCAACATCCACCACTACTCGGCCAGAATATTCGAAGCTGTCCGCATCTCATATCTCCTCAACAACGGCGCGTTTGTCGTTTCGGAAGAATCCGCCGTTACCCCGTATCCTGACGTGCCCCTGGTGTTCTCGCCATACGACACGCTTGCCGGGCAATGCCGCTATTTCCTTGAGCGACCCGGCGAAATGGCCCGCGCCGCCGCAGCGGCCCGTGATGCTTTCCGTGCCGCCTATCCCATGGTATCGCTTCTCGCCGCCGTGGTGTAAGATTTTTTTGCCGCCCGGCACGGGCGGTTCGCTGTTATTACTGTTATCCATATGATGCCGCCCGGCATCATGCTTCCCTATGTCAACACCTCCCGCGCCGCTGCCGCGCGCGGCGGACAGTTTTCGCTCAAGCTATTGCGAAACGTGCCGATATGCTCACCAGAGATTCGTGTATCCAACGACCATATTCATTGGATGTCACCGGGCCGAAGAGGGGAAGCTTTGACCCGGGTGATACGGATGTCACACTTCACACAAGGGAGGTCGCGATGATAGGCGGCATCAGCTTTACCGGCCAGCGGATCGGCAGCTTCTACAACCAGAACCAGCAGGCGCTCGCCGATACCCTCATGCGCCTGTCCTCAGGCAAGAAATTCCAGGGCCCCGGTGACGACCTGGTCGGCTATGTCCGGGTCCAGGCCCTTGAATCGGACCTCACCAGCGCGCGCCGCATCGAGGAGCGCCTGAACGAGACCAAGGCTATCGTGGATT
>WJMI01000189.1 GCA_014728015.1 Chitinivibrionales bacterium | reverse complement strand
TACAGGTCGGTATTTCCCGTGCCCGCGGTTTCTTCATCAAGGTGCCACACGCCCTGGTATCCGAAATCCGGCCGGAATACTCCGGACCCGTCACTGCGGCCCACCGCGTTGCCGTTACCCCAGTACATGCGAATCTCGGTGGTGTCGGAGGTGTGCGTGCCGTTGGCATTACCGAATACCGTGTCTACCGACACCCATATCTCGGCATTGCTCCCATTGCTCCATCGCTCGATTTCATAGCACAGGTGGGTGCCGTCGGAACTGGAAAAACGTATATCATCCCCGTCACCGGCGGCGCCCGAGGGCCAGTTGGAGCTGGTGAGGCGCACCAGCACCGGGAAGCTATAGGCGTCGCTTTCAGCGCCCGCTCCGGTGCTCGCGTTGGTATTGAGGTGCAGCGTGCGGTAGCTGGACCAATCAGACTCGTACTGCTCTATTTCCACGAGTGTCTGCGCGGGTTTCTGGTTCTCGTAGCACAGCTTGAACCAGTTGGAATCGCGGGCGGTGCTGGAATATCGCGGCTCATCGATAATGCCGTCGAATGCCCGTCCTTCGGAGGAATAATCGCCGATACAGAGCGCGGAATCGATATCCTGCATATTGCCGGAGCGGCTTACTTCATGGTACGTCCGGCCGTTGACATAGAATTTCAGCTTGGAGCCGTTGTAGACGATACCGGTATGATACCAGACATCGGCGTTAAGATGCATACTGTCGTTGTGTCCGTTGTTTGTCGCACCGGAGCGAAGCGCGGCCCGGAGATGCCCGTCGGGAGCGTCAGAGGCATCAAATCCATAGAACCAGTTGAAATCAACGGTTCCGGCCTTGCCCATCTTGCTCATGATTATATCGCGGCTGCTCCCGGTGGGAATCGCATCCGATTTTATCCATGCCATGGCAGTCATCTGGTCGCTGGTGTTGTCCAGGCTGGCGTCGTCGGGTACCTTGATGTACTCGTTGCTGCCGTCAAAATCAATCCCCTTCCCGATGACAGCTTCCGCCGTGTCGGTACCTTCGGTATTGGTACCGGTCCCGTGGTTGGCGTTGTAGGTGCGGTCGAGGCTTGTGGCGCCGCCGGTGGGCGCTTCGCTGAGGTGCCACACACCCTCGAACCCGTTGGCGGTATCGAACACCAGCCCGGGTTTGGCGCTGTCAGGCGCGGAAGCCTTGCCCCAGTGCATGGTGATGGACTGGGACTTGTTATTGCCGTATACCGTATCGACTTTTACCCATATTTCCGCCCTGCTCGCGGCATTGTCCCACCGCTCGATCTCGTAGTAGAGATGGTCGCCGTTGCTTTTTGCAAACCGGAGATCGGTACCGTCGCTTTTTGCCTGGGCAAACGGGAAATTGCCTGCATCGAGACGGACCAGCACGGGAAAATCAATGACATTTTCGAGGACATTGGCCCCGCTTCGGGTGGTGTTGAGGTAGAGCGTGATGTCATTGGTCCAGTCGGCGGAATAATTCTCCGTTGTTCCGCCGCCCGAAGTAGCTACCTTCGTGATAACGATATCATCGAGCTGCTCGGCGGTCATGTTTGACGTTGCCAGGTCATCGCCGAAGAACCGGATAGCATTGATATCGACGTCGTTGTCGAACGCCAGGCCGGTGGCCTCATTGGAGCCGTCATTGCCGACATCGACATCGTAGGTATTGGAATTCATGTGCACGGTCACCTTGATATCGGTATCTCCCGAGACCGCTGTTGACCGTATGGCAGTGGTGTCCGCGCCGTTGTTGGTGACATACTCGAGGCATTCGTGACCGTCGGTGCACCCGCCGGGGTGCCAGAGCAGGTACACGCCCACGCCCTGCTCCGTGCTGGTGCCGGGCGCGGCCCAGGAGCCGGAATTCCCGAGCTGCATGTGCAGTTCGTACATGGTTTTGCTGCCGCGGGCGAAATTCATATTGAATTCCCATTCGAACGTGCCGCTTGACTGCTCTTCAAACGTGTTGTAGACCACGGGATCGTAGTTGCCGTTGTTGGCGGTGAACAGGAGGGCGTTGGAGGCGACTTCGACCTGTTCGGTGGCATCTTCGGTTTCGTCCCATCCGCGGTAGAGGGTCTCATTGTCGGCCCGGTTGAAATCATCCTCGAAAATCACGCCCGGACAGCTCGGCCCGAAATCGACCAGGGTCTGGGAAGACTGCTGGTTCTGGTAGCAGAGTTTTATCCAGTCGGCACTGCGCGGCGCGCTGCTCACGCGGAACTCGTCGAGGTAGCCCTGCAGGTAGTTTTGATTCGTCTGTCCCGGCCTGTAAAACGTGCCAACCGCGACGGTATTCAGGGTGGTTGTGCCTCTCTCGGTGCCGTTCGCGACATACTTGTCAAACGTGCCGTCAACGTAGAATGAATCTCTGGCGCTGATACCGGCTGTCGAGTCGTAGACGGCGGTTACGTAGTGCCAGGTATTGTCTAGTGCCGTGGCACTGGCGTCGGACTGGGGCTGGCTTGAACCGCCATCAGCGCGCCAGATCTTCTGAAATGAGGTCCCGCCGTTGAATCGCATCCCCAGGAATGGGACAGCATCTCCCGAATTGGATGCGGAGTACATCACCCCATATGTCGTATTGCCTTTCACCCAGCAGGAGAGAGTGCTCTTGCCGGTCGGCGTGTAGGCGGGAGCGCCGGTGCTGTTCTGCTTGTATGCATAGTCATCGTTGTCGAAATGGTACGACGTGCCAATCACCGCATCGCTTGACGACGCGGGATCGCTCACCGCGGTCAGGTCGTTGGCGTTGGCTGTGGCATCGGTCAGATCCGCAAAATGCCAGACAGCCTCAAACCCGTTGCCCGTGGAGAACACAGCCCCTGCATTCGTGCTGTCGACCGCACTGGAATTCGACCACCACATCTTGATGACCGTGCTGTCGCCCAGACGGTTGTACACATTGGACGAGCTGTTATAGCCGAACACGGTATCGAGCAGCACCCAGAATTCGGCTTCCTGGCCCGAGTTGTCCCACCGCTCCATTTCATAGAACAAATGGGTACCGTCGGCGAGTGAGAACCGGATATCGGAACCGTCATCGTTGTCGTTTGCCGGCCAGTTGGAACTGGTCAGACGAACGAGCACCGGGAAATCTGGCACGCTGTCGTCGACCGCGGCGCCGCCCGAGCTTGCGGTGTTGAGATAGACATAGCGGCAGGAGTCCCAGTCGGCAAAGTAGTCGTCAGCCGCGGAAGCGGTAAAAACAAACGCGAGTATGACAAACGGGAGAGCGAGGGCACGGCCGGGCTGCGCGGAATGCCACGCACGAAAGCCGAAACGCGGGTGCGCGCCGGCCCCTGGGCGGGAACCGGAAGGTGTTTTGGAATTCGGGTTTCGGGTGTCGTGCTTGTTCATACCTGTCATTTCCGCCTGGCAACGGAGCCCGGCACGCGGACGCATTCTATCCATCATACCGCGAATGACTGGTTTTGACTGTGATGCCGGTCACAATCGAATGAGAGAAGTGATCCACAGGCATTCCGCAGAAATGTGCTGTTTATATTATAGGGGCAATCGCCGGTGGAGTCAAGAGTCAATTGGGGGAATGGCGGGGGAATGGGGTCGGACCAAGTTATTACCTTATTTTTCAAAGAGTTACATTTATTGAACCGGTTAAAATGACGCTTACAATGCAATTATAGCCCCGAAATCTCACCTGTAAGCTGAGTCAACAGCAGCCACTACCAGAACTGAACTTGCAGAAAGCATCAAATTCGGGATTCTCTGCCCAAAACCCACGAACTATCTTGGGAATTCTTCCCGGCTCCATAACCCATTGACGATGGATATTGACAAATTGCATCAAGGAGAAAGCCATGCCCCGGGCCAGCAGAAATCGTGTTCCAAACAGAATCTGGCACATCACGCATCGCTGCCACAACAGGAATTTCCTCCTCAGAGCTGAACGTACCCGCCTGAAGTGGCTGACATGGCTATTCGAATCAAGGAAGCGATATAACATTTGCGTGCTCAACTATGCAGTGACCTGCAACCATGTTCACCTTCTTGTCTACGACGACGAGGGGTTGAGTTCCATTCCGAAAAGTCTTCAGTTGACCGCCGGCTGCACTGCTCAAGCCTACAACTCGGCACATAGCCGACGAGGAGCCTTCTGGGAGGACCGCTATCACGCAACAGCCGTAGAATCAGGACTGCATCTGCTCAGATGCATAGCGTATATCGATCTCAATATGGTAAGAGCCAATGTCGTGTCTCACCCTCTCGAATGGCCCCATTGCGGCTATAGCGAAATCCAGCGCGGCAAGAGGCGATATCAGCTTATCGATTACGAGTGCCTGATGTCTCTTCTTGATGCTCCCAATCACGAGGCCTTGCGCAGGACGAACCGGGAGATAGTAGACGCGGTATTGCACGAAGGCAGGTTGCAGCGAGAAGGCTTCTGGAGCGAGTCGATCGCTGTCGGCGGCCAGAAATTTATTGAGCAAATGAAGAAGTCTCTCGGGCAGCGCGGTCGCATGGAACAAACTACCGAGGACGAGAGTCAGGAGGGTACCCTCGCGCTACGCGAGCCGCGAGCCCCCTATGGTGGCGGTTCTGAGAGACAATCCCATATCTTGACAGGAGACAACAGCCATCCTTTGCGCGCAGTTCCTTGATTCAGGACTGTCCATTTTTTGATGTCGGATTTGCCTATGCAGTCTGCTTC
>WJMI01000188.1 GCA_014728015.1 Chitinivibrionales bacterium | reverse complement strand
GTGTATATTGTCCCGGACCTGTTTGCCCTTGTAGCCCATGATCGTGTACCCGGTCCCGGTGACCGCGCATTTCATGAGGTACGAAAGAAATCCATGCAACATGGCGCCGGCGTGCGACCTGCCCGTCAGACACCCGCCCCTGAATATCCCGGTGTGCATGCCGAAGTAGCGCCCGTATTCCTGCACCAGCAGGTCGCTTGCCGCCTTGGATACGCCGAACAGGCTGTGCAGGCACCTGTCAATAGACATGGTCTCGTCGATCCCCTGCGCGTACCGGTGGTCGTGTGCGATTTCCCACCGGGTGTCGTGTTCTTCGAGGGGAAGGCGGTTCGGCGTGTCGCCGTACACCTTGTTGGTGGAGCAAAAGATGAACACGGCCCTGGGACAGTGTTGCCGCGTGCACTCGAGCAGGTTGAGCGTGCCGTTGGCGTTTACCGAAAAATCGGTCTTCGGCTCCCCAGCCGCCCAGTCGTGCGAGGGCTGGGCCGCGGTGTGTATCACCAGTGCGATATCCGAGGAATACTTCGCAAAAATCCGATCCAGCGCCTCGCTGTCACGGATGTCGGCCGGCTCGTGGGTGTAGCGGCTGACGGAATCTTCGAGCATTGTGCGGATATGATCGGTGGATGCGGATTCGCCGAAAAAGTACTTGCGCATATTGTTGTCGATACCGACAACATCATAGTTCTTCTCGGCAAAAAACCGGACAGCCTCGGAACCGATCAAGCCTGCTGAGCCGGTGATTATCGCTACACTCATGTTTCTTCAATCGTTGAGCATTCAGAGAAGCAGTATGCTTTCGAGCTGCTGCCTGTTGGCCGCAATCCATGCGTGAATGTCCGCAACAAGGGTTTCGATGTTTCGCGACGGCGACCAGCCCGTTGCTTTTTGTACCGCGGTGTTGTCGGTGATATAGCACCGAACATCACCCGGCCGGTCCTGCACGCACGGCGTGATTTCGATGGTGTTTCCAGTTGTACTCCGGCACAGCGAAGTGAGCTCTGTCAGTGAAACCGAGTTTTCAAGCCCGCCGCCGGCATTGTAAATCCGCCCGTTGTGCCGGGGGACATTCTCGAGCTCGAGGCACAGAAGATCGACAAGGTCTTCAATGTGCAGAATGTCCCGTACCTGTTTGCCCGTGCCGCCGTAGCCGATATACTGGAGCGGTTTGCCGTACACGTGGCGCGCGACCCACAACGCGGCAAGGCCCTGATCCACTTTACCCATCTGCCACGGGCCGCCGATCACGCTGCACCGGTTGATAATTCCCCGCAGGCCGTATACGTCAAGATACTCCAGCACGAGTACCTCGGATGCCAGCTTGGTGGCGCCGTACAGGCTGCGTGCGTAGGGGAGGAGCGGGAAATCCTCTGATATGCCTTTCGAAGATGCCCCTTCGATCTCCTGGGTGTCCTCGAGCACGAACCGTGTTTCCGTTTCTGAGTATTTCAGCCGGTTGAGCAGCTCGGTAGGATAGATCCTGCTGGTAGACAGAAACAGGAAATCGCACGTGTGTTTCCTGGCGAATTCCAGGCAGTTGACCGTGCTTTGCAAGTTCGTGTTAATCACGTACTCACTGGATCCGCCGATACCGGCGAGTACTGAGGGCTCCGCGCAGCAGTCGATCAGCAGGTCGGCCTCGGGCAGGGCGTCACAGTCTTCCGGCGTGCGAAGGTCGCCATGAATAAATGAGATGCCGTGCTCGCGAAGACGGGACAGATTCAGCTCAGAGCCGCGGCGCTTGAGATTGTCAACCGCCGTGATAGAGATGCCCTCGTATCGCTCTTTCAGCGATAGTGCAAGGCTCGATCCTACAAATCCCGCGCCGCCGGTGATAATGATGTTCTTATGGTTCATTGGCACATATCGGTTCGTATGGGTGCATTTCGGCAGAGCCCATAAAAGTACATTCTTTGTCCGGTCCCGGAATAGGTCCGGGCCGGCATTCAGTCCTTCTTCACGAAGATTTCATAAACGACCGGTCCCAGGCCGACCACCCTGAGGAATACCCCGAGCAGGCTGAAAGCGACATACACGCCCAGTTGCTCGGGAGTGAGAGCGAGAAATGTCAACAGGAACAGAGAGAGCAGCGCCTCGCGCAGGCCGATACCGTTGGGCGTAAGCGGGATCGATATCACGGCGATTTCGATAGTCGGGATGAAGAAAAGACATTCCGCGCCGTAGAATCTGCCCACAATACCCATGAGCATAATCACGGGACCGGCAATCACCAGCATTTGCACGAGAATCGTGAGAAGAAAGGTCCCCAGGAGGTGTTTTCGTCTGGTATGGTAGAGGTATATCGCCTGCCGGATGTCGTCAACCACACGCAGGATCCTTTCCGGCAGCAGCCGTGCGGCGAGAGGGCGGATTCGGCGCGTTGCGTTCTTCGTGAAAGAAAGGCATAGTAGCATGATGACAATGGCGAATGCCGCAAAAATTACATGGGCTGTTCTCGAAGGAAGTTGTGATGAGCCAATCAGGAAAAAGCCGGCTGTTGAAAAAAAGGCGAGAACCAGAAGGCCCATGAGCCGGCATACCCAGGTTGCCCCCCACACAAAGGGGTAATCCTTTGCGTTTGACAGAATAGCTGCGCGCACAACATCCTGGGCGGCGCTGGTCGGGAGAACAATCGAATATAACAATCCTTTGAAGTGTGCGGACAGCGCCTTACCGGGTGAAATTCCCGGAATAAATCCGCGCATCAGTAACCACCAGCGAAACCCCTGCAACAGCATAGCTGCGAGATTCGTGGCGATCACGCCGGGAAGCGTCCACCAGGCGACATCAGCAAGCGCGCTCCTGAATCCCGCGAGGTCCACGCGGCTGTATATCCACAGAAGCGGCAGAATGGCGAGAACAAGCCGGAGAACGCGGGTGAGTGGCCTGGGAAGGTTCATGCGGAAACAGAGGGCATTTGAATGTGGTTTCAATCCGGCAAATCTTGAAGAAAAATAGGTTCCAGCGAGATTCCTTCGTGAGATTTTGCTCTGATAATCCTTGTTGTCCGCTACAGGCCTGCCCGCGTATCGATATGCCCCTCTCCTTTGCGCGCCGATCGCGGCCCCGGCAGTTTCCTTGCCCTGCCGGCAAAGACAAATACGAACCGCTCCCGCCAATTTGCATGCGTTCTCGCCGCATGTGTATTTTACCCCGTCTGTTCGCACTCATAATATGTACCTGTTCCGGCGAGTTTTGGAGGCCGAATGAAGAACTACGATCCCAAATCGATTCGCAACATCTGCCTGCTGGGCCACGTGGGTGTGGGAAAAACATCATTGGCCGAAGCTATCTGCCATACCACCAAGGCAACGCACAAGCTGGGCAAGGTGGACAACGGGACCAGCATTTTCGATGCGCGCCCGGATGAAAAAGACCGGAAAATGACCATATCCATGGGTGTTGGCGCGTGCGAATGGAATGACACCAAAATAAACGTGCTCGACACGCCGGGGTTTGCCGATTTCCTGGGCGATGCCCACGCCGCGCTGCGCGTGGTCGAATCCGCCGTTATCGTGGTCGATGCCTTTGCCGGGCCTGAAGTGGGCACCGAGCTGGTAACCCGCCTGGTCGACGAGGTCGGGGTGCCCAAGATATTCTTTGTCAACGGCATGGACCGGGAGAATGTCGATTTCGAGAAAACGCTCAACGCCATGAAAGATGCCTACGGGACATCGGTGGCCCCGCTGCAGATACCGCTCGGCACGGGGCAGGAGTTCAAGGGCGTGGTCGACCTTATCACCAAAGAGGCGTTCGAATACAAGGCCGGCGGTGACGGCCGCGGCAGGAAAATCGATATCCCGGCCGACCGGGTCGACGAAGTCGAGGCCGCGCGGGGCGCGCTCATGGAATCGGTCGCCGAGAGCGACGAAGACCTGATGAACAAATATTTCGAGGCAGGCGAGCTCACCGATGACGAGCTTCGCAAAGGACTCAACAAGGGATGCGCCGAGGGTCTCGTCTTCCCGCTGTTCTGCGGGTGCGCGCCGCAAAATGCCGGCACCGACCGTTTCCTCAATGCGATTGTCGACCTGTGCCCGGCCGCCGATACCAACGCGACAGTCGATGTCATGGACGGCGACGAAAAGAAGAGCATCGAGTGTTCGCCGTCAGGACAGACCCTGGCATTCGTGTTCAAGACCATCTCCGAAGAGCATGTCGGCGAACTGAACATCGTGCGCGTATTCAGCGGCGAGCTGGCACTGAGTACCGAGGTGCAGAACGTGACACGGGGCTCGAGCGAGCGCCTGGGAAGCATGTATGTCCTGGTGGGCAAGGAAAAACAGGATGCTTCCAAGATTACCATGGGCGATATCGGCGCGCTGCTCAAGCTGAAAGACACCCACACCAATGACACGCTTGCCGGCAAGGGCGTGAAGCACGACGTGGTCAAGACTGATTTCGGCGAGCCGCTGGTAAGTGTGGCTATTGCCGCCAAGTCAAAAGGCGATCAGGACAAGATCAGCATGGGCCTGGGCAAGCTGCGCGAAGAAGACCCTTCGTTTACCTACAGCTTTCATCCCGATGTCCGCCAGTCGATTCTGTCGGGCATGGGCGACATGCATATCGAGGTGCTGCTTGCCGGGCTCAAGAACCGGTTCAAGGTCGAGGTCGATCGCACGCCGCCCAAGATATCCTACCGCGAAACGGTCACCAAGCCGGTACAGTATGTGGAGTATACGCACAAGAAGCAGACCGGCGGCGCGGGGCAGTATGCGCGCGTGTTTATCGACCTGGAGCCCATGGAGCGCGGCGGCGGATACCAGTTCGAAGACAAGATTGTCGGCGGTGTCATCGACCAGCCGCTCCGTCCCAGTGTCGACAAGGGTATTCGCGCCAAGATGACCGAAGGCATACTTGCCGGCTTTCCGATTGTCGATGTGCGCGTGGCGCTGGTCGACGGGAAAACGCATCCGGTCGATTCCAAAGACGTGGCGTTTCAGATTGCCGGCCGTGAAGTATTCAAGAAAGCGTTCGAAATGGCGGCGCCGATCCTGCTCGAGCCCGTGGATGATCTCAAGGTGACGGTCCCGGAAGAATACATGGGCGATGTGATGGGCGATTTGTCCTCGCGGCGCGGCAAGATCTCCGGCATGGAGCCGAAAGGCAAATACCAGATAATCGGCGCCAAAGTGCCGTCGGCCGAGCTGCAGAACTACATGCCCGTGCTGAAATCCATGACCCAGGGAAGGGCTTTTTACAGTAAGTCGTTCTCCCACTACGACCCGGTCCCGTACGAACAGACACAGAAGATTGTCGAGGCCTGCAAGAAGGCTGAGGGCGGGGAGGAGTCCTGAGGAAGAAGGATCCTCGCGCAGAGGCGCAGCGACGCGGGAGGGAACGTTACGAAACAGGCATTGCATCCGCAATTCTCGCCGAAGTAGAAACCGGTGTCACGCCTCAAGACAATCGAATGGGCCGGTAATGCCGTACGCATTGTCGACCAGACATGCCTTCCGGCAAAGCTCTGCTACGAGGACATAACCACTGTTGAGGTCATGTTCGAGGCGATACGCGCGCTCAGGGTCCGCGGCGCTCCCGCCATTGGTATCGCCGCAGGGTTCGGCATGTATCTGGCAGTGCGGGAATTCCCTGAGACAGGTTCGGTGCGCGACTTCCTGACCCTGTTCGAAAAGAACATCGACTATCTCGCCGGCGCGCGTCCCACCGCGGTCAACCTGTCCTGGGCGCTCCAACGAGTGAAGACCAGGATAGCAGGGCTTGCGGAAAAAGAAACCTCCGCATCACTGAAGCGTGCCGTATTCGATGAGGCGCAGGCCATGCTCGAGGAGGACCGGGCGTCGGGGCGCGCGATAGGGGAGCACGGGTTCGGGCTTCTCAAGGACTGCGAAACGATACTCACCCACTGCAACGCGGGCGGGCTTGCAACCGCCGAGTTCGGCACTGCACTGGCGCCCGTGTACGTGGCCGCCGAGCGCAACAAGAAACTGCACGTCTACTCCGACGAGACCCGGCCGCTTCTGCAGGGCTCCCGGATTACCGCATTCGAGCTGAAAGCGGCCGGCATTCCGGTGACCGTGCTCTGTGACAATGCCGCGGCATCGCTTCTCCGGAAAAAAACGGTAGATGCTGTCATCGTGGGCGCCGACAGGATTGCGTCGAACGGTGATGTGGCAAACAAGATCGGCACGTATGGTCTTGCGCTGGCGGCCCGGGCCGCACAAGTCCCGTTCTATGTCGCCGCGCCGCTTTCGACCTTTGATCCGTCCCTCGCGACCGGCAATGAAATACCCATTGAGGAACGCGATGACGCTGAAGTCACGTGCGGGTTCGGCAGGCGGACCGCGCCTGAGGGCGTGGACGTGTACAACCCCGCGTTCGATGTCACCCCGCACGATCTTGTGACCGCTCTTATCACCGAAAAGGGCGTGCTTCGCCCCCCGTACGGCGAGGCCATCCGGAAGGCGCTACAGGGGTAGGCCTGGCAGGCGTGTCGCGGGGAGGGAATTGTGACCGCGTGCCGGCGCGCGCACGCATTGGCCCGCGCTATTCGTAGAGGCGTGGAGCGGATGCAATACCAAGCGCGGTTTGCGCAAGCTCGAGCAGTTGGTTTTGTTCTCCCGTGTATGCCAGGAGCTCGTGCGTGGCGGAGCTGACCGTCCTGCCGTCGGACACAACACCCTTGTTCAACTGAAGCTCCATCTCGCCGAACGCATGGAACTCGTCGCCGGCAACCGGCATGCCCGGTCCGTTATTGTATGCCTGGGTGGCGCCCAGGGGACCGTCGGGGTTGTCCCGCGCGATATCCACGCAGTCGCTCTGCGAACGCGGCATATCGTTGCATCGCTTGATAAGGCACATCCACCGGTCGCTGCCCGGCGCAGGGGACAGGTAGACCGCTTTGACCGGGTTGTCGAATACCATGTCTTCCGGCCGAAGGGCCAGCTTGTAGATATCGTTGGCATCGATTTTGAACCGCGCATACCCTTCAAGGGCTTCCGCGCGGCTGGCCGGGATGGGGTTGAAATAACTCAGTATCCCGGCGCCGGATTTCACCGGGAAGAACACCGTGCCCGGGGCCTCGGGACCGCACGTGTAGATCTGCGCGAGGGACCAGGCGCACATCGCCATGGAGTCTGAAGGCACTGAAACCGAATCGCTGATGCGAACCGCGGCACAGGGAAGCGACGAATCGAACGGGTCGTCGATGACCTCAAACTTCCTGCGCGCGACCGTTCCTTCGAAAGCCATGTTCGTGCTGTAGTCCAGAAGCGCGAACGAATTCTCGAATGTCAGTTCTCCGGTGGTAGCGTATTCTCCGGGATCGATACCCGCCGGAACGTGAAAGCCCTCGAAATCGCGCGGGTTCTCGTAGAAAAAACTGCGTTCCGGCGCGATCCACAGGCGCTCCCCGCCGGTCATCCACTGACCGCTCGCCATGCTCGCCTCGATCCCCTTTGACACCCACAACGGGTTAGGGCCATCCGCCAGGGGCCACATCCCGAGCAGCCGGGCGCCGTATGCCGTGAAAAGCATCCTGCCGCCGGAGGTCTCCTTTACGATAGTATCGGCGCGCTTTTCGCAAATTGCCTTAATCTGATCGAATGGTAGCATCTCGTGGGCCATGCGCTTCTCCTTGGGACAGCCGCGAACATGCGGCCTGCATCACAGGTAAAATGATAAGCAGAATATAATACTTCAGGAGTATTCTTCGAATAACTACGGACAAAATGCCATCCGGCTATTGTCCGCCGCGCAAAATATGGTAGTTCTTCCGGAACAGCCAGACAGGAGAACCCTTCGCGAAATGCGGCATAATACGACTTCGGGCGAACACGTTGGAGAGCGGCCGCCGCCGCTCCACTTTCTCCACGAGATCGGAGAGCGTGTCAAAAGAATATGTCCCTTCGACATGCAATAGACGGCCGCTGTCGGGAATGTGGTTGCCATACACGGTAGCGTTGACATACCCACACTCCTGAGCCTGTTGCCAGATGCGCCCGTTCCAGCGTCCATACGGAAATGACAGGCTTCGGATCGGCTTGCCGACGATATCCTCGAGCGCCTGCCGCGAATCATGCAGCTCGTGCCGGACATCCTCGCGGGAAAGGAAGAGCAGGTCGGGATGTGACAGCGTATGGCTCCCGATTTCGTGGCCCTTGCCGGCGATTTCGCGAAGCTTCGCTGCGGAGAGATGGTCGAGGGGCTTGTAGATGTCCCACGTGGAGGAACGGCCGATATAGTTTACTATAGGAAAAAGCGTGACTCGCATGTTGAGCCGCTCGAGCACCGGAAGCACATTCGCGCAGAAATCCTCGAATGCATCGTCGAAGGTAAGCACGATTGGCCGCCGTGCATCCCGGGCGCCGCCGTCACAGGCCTGGTCGACCGTCAGCGTGGTGTACTCATGCGCATGAAGATACTCCAGCAGGCCGCGGCAGGTGGCCGCGGTGGTGTATGATAGGCCTTGCACGCCGGTTTGGGGAACAGAGTGGAACAGAAGCGCGGGGCAGGGCTGGCGTTCGGGCCGTACCCGCCCGCCGACCGCAATAGCGATCAGGCCCGCCGCCAGCGGCCCGACCGCAAGCACGATGATACCGTATACGAGCAGTGTCGTAGACACGTTGCCGCCACGCTTTGATGAAGGTACGGGGTTACGCCTTCACAAAATACATTTTCAAGGCTCATTGAATACGTATATTTCAGTTTTGGGCGCGGGACTCAGAAACCACGGAGCAGTCGAATGGCCCGCAAAGAAACGGAAACCGTGCCGTGTCCTCACTGCGGTGCTGAGATACGCAGCACCGCGCGCGCGTGTCCCTATTGCGGCTCGGATGAACGTACCGGCTGGTCGGACCGTACCTACCTCGATGGTATCGATCTCGGGGACGATATCGATTACGATGACATGGTCGAGAAGGAATTCGGCGGGGGAGGCGGCGCCCGGAAATGGTGGCGTTCGTGGAAAGCGCTTGCCGGCGGGGCGCTCCTGCTCGCGCTTATTCTCGCCTATATCGTGAGACTGTTCTGGTAGCGGCATCCGCGGTTGCCGGGGACGGGGCGGGGCCTGAAGAAAGCGCGGTCAGCGGACCGTACGGGCCGCCTCGCCGATGTCGATATTGACGTTGGGATCCGACTGCACGTTTCCGTAGAATTTCTTGAGCGCCTTGCGAAGGTCGGGATTGTATTCCTTGATGAAATGACGGACCTTGTCAAGCGTTGTGCGCTTGTCGAACAGCACCGTGAGTATGGTGCTGTCGTCGACCAGGCAGATGTGGGTATTTCTCTTTTTTCCCTGATGATACAGTGCGGTGAATTCATTCTCGCCGATCATGTTTGCCACCGCGGTGGTGGAAGCGAACGCGCCGGCGATCAGCGCGGCGAGCGCGGTGCGATCAAAGTCGCTGGTTTCACTCTGGCTGGTGATCAGGCGCCCCGACTTGTTGATGAGCAGGACACAGTCGATACGCGCCTTGTCGACAAGCCTGGTGAGGACCACGTTCAGCCGCCGGGCATCTTCGCGACTCAGAATGACATCATGTTCCATCACGACGCTCCACCGACCACTGGCCGGACGGCAACGCGGAACCTTGGAGAAACACGTCTCGTATCACGTTCCATGTTTGTTCCCTAACGGCCGAACAGCTTGCCGAAGAAACCTTTTTTTCTGGGAATATCATCATCATCGTCATCAGGCGCATTGCCGGGGCGACGGCCCTGACGGTTGCTTGACACATAGTAGCTCCCGCCGCTGTTTTCCTGCGACCGCCCCTCGCCGAACGGCGACTGGAACGACGGCGTGGGCCTTCCCACGCCGGTGTCGCCCGCTGAAGCCGGTTCCGGGCCAGACTGCGCCCCGTATCCGCCGCCCGCCTGGCCCGGCGACTGGACTTCAAAAGAAGGCGGTGACTGCGAGGGACCCGGAGGGGACTGTGGATACTGCGGCGATGCCTGGGGGGGCGGGCCGTACCCGGGCTGCGGGGCCGACGGTCCGTAGGACTGCTGCTGCGAACCCGACATCTGGCTCTGGTAGCGTTCGATTTCAAGGTCGAGCGCGGACTTGCCGCCCTGTTGCTGCTGCTGCGGGGGCGGAGGGGAGGGCGGCCTGAATGACGGCGGTTGCGGCGGGTTCGGCGGTGTCTGGGGCTGCGGGGGGTACTCGTAGCCCTGTCCCTGGCCCGGAGGAGGGCCTGAAGGAGCGCCGAACGACGGCGTGTATCTGTCGGGCGAAGGCTGCGCGTGTTGCTGGCGCGGCGGTGGCGGCGGCACCGGGCGAGGCTGACTCGGCGGCGGCGCGTATCCCTGCGAAAACGAAGGCGCCTGGTGTTGGGG
>WJMI01000187.1 GCA_014728015.1 Chitinivibrionales bacterium | reverse complement strand
GCCCTGGGTGTATCCGCCGATTGGGGCTCGATCACCATTTCCGATGACGGCGATGCAAAGGAGGTCGTCCTCGAAAACAGCAGGCTCAAGTGCACCTACTCGAGATACCGCACCCGCCACTACTACACCACGGCCGACCAGACCGTCATCACCGAGCTGATCAATAAGACGGCGGGCAACACCGACCAGGTGGCGGGCGAGGCACTCGATGCGCAGGCGCGCACATTCGAGTTCGACCGCGGCCTTTTGACAACAGCGGAAATCATTCGCGACGGCGACGATCACAAGACGGTCCGGATGTACTGGGACAATGGCCTGGCCTGCATCCAGGATGTGACCATCTATCCGGACAAGGCCTTCATTCGGATCGATTACCATCGCTATTACCGGCTTATCAGTGATCTGGGAAGCGCCGGCGGTGATGCCAACGTGTGGTACGCCATTCACGGGTCGGCCGACTGGACTCCGAGCGTGGTGGGCGGCAACACCTATCGGCTTATTCACCCGCGTTCATACTGGCGGCCGTCCCTCCATAACCACGATGCCGATGCCGGCAGCCTCAACTACAACGGCTTCCTGGTCATGGCCTCATACAATCGCGGCAGCGGCCAGGGCTGGGGCCGTGTCATGCCGATCAGCGATCTTGCCATGGTCAAGCTCATGTGGATGCGCGGGTTCGAGTGGTTTCCCAACGAACGACTCAGCGATCCCTACCATGAATTCACCGGCTATCTGTTCCTCGGCACCGGCGCGGAGGACGGTCTGCTCGCCGCCGGCCGCCAGGTTGCGGATTTCGCGGCAACCGCCGGGCCGATGGATGCCGTGATGATCCCCAGAAATTTCCAGGCTGCCAGGGCGTTTCGCGTGATGGGCGTGAACCGGCTGACAGACGGCGATCTCTTGGTGTCTGTATCCACGCCAATGGTTAGCAGAATTCGTATATATGCGCTGAACGGACGTTTGGTACGGTCGATTCCGGGAACCGATCGGTGCGTCTATCGTGTCCCAACCGCAAAACTCGGCGGTGGCACATACGTACTCACGGTCACCGGCGCGAACAAGATCTTTCGTAAGGCGATCATGGTAATCCAATAGTATCACCGATACGCACTCGACAGGAGGGCCACAGCATGAGGAATGTTTTCATTTTCGCGATCTCGTTCATCCTAACCCTCGGTATCGTGTTCATCGTAAGGGCGGAACCGGCTCCCGGCGACATTTTCCGCGAATACAAATGGATAGCGCGCGCGCTGGACGGCACTCCCGGCGACTCCGGGACCGACTGGATTTCAGAGTGGCCCAGAGACGGTGGGCACGGCCGCGTTGGCGGCAGCCTCGACAACATGGGGGAAAACCGTCCCATTCCAGGCATGGATCTCGACGGGGCCACCAGGGCCGAAGTTGTCATTGAGAAGGTGCTCTGCCATGACCAGACCCGGGGGCTCTCCATTTCCATCAACGACAACGACTGGATTCTGATGCCCCTGGCATCCGAGATCCCGGCCGAGCAATACAACTACCAGCACCACTACTTTCCCGAAGCGGAAGTGCCGCTCTCGCAGCTCAAAACATCGGGCAATGTGTTCAAACTGAAGGTCGACAACGCGGGCTGGTGGCCGCAGAACCTGGTATACGGGGTGCTTATTCGAATCTACTACGACAATGCGAAACCGCATCCCACGGGGAGTATTGTCTCGCCGGCGGCCGGTGAGACCATCGGCCTGAATCCTCAAATCGCCGCTGATGCCACCGGGAATGTAGACCGAGTGGAATTCATCGGCTTCTACGAAGATTACAACTACAAGGGCGATGGGAACTACCGCCAGTGGCAGTACCGCTGGATAAAGGGCTGGCTGAAGAACAACCTCGGCACCGCCACAGCTTCACCTTTTGCGGTCACCTGGGAAAACGACTGGATACCGGAGCAGCCCGGTCCCATGAAAATTATGGCGCGCATTGTTGGAAACGACGGGATGATCTACTGTACTGATGCAGTTGACAACATCTCGCTCGCACGTCCCGGGCTCACTATCGAAATGTGCAAGCCGTACGATGTGCCCGGGCAGTGGGTGACACGAAAGGGCACCAAGACCGAAAAGTTCGATGTATCGGGCGATCTTTCCGTGGCCACAAAAGCACAGGCCGTGTGCGCGGTGTGGAAACACGAAAGCAACTGCGAGTACGAGGTCAACGGCACCAAGGTCGGGTTCCTCAGGACAGAATCCCTCGTGGTAACGCGAAACGAGTTCGACGTGAACCTGCTCAACGAGGGAGCCAATACACTGAGCACACTCCCCTATGGGCATCACGGCATAGAATTCAACTGGCCGGGGGTTGTGGTACTTGTGAAATATGGCGGGGATATTGTTGCAGACCGTGCAAAAAGCGTCCGGGCGGACCAGCCAAAGGGGTTCGAAGTGACATCGCTGCGCGACGGCAGCTTCCGTGTCAACATCGACGGGATAAGTGTGCATGCGCTGACGCTCATCGCACCTGACGGGCGCATCGTGTTTGCCACTACGGTGAGGGAAGACACACCTGCCGTCATCAGGCCAGAGAAGCTTGCAGATGGCGCATACATTCTAAGGGCAACAACCGATGGGCGCCAACTGACACGAAATATTGTAGTCAATCGGTAAGAGAGAACAACTCAAGCACCGGGAGGTTCTGCATGTCCCATTCAACACATCCTTTCAAAGCCCTTGCAGCGCTCGCTGTTCTGGGACTCGTGCTCGTCATTCACGCCGATCCCATGCCCGGCGACGTTTTCAGAGAACATCGCAAGGAAGCGGTCGGCGATGCGGGCGGCGCATGGCGCGTGGGCGGATCTCTCGACTATGGCGGCGGGAACATCTATTTCCCCGGCGATGTGGACCTCACGAACGCGATTAGGGCCGAAGTGAACATCGAGAAAATCCAATGTCACGATGGAACAGTCGGCCTTTGCGTCTCGGTCAATGACAATGCCTGGATACCGGTACCCATGCCGGAGAGCATTCCCGAACCCAAGGACAAATACCAGCACCATATCTATCCCAATGTCGAAGTGCCGCTCGAACATCTCGTGCAGGGCGCGAACTGCTTCAAACTGAAAGTCGACCCAACCGGCTGGTGGCCCCAGAACCTGATTTACGGATGCCATCTGAGAGTGTACTACGACCCGGAAACGGTTGACCATCCGACCGGCCGGATAACGTCACCCGCGACAAACGGAACCATGGGCACGTCCGTGGATATTCAGGTTGAGACGGAAGGTGATGTCAAGCAGGTTGACTACCTCTATTACGGCAAAGGCCTGAATTACGAAGGCGATGGTATCTATACGCAGTGGCACTATCACTTCTTTCACGCTAACATCGTACACCACATCCGGAGTGCGTCGTCATTCCCTTTCGGCGTGACCTGGAACACCGAGTGGATACCGGATCAGACCGAGCCCATGAAGCTCTGCGCCCGGATTGTCGACAATACCGAGCTTGTGTACATGACCGAGGCTGTCACGGGGCTGACGTTCGATCGGGGTGACTTCTCGGTCGAGCTTTGCGAGCCGTACAATGTGCCGGCGCTCTGGGTGACCAGGAAAGGCACCAAGGGGAACGACTTCGATGTGAGCGGGAATCCAGCTACCGCAATCCGAGGCAAGGCATGCTGGGCCGCATGGGCAAGCTGTTATTGCTCCGATGTGAAGATCAACGGCACGAGCATAGGCTGTGGAGGCGAATGCGGGAACTACCGGTACACGACGCAAGAGCCCGAATTTGATCCCGGATGTCTGCAGGAAGGGAAGAACCGTCTGGAAATCCCGGGGACCTCGGGAAGCCATCATGGTATGGAGGTGGAATGGCCCGGCGTCATGGTACTCGTGCAGTACGGCGAGAAGCCGGAGCCGGTCTACGGCAGGCTTGCCGTCTCGCCGGCGACGCCGTCCGCAAACCTTGCTGTCAGCGTGAAAGGTGTGGCCGTTCGTATAAGGGTGAATATCAAAGGGGGATATACGATCCGTATCGTTCGGTCGAACGGGCGAACCGCATTCAGGCGCGAGGGCTCGGGGAAGAGCGACCTTATGGTGAGAAAAGATCTGTTCGTTCCGGGCATGTACCTTGTCGAGCTCGCTGTCCGAGACGGTTCGCGGCATGTGCAGGGAGTCGTTTTGCACTGAGCAAGACTTCCCTGCCCGCAAGCGATGAGGAACCCGTGTCCGGCCGCGAAGTCTTTGGTCTCCCCCCGCTTCGCCCGGACGCGGGCTTCCTCTCCCGCACGGCTTACCTGCTGGCCTCGTACTCGCGTTTGATCTCCGGATTCCTGGAATCCATCCGCCGCGCCCGATTCAGGTGCCTGAGGTAGGTCACGTTATCTCCGCGCATCTTGGCCACTCGCGCCAGACCGAGCGCCGCCAGCGCGTTCCGGGAATCGTTTCTGAGCGCGCGCTGGTAGAACGTCTTGGCCCAGTTGATCTGGTTTGACTCAAGATGGGCGTCGGCGCGGGCGCGAAGGGCATCGCTGTTGGACGGGTCGATCATCGCGATTTCCTTGTACACTTCAATGGCCTCGTCGTGCCGTCCCTGCGCCCGGAGGATTCTGCCCAAAAGCATGAGCGCATCGAGGTCGGTCGGGTCGGTGGCCCTGATGTCTTCGATCGCGTTTTCCGCCTCGGAGTACCGCTCCGTTTGGTAGAGAAGCCGCGCAAAGCGGAACAGGGTCTCGTTGTCCCGCCGCAGACCGATCACTTCTCTGTACTCGTCGATAGCCTTGTTGCGATCTCCCGTGCGGCTGTACAGTTCGGCCAGCTCCCGCCGGATGGTCACGTCATTGGGCGCGAGGCCTTTCGCCTTCTCGAGTGTCGTGACAGCCTCGCGATGCCTGCCCGACCGGACATAGCCCTGTGCGAGCGCCAGGAGGATCTTCGGATCGCGGGATCCCGCCTCACTGGCCTTTTCCAGCGTGCGCACTGCCTCCCCGGTCTTGCCTTTACGCATCATCAGCCCGCCCATCCGCGCGTTGGCCTCGGGATGCTGGGGTTCGGATGCAACAAACACGCGGAGCGCCGCAAGCTCGTCGTCAGGGCGTTTCAACCGCCGGTATGCATTGGCAATCTCGAGCCATGCCTCGGGAATGGTATCGGCAAGCGACACGGCCTTCTTCAAGTGGGCGACCGATGCCGAAAGCGTCTTTCTGTTCCTGGATTCCAGGAGACCCAGCCGCAGGTAGTTGCGGTGATCGCGGGGATAGGCCCGTATGTTTTTCTGGTAGAGGGCCCGGGCCGTAGCAGGTGAAGTGCGCTCCTGAAGATATGCCTGGTAGTAAGCGACATCAGGACTCTTTCGGCGGCTGCGCGCTGCGTACTTCTTGACCCAGTACTTCGCCCGCCGCTCATCCTCGAGTGCAACGTACGACTTGATAAGCAGTTCGACCACCTCGGGCCACCCCCGGGCGCGGGGGTACTTGTTCGCCGCCAATCGCAGTACGGGAAACGCTTCCCGGTGAGCGCCGAGGCGATACAGCGACTCTCCGCGCATGTGCAGATAGTCGAATGCCTGCGCGCGCCTCCCCTTGACAAGCTCCAGATGCTTCGCGGCATCCTTGAACCGGCGGCGTTCGTATTCCCACGAGCCCAGTACATACGCGGCGGCGCTGCTTTCACCGCCCCTGGCGAAAAAGGTGCTGTATGCGGCCATGGCTTTTGCGCTGTCGCCGGCCGCCAGATAGGCATCTCCCAGCGCCTGGTAGTGCCGGGCCGTATCGGGCTGCAGATCCACGGCAGCCGCGCATGCTTTCACCGCGCCTGCCGCATCCCCGGTCTTCAGCCTGGCCGCTCCCAGGCCGCTCAACGCCGCGGGGTTGTTGGGATCCTCCGCGAGCGCCTTCTCGTAATATCGCGTCGCATCTGTGTACCGTTTCTTTGTCAGGCGCAAATCACCCAGCCGGCGATAGGTAACCGCATCAGCCAGCCCAGCGCCGACGATCAGGGTGAGCGCCCGCTCGGTATCCCGTGTCTTGTTTGTCCTGATAGCAAGCTCGGCATACCTGCTGTACAGCTCGGTCGCTGTGGTGTCCCGGTTGACCGCTGCACGATAATGCGCGAACGCGCCGGTAAGATTGCCGTCGGCGTAGAGCTTGTCTCCGAGTATCCTGTGCGACTCCGGATCGCCGTGGTCCACGAAGTAATACACGCCTCCGGGCACGGCATCCAGCGTGGCCATGTCCTTGGATCCACCTGCCGAACGCATCGCATAGATGCCGGGTTGAATGAGCACGGTGATTGAATCACGGCCGAGCCGCGCGCGACGTTTCCGCTTGCCGAACGATACGGGTATCGCCCGGTCGTGGAAAACGCTCTGCGGTTGCACCACGACCAGTCGGGCGGAACGATTCCCCGGTACACGTGAGCGAAGCGAGACAATCAGGCTGGTTCCCGCGTCAAGCTCCAGCGTGGCCTGACGTACCGCGGAGCCCTTCAGGTACATCGCATACCGGGCGGGCGGAAGATCAAGGGCCATCTCGCCCTTACGCAGCCGTGCCCGTCGCGTGCGATCGTCAACCGACACCCGCACGCGCCTGCCGCCGAATACGCGGGATGGGCTTTCGATGATAACATGTGCTTTGCCCGGATCTGCATCAGCAAGAGCCACGGCAAGGAACGAGTGAATAATCAGGACGGTAAGGATAACGAATGGGCAGGCTTGAAAACGATTTGTCATTGGCAAGACTTCCCGGTTTATGAGACAAGGGATTGGCGGCACGTGAAGCTTATCGGAAAAATACGATCCTACGCGTTTCCTTCAACCCCGTTCCCGAGATTCTGCAGATATAGGCGCCCGGTGCGAGCGCGGCCGGGAGTCGCATTGTGAGATGTCTTGACGTGCATGCTCTTTGTTTCGTACGCATCACCGTTTGCCCCGAAAGGGTCACAACACAGGCTTCGAGCCTTGCAGGATCGCCGGCATCGAACACGAGGCAAGGCGTTGAGCCGCTGCTTCGTACGACAAGCTTGGCCCGCGAGTGGCCGCGTATCGATGCCTGCCGCGCGACCGTGCTCCCGTATTCAAATGCGCCCATGTCCGGCGCATCCCCTTGTGGAACAGCATGCCCATCGATGTCGGCCGTGTGGCCGAGATCCATACCCGCATCCACGGCGGGGCTGTTCTCCTGGAGACGGTAGTCGCTTTGGGCCGGGTCAATGAAAAGCGGATCGCCGGTCTTCTCGCCGGCGCCGAGCGGGAGCCCGGCATCGGTGGTCTCGCCGGTTTCGTGGTACAGGTTGTGCGTGTGGGTTAACACCGATGAGTTCACGACTGCCACAAAGTCGTGCACGTGGAAAATATTGTTGTGCAGCGCGAACACCGACGGATCGGGCGGATCGACGTCGTGGAAAATGATGGAGCAGTATATTTCGCTGCCCTGAACCACGGTGTTGTTTTCGAGGCGAATGCTGTCGAATGCGACGCCGAAATTGCTGGTGCCCCCGGTATGACACACCATGAACACGCCGTTTTCGATGCTCACGTTATACGAGAATAAAAGATTCCTGACAGTGTCGCCGGTCACGCCGCCCGCTTCAAAAAAGCCTTCGCATCCCGTGGCGACATTGTGATGGATGCGCGCATTGGAAACAGAACGCCATGTCTCCACCGCGCCGCCGTCATGACCGTAATCATACGAAACGTCCTTGCAGTTCTCCATGGTATTGTGCGCGACTTCAATGCCCGAAGCCTCGCTCAGGACAATGGCCACGGCGCCGTAATCGTCATCGCCGCCGGGAGTATTATTGACAATATGGAGCTGGTGGATATCGCAACTGAGAACGGTATTGCCCTTGCCCTCCACCCAGGCCCCGAACCCGGTGCCTGATATATCCAGATTGCGAAGGGTCACGTTGTCCGAGCCATCACGGATTGTCACACCGCCCTCCTGACAGTCTCTGACCGCGATGCGGTCAATTTCCCACCAGTCTGAGTCCACAAAATCCAGGATGTGGTTCTCGCCGGGATTGCGGAGGACCGGCAGGTCGCCACTGCCGTATGATGTCAATACGATCGGGCTGCCATCCTCACCCGACCGCGATGAAAACGACAACCCCCCATCCCATGTGCATCCGCGTTTGCATCTCACCGTATCTCCCGGTTGGAGCGCCTGCGCTTTGACAGGGGCCAGCGTCGACCACGCCTCGTCCGGTGAGGTCCCGGAATTTTGATCAGAGCCCGAATTGCAGTCGACATGGTATGTGGCAGCGGATACCGTGCACCCCGCGAGCAGCACCACAATACAAAGACTGTGTGCCGGATCAAAGTCTTCGGGGATTCCTAGAATATGCCCCATCGGATTTATCCCTCCCTGCCTCCTTTCTTATTTCCGCTTGCCGCCCTTGGGTCCCCTGTGTCGGCTTCCAGGCTTGCCCTTATGATGTTTGGCCTTGGCCGGTCCCGGCTTGTGCGGCTTGGGTTTCAGCGGCTTGCCCGGAGCGAATTTGAGATACTTGCCGCGCGGGATCTTGACCAGTCCAGGCGGCACATGCTTGAGCTTCACCTTTATCCATTTTGCCTTCGGGCCTTTCCTTTTGTACCAGTCGCCGTCGAAAAAAGTCCAGTAGAGGCCCGAAACGACAAAGACCTCGTGATCAAATTCAGGGATCACCGATATCCCCGGCGCTATCAGCACGAGTGGCGGCGCCGGGGGTAAAAGCAACGCCGGGCCAATCACCGCGACTTTGGGTTTGCCGGCGACAGAGACGATCGCACAGACTAATACGAAAAGGACTGAAAAGGATAATCGCTTCACATTATCTCCTTGGGTTGTCGGAAGGAGCAAATGTCAAATGTTGTGTATGGATGTTGTATCCCGACAGTGATTCAGGCCGCTTTCTTCAAAACTCCATCTTCAAATTTCTCTCCCTGCATTACCCTGAAGACCAACTGATAGCCGCGTAGTCTTCTCCAGCGCATC
>WJMI01000186.1 GCA_014728015.1 Chitinivibrionales bacterium | reverse complement strand
GCCCAAGGGGCTTGTCAGCGCGATTATGAAACAGACCGGAATCAAAAGGAAGTAGAGTATGGAATATTACGCAAAAATCAAGAAAGCTGATGGCGCATACCTCGTTTCCTTTCCTGATCTAGCGAATGTGAACACTTTCGGTGATACAAAGGCCGAGGCACTGGCTCATGCGGCTGAGGCTCTGAATGCCTGCCTTGAATCCGATTTCGAGCGTGGTTTCAGTCTCCCGGAGCCAAAGGTTCGGCACGGCAAGGCTTTTCATCCTATTTCGGTTGCACCGCACATTGAGATCGCCTATTCGCTCAGGAAACTTCGCAAGCAGCGCTCTCAGGTTGAGATTGCACGCAAATTGGGAATATCATATCAGGCCTACCAGAAACTTGAAAACCCCCGCAAATGTAATCCCACCATAAAAACCTTGGAACGCATAAGCCAGGTCCTGGGCAAAGAGCTGGAAATAAGCTTCGCGTAGGAGCCGCGAGTGCAATTATAACAAACGGCTGCCCGATGACAAAGACGGGTCCCCGCGCTGGCGCGCGCCCCGTCTTTGCCTGAGAGCCGTATCGTTAGATGGGAACACACCAAAATGAGATCTTGCTGGCTCACTCCCATTCTGGTGGCGTGCGTGGCGAATGTCGTCTTCTCGCAGGCATGCACCGCCGATCTGAATATTTTCAAAGACATCTATGGTGACCGCCTGATTAGCCGCATAACTTCCGGCCCAACACAGCGCTATTATTAATGCCAAATTCCGACTAATCATTTGCATCCTGTTCTCCTGAAGGAAAGCGCCTGCTTGCGAGCCAAAAAAAGTTGTCTTCTTGTCAAAATAAAATATGGATGACCACCCTTACTTTACTATGGCTGGTTACCCGAATAAGCTATATCACCATGCGAAGAAGGCGTCCGGAGCGGTCGTGCTATCTTGTCATCACTATTAAGCTGACCAAGCGCTCGTCACCCGCTCTGGCTCTGGCAACGTACAGGCCATTGGCGAGATCGTCCAGAGAAATCTCGAGCCTTCCGTCTGCGGATTCGGCGCTCCTGACAAGACGACCGGATACGTCGAGCATCCTGACACCGATTGTCCCGGTTGCTCTCCCGGAACGCAGGACGATAAGCACCCTTCGTCCACTGTCGAACACAGTCCGCAATCTCGGCGTGAGCGCTCCTGTCCTGTTATAGAAGCTCCGGATACCGGTTTGCGTGCCAGGGCCGACCTTTCCCGACTCGGGGACATTTGCCATGTGGTAGCTGCACGAATCCTGCCATTCGCTCGACCACCAGTCAGCCGGCACCTCTGTACCGCTCAGATCATCGTCGAATGTCCCATGTGTCTCCTGCCCTAAGGCCTGAAAATCCTCCCATGAAACGTTCGAACTGTACTTCTCTGTCCTGCCGACCGGCGAAAACCGGAAGTATGCCCTGTCCAGTTCCGCCGCATGAAGATGATCATGGTCGAACAGAAGATTCCCGGCGGCCCAGAAGGGCTCCGGGTCAAAGTCGGCGTCCGCGCCGAAGTTCCCTTCGTCGTTCTCGCCATCAGGCTGCCAGATAATATCATTGTGGTGCACGTGAATGCGCTTGGTGTAGTGGTCGTCTCCCCTGTCCTGCTGCACGATGGTGATGGCCTGCCCATAGTCCTTGTGGACCTCGACGACGTTGTGGTGCACGGTAACATCCTGTGACGCGGAAACAAGGAGGTTGGCATCGTACATCCAGGAGTTCCTGCCGTAGCCGCTCTTGCCGTTCCTCCGTATCTCATTGCAGTAGATGTCCGCGGCAAAACCGATCTCATGAATAAGGCCCATGCGATAGTTGTCGACCAGGACATTACCGGCGAATACCACGTTGTCATTCTCGATGTCCGTCCAGAGACCGTCACCGATATTGTGATGCGAATAGTTGTTGCGAAGAACAAGCCCGTCGGTTTTCACGAATTTCGTGGCGCCGCGCTCCCAGCCCAGGTTGAAATCCTGCACACCATTGTAATACAATTCGTTCCGCTCGAACACCGATCCGGTGCTCGTTACAATCGTCACACCCAGCTGTCCCATGTGGTGGATGTAGCACTGGCGTATTGTGTGGTTGTTTCCTTCGAGACGAATCCCCGCTCCGTGGCACCACGCGACTTCGCAATTCTCAATAAGCCAGTTATTCGCCTTGCCGCCACCTTCAGAACTCTCGACCGCGCCCGACTGGGCTTCGCTTGCATATCGAAGGACTGTCAGGTTCCTGATAGTGACATTGTCGGCCGAACCGGCAATAGCCCTGGGCTTCTCGCTGATCTCCCATTCGTGGCCCGAAGGATCTTCTCCGATGTAGACCTTGCCGTTGGCCATATCAAAGTACCACATCGAAGGTGTAGTAAGCCACTGATTGGTCGGTGGTTTGCCTACATCTCCGATGTTAGTCGCCTGCTGCACGAACTTTCCGTCGCGGTATAGATCCTCCGCATAGCCGCACATCGAGTCAGTCGGAAGACAGTCGCCGTGGACATTGCTTATCGTGCTGGTATGGGTGTGCACCCAGCGATTGCCCTCTTGGGCCCAGTTCTTGAGGTCTCTGGCGCCATTCAGGATTGCGTCGTCTTCTCCAATAAAGGTATCGCCGGTCTTTGGCTTCACACTCTGAAGCCGATGTATACCGGTCTTGATGAGATATGTCGTTCCGGCGGGATTGGCATCGACCTTTGCCTGAATATCGTCGCCCACAGCGATCTCAACATCGGCAAATGAAACAGGACAGACGCACACAGCGGCAAGGACCGTAACAAGAACATATCTCTTCATGATTTCCTCCTGCATTTCTGCAAATTAAGGGCTTTTTGTTATTTCTGCATGCCTTTCCGGCTTGTTAGTTTCGCACAATTCTATCATCAAATCCCACCAGTCGTGTATTGGATAGGAAGTTCCTTTAGCCTTAAAATGAGCATTCTCCTGTCAGTCACACTTGAATTTCGAGAGTCACAATACGGTTTGAGGCAACGGTCACCCGCACGCGATTTTTCCCGTCAATCGGCACTTCCGATTCGCGCTCTTCGTTCAGGTTGGTGCGCCACGCTTTCTCAAGGGCCACACCGAATTGAATATCCCCGTCAAGGATATCGCGTGTGGGATTAAACACGCGAAGTACCCATGTGTCCCGATCCTCGGCGCGCTTGAATGCCGAGACAATGCAATTCGACGGCTCGACTCTGAGAAAAGAATGACGCAGAGGCAGCGTCCCCTGATTGTGGCGCCCGGTCTGAACCGCGCGCACAGGGACATTGATCTCATCGGCGTGGCGATAGACATCTCCCGCCGCCCAGTCGCCCGCGTGCGGCACGATTGCGTAGGTGAAACGCATGGTGCGAAGTACCTGCCCGCCCTTCTGATTCGGGTAAGCATTGGGGGTTCGCCATTCGGTGCATATCCGGTTGCGAACGCTGCGCACAAGGGTCAACGCAATGCTGCGATCCGGCGCATCCTTGACCTGGTATTCGGTCAGGCAGTTATTGACAACGGCGAGGCCGCGTTTCCCGTCGGAGACATCCACGAATGTCTGTTGCGGCAGGGTCTGCATCTCCGGCGCGTATTCTCCGGGGCCAGCTTCGCCGGGATGAATCGGCCGGCGGTCTACCGTGAAATGCCCCGCAGCGCACGCTTCCGACGCATCGATATGCGTGGGAAACACGACCCGCAACCGGTGATCCTCGACGGTATTCTCGATTGTCGTGTCGATTTCGACCCGATCCGCTCCCTTCTTCAGGCTCACGAGTGTGACGATCGTCACCGGACGGGTTTCGTCCATGCGGCGGTCTTCGCCGACAATGCCCCGGTCGGCCCGAAAGGCGGCCACCGGCAGATCCATGACAATCCTGGCCGCAATTGTCGCGCTCAGCGGACCGTTTTCCTCGAGCCAGATCGTCGCCGGGCAGCCCGGCGACGTGAATGTCCGGTTGCCGTACGGCGGATAGTAGGACCAGTAATCGCCGACGTCTCCCGTGTCCTCGAAGTAGTTGAGACCGGCGTACGAAGCGCCGGT
>WJMI01000185.1 GCA_014728015.1 Chitinivibrionales bacterium | reverse complement strand
CGCGGAGCGCCTTGGTGGCGAGGGTGTCGACGATGGCCTCCTGGACAGACTTGGCCAGGAGGGGCTTGTCCAATTCCGCGCCGTCCGCCTGTTGCTGTCGGACCAGGTTCATAACGGCGGTCTTGAGCCCGCTGAAACTGAAATCGGAATTCCTCGTGTCAAGACGCGCCACCGGAAACCCGATACGGTCCGCGGAAACGCACGCGGCCGCCTCCTGCTCGATAGCCCGTCCGGCGGGATAGCCGAACCCGAGCAGCTTGCCCACTTTGTCAAATGCCTCCCCGGCGGCATCATCGATGGTCCGTCCGAGACAGCGGTAGTCACCGTATCCGGCTACATGATACAGCGCGGTATGCCCGCCGGACACGACCAGCGCTACAAACGGAAACTGCAGCGCGGGGTTTTCAAGGGTGACCGACACGATATGACCTTCAAGGTGGTTTACCCCGATGACCGGGACGCCCCAGGAACAGTGCACGCCCAGCGCATAGCTGATTCCAACCAGGAGCGCGCCGGCCAGCCCGGGACTGTCGGTGACAGCTATCAGGGAGAGATCCCGGGGGGCGGTGGCGGTCCGGTCGAGCACGCCGCGGCAGAGCGGGGCGATCTTCTTGATATGCTCGCGCGATGCAATCTCGGGCACCACGCCGCCGAACAGGGAATGCTGTTCCTGGGTAAATACCGCGTTGGCGATAATGTCGTTATCGCGGACAAGTGCCACCGAGGTCTCGTCGCACGACGTTTCGATGCCGAGAACAATGCCGTTGTCGCGTGTCACGCCTGGATAAGCGGGGCGAGGTTCGGATTGGCCTGGAGTATGGTGGCGACATCCACACGCACGTTGACCAGCATGAGGGTCGCGCCGTAGCCGGCGGCCGCCTGCGCGAACTGCTCGAGATACGTGATCTCGTTGTCGTAGAGATGCATTATGCCGTTGAGATCGAGCATGATACAGGGCTGCTGCAGAGTATTGAGCGCCTGCATCAGCGACTGCCATGCCGTATTGAAATCGGCATCGCGGTATGCCTCGGAGTAGAGCGGAATGGTGACACTCGGCGGCGGCTGCACTTCGGCGCGTCCGCGCTCGCTCACGACCTCAAGCACATCGCCGCCGGGAGGGCCTCCGGCGCTGTCACCTGTATCCAACGAGGGAATCCTCATGTCCCACGGGGTAGCTTCGGGTGAGGCAGCCCCGGGCGGCTGGGCCTGATGAGGCGGGGGGCCGCCGCCAAACGGGCTTGGCGGCATAGGGCCGGACGGCGCTCCCCAGGGGCCTTGCTGCGCGGCGGCATCCTGGGTCTGCTGTTCTTCGCCGTGCTCGGCCCGGTAACGCGCGAGCTGCTCGCGTGACAGCGTGGTAGTTTCCCGCGACAGATGCGAGCTATCCGGCATGTCAACACCCGAGCGTACGTTGCGCACAATCTCAATCTCGTCGCCGGAGCCGGCGTGTGAACTGTCCGCAACGCTGTCCACCACATCGCCGGGCATCGGCTGAAAAACCTGAGGGGACCGGGCATCCATCGTGCCCGGACGGTCCCTTTTGATCGCATCAAACTCCCGGGTTTTCTTGTCTATTTCGGCTTCCAGATAGGCCACCCTGGATGAAGACGATGAAAGCTGGACCCAATTGATGATGCCCAGAATGACGGAAACGGCCGCAAGCGCGCCCAATGCGACCAGGAGTATCATAAGAAGCGACACGGGTAGTCCTTGCTGTGGGAAACTGAATGCAAAATAATTACCCCGCTTAGGCCTGGCAACGCGAATCAGGTGGATGAGCGAATATGCATCTGCCTGAATACAGGAGTGCCTGTGTCGGGCGATTTCGGGTCAGATTCGGCGTTTGACCACCATTGTTATCATCCCGTCTCGCGCATGATTATGCATCGTCTCACCTGTAACTCCCTGTCTTTTGGAGCATTATTAGGAATGCTCAATTATGGCACGCGGATCGCTTCACTATAATACAAATTTCCCTGACCTTCTTGACCCGCTATGTTCAGTGCGTGTATAATTGAAGACGATGCGTCGACCGCACAGTCGCTTCGGGCAACGTTGTGCCGGCTTGGATGCGACGTGCTTGTGAGCGAAGGGTCTCGCGAGAGCCTGGGTGATATCCGCGAAAGGCCCTGCATTGATGTCGCGTTTGTTGCCCTGAGTTTACGGAATGCAAGCGCGCGCGGCGTGGCACGGGAAATCCGGTCGCGCCATCCATGGTCAAAGGTTTTTTTCGTAACAAGCTGGGAGGGGGAGTTTGACCGGGATGTTCTCGATGCCGAAGGGGTTGCCGGGATTATCAAGAAACCGCCTCGGTTCAGCGAAGTGAAACGGACGCTTATCGAGCACCTGGGCTAGGGGGGGTTCCTATCACACTGAAGTACGTAGTTCGCAGCGACGGGTCAATCGGCGTGCTCGCGACCGGCGTGCTGGCGGCCGACACCGACATGCAGGAACTCGGGGAGATAACCGGGAAAGTAACCGGTACCGGGGCGCGGCTTGTCTACCTGGACCTGCAAGGGTGCAGCTTTGTCGACTCGCGCATCGTCTCGCCGATAGTTCGCATCAATAAAGAACTCCAAACCGCGGGTTGCCGGTTCGAGCTTCGTATCAGCGACGATCGCCTTCGGGGGTTTTTCAAGGAGATAGAGCTCGACAGAATTGTCGCGATTCGCGAATCCAAGCCGTGCTCAGAATCCGAAACCGTCTCAGGCCCCACCCTTGCCTCATGATAATCCTGCCTGGCCAAGGCCCTTTGCCGCCCACCTGACATAATCTTTTAATAGCTGCACAGGGCCTGCCGAATCTTTCAACATCCTTGCAGCAGATTGCTGCAAAAATCCATGGGGCCGGCACACGGCGAGTAATTTCGTCAGCCCGCCATGAGGCCTTTTTGGGCAAACATTCTATTTATCTTGCTGTTATAATGAAGGTTACGTGGTTTAAGTGGCGTGAAGCTTGAGGTTTTTTTGTTCATTTTCGACAATCCAGGCTGTTCCAATATTCAAGCGCCTTGATCGAATTATTTAATAAATGGTGAGAAAGCGCAGTTTTTTTTTGCCATTCGCGAGATCTTTCGTTATATTACCTACGGACGGGTACTCAGATCTCGGATACAATCGAATATATGAATACCATTTCCAAACTGTTTCTTGCTGTTGTTCTGGCGGCCGCACTATCTTTCGCGGCTGACAATTCTACCAACAGCTCGTCCGAGTCATCGGAAAAGAAACAGGTGTCGACCGAGCAAACCGGGCAGGACAACAAGGGTGTTGCCAAGGCAAAGATTATCCAGCCCGTGCGCAAGACGAACTGGTCCAAGATCAAAGACCTGTTCATGTAGATTCAGCAAAGACTGGGAATCAGGGCCGGCTCAGGGTTCCGCGGGAGCTTTGAGCCGGCCTTTTTTGATCCCCTGCTGTCCCGATTTCGCGGGTCACCAGCCATGAGGGAATCGTCAGTGACCAGCTGCCCATCGTGCGGTGCCGCGCATCGGAACGCCGGTCGCGCCCGCGGCGGGCCCGGCATTCGCGTGGTAGCGGTGCATGCTGGAAGCTGCGCATACCGGGCCGGCATTCGCCGTGGTGACCGTATACTGAGCGTGGATGATTGCCGGGTCGATCATGAGCTGGATTTCGCATTCCTGACCGCATCCGATGCGTTCGATATCAGGGTGCGGCGCAGGCAGAAGGAACGCCTGCTCCGCGTCTGCCGCACTCCTTCCAGAACACTCGGGGTGACCCTTGCCGCGACACCGGTTTCCCGCTGCCGCAACCGGTGCATTTTCTGCTTTGTCGATCAGCTTCCGCCGGGGCTGCGTTCGAGCCTGTATGTCAAGGATGAGGATTTCAGGCATTCATTTCTGAACGGCAACTACATAACGCTCTGCGGCGGCGGCCAGGATGACCTGCGTACCATAGTCCGCCTGGGCCTGTCCCCGCTGTATATCTCGGTGCACGCGACAGACCCGGCTGTCCGGATCCGGATGCTTCGCAACCGCCGCGCCGGCGCGATCCTCGAACAGCTCAGGTATCTCAAACGACGCGGCATCCGGTTCCACGCGCAGATTGTGGTGTGTCCCGGCATCAACGACCGCGCCGTGCTTCGCCGGACAATCACCGACCTGTGCCGGCTGGGCCGGTCACTTCTGTCGGTCGCGGTCGTGCCCGTGGGCATCACGCGTCACCGGCGGGACCGTCTGCGGGCTGTCTCCGAAAACGATGCGCGGCGGATCATTGCCGATGTTGCCCGCCTGCGCCAGCGCGACAGACAGCTCAACGGCGCGGGCAGGGTGTATGCATCGGACGAGCTGTACCTGCTCGCCGGGCAGCGTATCCCGTCCCATGCGCACTATCGCGATTATCCCCAAATCGAAAACGGGGTGGGGCTTATCAGGAAACTCCTTCGCGAATGGCGGGAGGTCAAGCGAACGGTGAAATTCCCCGGCCGCAAGGCACCCGGCCGGCAGGATACACTGTCGCTGGTGCTGACCTCGGTATCGGCATATCCCTTTGTCGCGCGCATAGCATCCGGGCTTAACCGCCGGTTGCCGCGCGTGTCGCTTGACACCGTTGCCGTGCGCAACGGCTTCCTGGGCGACACCGTCACGGTCGCGGGACTTCTGTCGGGCAAAGACATGATCAAAGCAATCCGCCGGCATCCCCGGAAACCGTCGATGGTGTATCTTCCGGATGTCGCGCTCAACTACCGGGGGTACACCCTTGACGGGTACTCGGTGAAACGGATTGCCCGCGAAGCGGGCGTGCCTGTGCGCCCGGTCGCAGGCGTGTCGGACCTGGCCGGGCATATTCGCAGGGCGTGTGCACGGTGATTCCAGACATTTTTCAGGCGGGAACATGGACGGCGCTGATACAGATAATCCCGTGAATCCTGTCCGGCTCAACCGGTACCTGGCGCAGTGCGGGCTGGGCTCGCGACGGGAATGCGACCGTCTGATAGCTGCCGGCTCGGTGGCGGTGAACGGCACGACAGTCAAGGAACTCGGCACGCGCGTTGATCTGTCCCGCGATACCGTCACGGTTGCCGGGAAGCGCGCCGGCCGGGCCCTGCCGCTTCAGTACGTGGCCTGTCACAAGTCTCGGGGGATCATGGTGACGGCAAAGGACCCGCAGGGAAGGGAAACGGTCTACGATGCGCTTGGGAAAAAAGGATTCAATGCATCCCATCTGAAGTATGTCGGCCGCCTGGACCGCGACTCGGAAGGGTTGCTTCTGATGACCAATGACGGGGACCTTGTGCATGCGCTGACGCATCCCCGGTTTCACATTAAGAAATCGTATCTGGTGCGCATCGAAAGGAAACTCCTGCCGGAACATGCCGGGCAGATGACCGGCGCGGGCGTGCGGTCAAACGGCCAGACACTGACCGCTGGCAAGGTCTCGCCGCGCGAAACCGAAGGCATTACAGGAGAGCATTGGTACGTCGTGGACCTGTATGAGGGCAAAAACAGGCAGATACGGCGGATGTTTGAATCATTCGGATACGAAATCATCCGTCTTAAACGAACTCAATTCGGGACGGTTAAGCTCGGCTCTCTGCGGCGGGGGAGCTACCGGTTCCTGGAACCGCGCGAGATTGCGGGGCTTCGGCGGCTGGGTCATGCCGGCACGCGAACAAGAACCGGAAAGGGTAAGGGCCGCGGGCGGGCCGATGCATAATCAGGAAGTCACGTCGGGGGGGCGCGAAAGGCGTACAAGCTCGACTTCGCATTTCTTGAGAAACTGGAGCTTGTGCTCCCGGCTCGTGCCCAGTTTCCGCTGCACGAAATCGGCCTTGACCGAGGCGATCGTTTTTCTTACCGTTTTTTTCGGGAGGGATGCAGAGAAGAAATTCACCAGATCGCGCTCGGAAGTAAAAGCGTAGCTGTCGTGCCGTCGTTCCGACGTCCCGTTTTTCCATTCCCTGTCGCGTCCCGGCTGACTGGTCATAATATGAATATACATGTGAAGCCGTGTCGAGGGAACAGGGGTGAATCCCGGCGCGGGGTGGAAAAACTTCCGGCATAAAGGAAGCACAATGAAATTACCTGCGGCATACGGGGCGGCTGCCCTGGCACTGACAATGACTCTCGGGTGCGGTCCGCAATCCACGCGGCTTACCGTGTCCGAGTCGGGAGATGCGGTCCCGTGGACAGACCTCGATG
>WJMI01000184.1 GCA_014728015.1 Chitinivibrionales bacterium | reverse complement strand
GTACTACTCTCCCTTGAAGCCTCCGGCTGGTGCCGGAAGAAAACGTACCTGCTGCGCGCGCGTTTCGTTTGGCATGCCCAGCCACAGCTCCCGAAACGACTTTCCGGCTATCGGATGCATCACTGAAGGCGCCACTTGAGACAGGCCCTCCAGGCAATACCGCCTGCTGAGGATCCGGGCATGCGGCACTGTCAAATTAGTATTTGCGATGATAGCATCGCCATACAAGAGAAGGTCGATATCGGCGGTGCGCGATGCCACCTCGCCCGTGCGCGTGCGGCCCAGCTGTTTTTCGATCTCGAAACAACGCGCCAGGAGTTCTTCCGCGGATGGTTCGCTGTGCCCGGTAACAATGCGGTTGAGAAACCACGGGGTGCCGTCCGGCATGCCCACCGGTTCGGTTTCCATGAGCAAAGAGCATTCGATTGGATCGTTCAGTATGCGACAGACCTGTTCTTCCATGGATGCCATGAGAACAAAACGGTCGTTGAGGTTGGTGCCGAGACTGAGCGCGACGTAAGGCATGGTTTCTCTTTTTACGGCTCGGCGCGAAGGTTGACCACGCGAATGGGGCCGAACCGGCCGAGCTTCGGGGCGATTTCTTCACGCTTCCCCACCGCGCATATCACGAACCCGCGGGATGCCAGGGCATTTCTCAGCGCGGTATTAACCGCCGCGAGATCGATGCCGGCTATGGTCGAGCCGTACTTTTCGATATAGCTGTTCGGATAGCCGTAGAACCGAAGCCACAGGATTTTCTCGGCTACATTGCCGATACCCTCGAGCTGGAACGCCAGATTACCGATAGCAAAGCGCTTCGCGTTATCGAGTTCTTCTTCGGTGATCCCGTTCTCGGTCACATCACGGTACACTTCGATAATCGTGTTGAGCACCTCGTCCACCTGGCCGCTCTGCGTGGTCGTGCTCATGAGAAATGTGCCGGCGCCGCGCCCGGTAACGAGCTGCGATGCTATGCCATAGGTCTTGCCGGCCCGTGACCGCATCTGGGCCATCAGGCGCGACCGGAAACTGCCTCCGCCAAGTACATAGTTGCCCAGGGCAAGCGCGTTTCTGAACGGGTGGGCCTCACCAACAGAGGGATGGCCGATGACCAGCGTGGTCTGGGAGCTGTCGGGCTTGTCCACCAGACGAATCCGGTTTTCGACAACAGGGGCCGTCTCGGGGAACGGTGATGCCCGCCTGACGGTCCCGCCTTTCCACGCCCCGAACGGCCGCTTCCACTGCTGCTCCATGCCTTCGATCGAGCGGTCGCCGGCAACAACAATACTCGCGTTGGCGGGCGATACATGCGATGCACAAAACGAGCGAACATCATCGAGACGCGCCCGTTTCACCGAGTTCACGCAGGGAATCCTTCCCAGCGGATGATCCTTTCCGTACAGCTCGGCCTGGAAATGCTTGTTGGCCAGAACCGACGCATCCGAGAATTCAGCCTCGAGCGCCGTAACCATCTCGCGCTTCATCCGGCGGAATTCCTTGTCGTCGAACGCCGGCGAAGTCACGGTTTCCCAGAATTTCGGAACAATGTCGTCAGCGTGCCGCGCCAGCACGCGTATGCCGAATGTCGTATGCTCATCGCCGGAATCCAGCACGTGTGATGCACCGACCTGCTCGAGCGTATCGATATATTCCTCGTGACCCATCGATGACGGCCCTTTTTGCATGAGGTTGGCCGTGAGATCACTGAGTCCCTCGAGCCCGGCAGGCACATGCGCCCGTCCCGACGGCACCTGAAACAGCACCTCGATCACCGGCTGCTCAGTGTCAGGAAGCCAGATAGAGCGGAGCCCGTTGCCGAGAACATACTCGCTCATCGGCGGAAAAGAATAATGCAATTGGCTGTCATTCATGATGCTGTTTCGTTTTCAATGCCGTTGTGAGATTTCGCCACGGAAAACATCGAGAGCACGGACATTCTTTTTTACGGCTACGACCGCGGGACAATCCGCCGTGCAAGCCCCATGATAAATAGAAGCGGCTTTGTCCGCTTGGGTTTGAGAAACAGGGCATGACTTTTTCGCGGGTCCCAGTACTTCCGGGCCACTTCAATTACTCTGTCGCGGTCGAGCTTCTCAAGCGCCTGCATGCGCTCTATCCACAGACGATGGTCGCCTTCGACAGTCTCGGAAAACCCCAGGCGCTGGCAGATATGCTCGGCAGAATACATTTCGAGCGCCCGATGCGTGAGCGTGGTGTTGCGAATCTTGGTCATCTCGGACGTGGTAATGCCCCGGTCGCGTACTGTGCTTATCTCTTTCTCAAGTGCCTTCCATACCCTGCGAACATTGATATCAGGCGTGAATGCAGCGAAGAACAGGCTCATTCCGCACAGCTTCAGGAAATGATTCATCCCGCCGGTCATTACGGCAACCGACTGCCGCCGGACCACTTCGCGGTGCAGCCTGCTGGATTCGCCCTGGGATATGATCATCTGGAGTATGTCCAAGGGAAGTGCATCCTGTGCCGCGGATTCCGGCGCCGGGTAGCCCAGTATCAGCATGGGAACATCGAATTCCACAATGCGTTTCATCCATTCCCCGCGGCGCGATTCGCCCGTGGCCGATGACGGCACCGGGGGGACTGCGGCCGGAGGTACATCCGGAGGGACATCAATGTCGCCGAACCATTTGCCTGCCTTCTCAAACACTTTTTCTTCGCTGTCGAAATCTCCTACCACCAGGATCACAGCGTTTTCAGGATGGTAGTGCTTCCTGAAGTAGTCTCTGCAGTCATCTTGTGTAACAGACTGTATATCAGACAGTTGTCCAAGCGGGCTCACTGCGTAGGGGTGCCCGTCGAAAAAATCCCGCCGAAACTCAAGGAACGCTTTGGCCACGGGATTATTCATGTACGTATGGTATTCTTCGATAATGACTTTTCGCTCGGTTTCAAGCGTGGCGGGGTCGAGTGCAAGGCCGCGCATACGATCGGACTCCATTTCGAACACCATGTCGAGGTAGTTGCGCGGCACGCAGTTGAGATACGCGCACACATCCTCGGCGGTAAACGCGTTGCAGTGCCCGCCCACATCGTTGATCCGCTGCGCGTGTTCTTCGGATGCGATGTTTTTCGACCCACGAAACATCATGTGTTCGAGAATGTGCGAGATGCCGCGTATGCCGTCACGCTCATGCGCGCTCCCGGTGCGATACCATACCTGCGCGGACACGACCGGGGCCGAGGTCTTGCGGCAGCAGATGACTTTGAGGCCGTTGCTGAGCGTACGTTCCCGCGTGTTATCGAGTATGCTCGCGCTCATGGTGCTCCGGCCGTGCTTAGAGACTGCATTTCAGCGGCAAAGTGATGCACAATATTCTCGAACAGCTCTTTGCCGAATACGGGATCCGGCTCGCGCGGATCGGATGCGAGACCGTCGGGAAACAGTTTCGCATACCGTTCGGGATCCCGCCCGCGCCGCCGCCAGGCACGACATGCCTCTGGGTCTCCCCTGCGCGCCGGATCCAGCGCCTGCTCCCGCATATACGACTTGTCAATGGAGGCGGCCATGGACAACAGCGCGTGCTCGCACCTGCCATGAGCGGGAACACCCGTGCGCGCCTCGATTAACGATCGGATTTCGCGGTCGTGCTGCCAGGCCAGTATTTGCACCGTGATCGTGTGTCGTACACGCCGCATTGCGCTGTCAAGGGCCTCTTTGGCATCGTATGATCCATCCACAATAAACACCCGCGCGCATCCCTGGCCGGCATAGGCGCGGCAGATACACGCAACCACCGACTCGACCATCCCTTGTTTTGCACCCGCGCATCCGGCAAACACCCCAAACGGCGTGGCATGTCCGCTCAGCACGGGCCATGACAGAAGTACACCTGTTTCCATGGACAGCCGGTCGCATATTGCGATGCAGCATAGGGCGGAAACGCCCACCGCGCCGATGTTTCCGAAAGGCTCCATTGCGGCCACCGGCACGATAACCGACTTGCTGGCGCGAATGCTCTCCCGGCACTCTTTGAAGGTGAGGCGAGGTATGAAGTTCGGTGTTCGAATGGTACTGAGCATATCTGTAATTCTGCAAAATAACTCTTCCGGAGCGCTTTGATGGCCCTTTGTGATTCAGATACGACAATACGCAGGGGCCTTGGAATGACTGAAGCAGCAGCCCCGCCAGCGGCGGATGGAGTATTGGAGTAATAAGGAGGAAAATGCCGAGCAGATCAACAAGAGAACCCGGCAAACCTATAATCGGAGTGAGAGGATTTGAACCTCCGGCTCCTGCGTCCCGAACGCAGTGCTCTACCAGGCTGAGCTACACTCCGATTAAAGATTTCCGCTTTCCCGGCCGCGCATGGTACCGCAGCCGCAGGCAGGCTAAAATACCATTTCCGGCCGGATTTTTCAACCTGTCACGGAGAAGGGACATAGCGAATGCTGATACGGTCGATTATGTTTGCCAGATGTACCGTATTCTCGCCGGTATCATCGATAATAAGCGGCACATACCCGCGCCATGCCGGAAACACTCCCAGGGCGGGGTCCGCGCCAACCCACTTCTCGCCGCGCGCCTGCACCCAGGCATGATACATGTACCCTCGTTGCGGGCCGACAAACACCAGTCCGTATACCACGCGCGCGGGAATACCGGATGCCCGGAGAAGTGCCGCCAGAAGCACTGCATGCTCGCCGCAATCTCCAAACCCGGCGTTTAAGGTTTCGAGCGCGCTGGAAAAGGTGGCCACCGCGCGCTTCTCGATGTTCGTGAACATATAATCGGTGAGCGCGCCCGTTATATCGCAGATATCGCTCCGGCCGCGTGTCAGACGGGTTGCCAGGTCCTGAACAGCTTTCGCGTTTGCCTGCACTGCGGCCGTTGCCCTGAGATATGCCGAGTCCTTCACTGTGCGCGTGCCCGACTTTGCGGTCAGACACGTGTCCGCCAGGGCCTTGAGAACATGCGAGCCGTTTTGATGCGCGTACATCCCGCGTACCGACTCGTGAAGATGCGCCAGGCTGTCAAAAGTAAGGGCGATGGTTTCGTTTTTCCGCGGAAGGCGTTCTTTCGGGATAGTGAAGCTCTCGGCAATTCTGGTGATGTCCGCAAACGCGGTATCGCCTCCGCCTTCCCGGCCGCATTTCTCCCGGCGGGCAACGAATATCGGGGCAACTTCCATGTACATGGTTCTCCCCCGGCGATCGACTTTCCAGCGCTCCTCGCGCGACATCACGTTGTCGATGTTGACAAACTCCCATGCCGCGGTCGATTCTCCCGGGACGGCGATGCATCGGGTGCGCACCACAAGCATCCGTCCGGACATCACATCGAACATGCTGTCCACCCAGGTCTGGCCTTCCTCTGCCGTGCCGTCGAGAATCGCGGTCTGAATGTCGTAGGTGGTTCTGAGGCTGGATGCAACCCGGGAGATTTCTCGCACCGTGGATTCCCCTCCGGCGGTTGTACGGAGCCGCCAGGTGCTGTCACTGCCGCGGTCAAGATGCCAGGTGGTGGTGCCTGACGGGCTGGCAAGCTCTTGGAACACGCGGCGAAGCGCGGCGGTGTATTCGTATTCGCGTATTTCCGTGACACTCATTGCAGGCGCGACGCCGGTAAGACCGCCGCCGCCATGCCCGACTACCACCTCTTTGGTTACCCGCACGCATGCATCCGACGAGTCGACTTCGATGCGGTGAAAAAGCGTGCCCACCCGCTGGTCTTTCACATAGAGCGTAAGCGTGTCGGATATTTCGATTGCATGCCAGCTATAGGGAGAGGGTCCAATAGACGTACGCGCCTGGGTCGAAACAAGACCGCAGGACAACAGAACAAGGAATAATGTGTGTCCAAGGATGCTGTGCTTCTGCGGTTTGGGATCTATTGTCGGGTGTCTGTCTGTTTTCATGCGAAAAAGGCCATGCGTTGAGCAGGTGGCGTGAAACCAAACCAAACGTCAGTGCCGCGCCATGGCGCTGTTGCGCATTGTTGCTGGCTGGCCCCACATTTGACGCAGAAACGTTGACAAATATCCCAATTTGGGGTATATTTAGTACAGAATCACGATGAGGGGCTATCCAAAGGGTTCCATCCCGCGGTGATGCCTCTCTTTTTTTTGTCTCCTGCCTTATCTCCGCCTGTATTCCAGCTTCCCCTTCAGGTTGTTCATGAAGACGATGTCAGGCATGAACTTCCTCAGAAGTGAGGAGAACTTGTACTGGTTGGGCACCATTATCTTCAGCAGCTTCTTCTGCTTCTTCAGATAGTCGACGAGGCAGTAGAAGTCTCCGTCGCCCGAGACTATCAAGGCCTTGTCATAGTTGGGGAATTCGATCATGGAGTGGAGCACGAGTTCTGCATCAACATTCCCCTTGGGCTTGCCGGAGGGCAGGACTAGGGTGGGCATGAAGATGAGGATGTACCCGTCCTTCTGGAGGGCCGTGTAGAGGGATTCATTCGTGGATATGTACCCGATGAAGAGGAAAGCACTGGTGACCTGATACTTGTCGCGCAGGTACGTGCGGAATCTCCCGAAGTCGAGAGTCCAGCCTTGCTCACGGATGGCGAGGTTTACGTTCTGGCTATCGATGAACGCAAAGTTGCCTGACGATGACATCGTCTGTGTCTACCCTTCAACGCTTCTGTTCTGGATACATGCTCGATCTGCAGACGCAGTCCACAGGAAGATACATCACAATGAACCGCCCCGGGTTTCCAAGAGACATTTTTCCTTGAGAAGGAGGAATTATGTCCCAGCAGAAACGGTATCGCCAGGAAGTCCGGGAACGGGCGGTCAGGCTTGTCTTCGACCATCTTGCAGAATACCCTTCACAGTGGGCGGCAATCGAGTCCATCGCACGAAAGATCGGATGCACTCCTGAGACGCTTCGTAGTTGGATACGCCGTGCGGAAGTGGAGCAGGGAAAGCGAGCGGGCATGACGAGTGATGAACGGACGCGGATGAAGGAGCTGGAGCGTGAGAACCGTGAGTTGCGTCGCTCTAACGAGATCCTACGCAAGGCAGCGGCTTTTTTCGCACAGGCGGAGCTCGACCGCAAACCGAGGTAATGGTGGCGTTCATCGATTGCCATAAGTCGCGCTACGGGGTCGAGTCGATCTGCAGGGTTCTGCCGATTGCCCCGGCGACCTACTACGTCCACCGCGCTCGGCATCAAGACCCCGACCGTCGGCCGGCACGAGCTAAGCGTGACGCAGAGCTGAAGGCGGATATCCGGCGTGTGTGGAAGGAGAACCACGAAGTCTACGGAGCACGCAAGGTCTGGGTGCAGTTGAAGCGGGAGGGCATTGCGGTGGCCCGGTGTACTGTGGCGCGTCTCATGCGTGCCATGGAGCTTCGGGGCGCTGTACGGGGCCGCAAATGCTTCACCACCGTATCTGACAGCGCGATTGCATGTCCGCCCGACCTTGTGGATCGCCGGTTTGAGGCGATGCGACCCAATCAGCTCTGGGTGGCCGACTTCACCTATGTTGCCACGTGGAGCGGTTTCGTGTATGTCGCCTTTGTCATTGACGTGTTTTCCCGCGGGATTGTGGGATGGCGTGTAGCCGCATCGATGAAGACGGATCTGGTCCTGGACGCTCTGGAGCAGGCCCTGTTCTCGCGTAGCGTGGAGGAATTGGTTCATCACAGTGACCATGGAGTGCAGTATCTTTCCATCCGGTACACAGAGCGACTTGCGGAGAACGGTATACAAGCCTCTGTGGGTACCACTGGTGACTCCTACGACAATGCTATGGCAGAATCTATCATTGGCTTGTTCAAGACCGAGGTGATTCGCAGGAAGGGGCCGTGGAGGAACCTGGAGATGGTTGAGTTCGCTACGCTGGACTGGGT
>WJMI01000183.1 GCA_014728015.1 Chitinivibrionales bacterium | reverse complement strand
AATAGCGAATCAATCAGACCCCAGTCATACATTTTCGCCATGATACCGTATGTCGCCAGAAAGAGGGCTGCCGACCAGAGGCCGGCTGTCGAACTGCTGAAGCGGGCGCAAGCCTGGCGGAACACGAAATACACCGAAACCAGCACGGAACATAGAGAAACTACACGTCCATATCCTGGTAGATACGGGGCTAGATAATGGAACATACCGCCGATGAGATACATGAGCGGCGGATAATAGGTCCCGGCCAGATTGTCAGACCCGTCGCCATAGAGGCTGATACCTCTGGCGATCCGTATGCAACCTGCCTCATGAAAGGCTTCCAGCTCCCGAAGGCCTGACGTGAGCCGTTGGCCGGCCACGAACACTACGGTGGCAAGAAAAAAAATGGAAATACCGAGCAAGGAGATCCTCTCAACGCTCCTGGAGCCGGCAGGAAGGGACATGGCAATAGCACCGAATATCGAAAAGGACATCCCCATCAAGAGCAGATACGGCACAATCCAGCGGGTGCCGTCGGGGCCGTCGAGGAAGGGCGTGGCAAGCGTATCAGCAAGCGGTGCCAGAGCCACAGACACGAGAGCTGGAAGCAGGCACAAGCTCCAGCGCATATGCCTTTGCAGCAACAGTCTGTCCATTGCGCCGCATGACCCCGCGAATAAATACAATGAGAAAAGGATGTATCGGAAAAATGGTTCAATACGTTTGCCGGCACAACAGGAAGAGATGTTCGGGACCCATCCGCAGGCCAATCTCCGGTTGCCACTCGCGACGCGAGATGCTATACTTTACACTTGGATACGCTCCGAACGTCTTTGCACTGTTTCCCCCGCGCGCAGGAATAAATGAACTCACCCGCCATCTCAATCGTTGCACCCGTGTATAACAGCCGGGAGTGTCTGGAAGAACTTGCGCGCCACGTGAAGGACGTGTGCTCCGCCAACAACATCTCCTGGGAACTTATCCTGGTAAATGACTGCAGCACTGATGACAGCTGGAGCATCATCCGCAAGCTTTGTTCCAGCAGCTCGTCAATTCGCGGCCTCAACCTTCGAAGAAATTTCGGGCAGGACAATGCCATCATGGCGGGCATTCACTGCGCATCCGGTTTGTACGTGGTCATTATGGATGACGACCTGCAGCACGATCCCGCCGATATCCCGTCCCTGCTGGAGGAAATCCGGCGAGGGTACGATGTAGTGTATGCCACGTATCGACGCAAGCGGCAGCGCCTGTGGAAGAACATCGGGAGCTGGTTCAACGGCAAGGTGGCCACGATCCTGCTTCGCAAGCCCGAAGCCGTCTATCTTTCGCCCTATAAAATATTGACCTCCGATATCGCGACTGAAATCGGACGCTACGACGGACCCTACCCGTACATCGACGGCCTGCTTTTTCGATCCACCTGCCGCTACAGCGAGGTACCTGTCAAGCATGCCGACCGGTTCAAGGGGCGCACGACATACACGCTGCTGAAGTCAATCAAGGTATGGACCAGGCTGGTCACTACATTTTCGGTATTCCCCCTGCGCCTCGCTACGGTCATTGGCTTTGTCACAGCGATATCCGGCATTGCCCTTGGTTTCTATTTCATGCTCATCCGTCTTACGCAGCCCGACATTCCCATCGGCTGGGCCTCCACCACCGTCAGCGTCCTGGTTCTTAGCGGCATCCAGCTCTTTGCGATAGGCGTTGTAGGTGAATATATCGGTCGAGCCTATCTCAATCTCAACCGCCATCCTCAGTATGCTGTCGGCGAGGCTGTCGGCATTGACAAGCCCCAATGACCAGTCCTGTGTACTGGCAACCGTGGCTGTATCGCCTCTGCATGCGGTTGCTCTACGGACCTCACTTCGAAGGCCGCTACGGAAGCGTCGCTTCCCTGATATCCGAAGGCGCCTCTGTTTTTGAAGCCTGCGCGGGGGACTGCTATCTCTTTGACAAGTATCTGCGCCACATCACGCTCCGGTATACCGCCGGCGACATCAACCCTCGATTTGTCAAACATGGCAAAAAGCGGGGGATCGATATCATTCGCCATGACGTTTTGCGCGATGACATACCCGATTCCGACTATGTTATCATGCAGGGAAGCCTTTACCAGTTTGTTCCCCGGCACGAAGAGATCGTCGGCAGGCTTCGTGCAGCATGCCGACGGCGCGTGGTGATATCTGAATCCGTGGTAAACCTCGCGGCATCGCCGCACCCGCTGGTACGGTTCATTGCCAGGCGCTCGACAAATGCAGGAGCCGGAGCCTGTGCTCGAAGGTTTTCGGAAACTACTCTCGACGAGTTTTTCGGGCGCTTCTGCCGCAACTGTGTGGACACAAGCTATCTGGCCCCCGGCGGGCGGGACAAGATCTATGTCCTGTTCGGGGAAAGGCGCAGGTGATCATCAGGCATTCTTGTCGTGCCCCCGATACGTACTTCTCTTCCTCTTCCGCGCGCCGCGCCAGTACAGCCAGCTCCCGCCGTAAAGCACGACCATGAGCAGCAGCACGTTCACCGGCGAGTGTAGCAGCTTTTTGTACCCGAACGCGTGCTCCGCAGTCCAGCATGTCCACGAGATCAGGGGGATATGCACGAGATACGGATAGAACCCGGCCTTGCCGAGCTGGTTGACCGGTTTCCAGGCGAACGCACGGGCAATCCACCCGTCACCGCGCGCCAGGCGGTACAGAAGCAGGGCGTAGAGCGGAAGAAGCACTACATGGTAGAACATCCACCGGCCCAGCATGCCCGCGCCGGCCCGCCATATCAGCGTCAGGTAGACAAGCGCGAAAGCGGAAAGAATGATGCCGTCGTTGAGGAAGGGGATGTCGCGCACCTTCACCGCGCGCGGCTTGACATTGTTGAGATGAAACAGCCTCGCCAGAAGCATGCCGAGAATGAATTCGAACGATCGCACCGGTGCGAAAATATGAAAGACCGTGTACAGCTGCTCCCGCCCCAGGCCCGCATACAGAAAGGACCACAGAATACCCGGAACCAGACAGGCCCCCATCAGGGCAACAATCGCCCGCCGGTTGGTAATCAGGACCACCCGCCGCAACATAGGCCCGAACAGGAAATAGCAGAGAAAAAACGCCGACAATGCCCATGACGGGGTATTCAGGTTGTAGGTGAAAAAGGGGAAAATCGACCAGGTCATGGAAAGATGGATTGCCGAAGTAAACAGGATTTTCGGTATGTTCAGGCAGGCAGCGCCAATGCAGGGAATGATCACGAACGGCAGCATGGCAAGAGCGGTCAGCGCGTGAAGCGGGAACAGATCCCGAATCCGCCCTTTGACAAGCGCCCGGGTAGAGAACGTATCGGCCAGCGGGGCGTATTTCACCGTGTAAATGAACCCCGCCAGAATGAAAAACAGACTGGCATGGAACGCGGGACCTTTCAGGATACGAAACAGCCAGGCGGGACTCCCGCGCAAATCGTATAGGCCGCCAATCTGCACGAGATGAAACAGCACGATATTGATCGATGCCAGCAGCCGAAGGCCGTCGATAGACGTGAAATACTGTTTGGGTGATGACATGCGTCTGGTGGACGTCGGCACTACCGGTTGAATTCGTTCAATTCGCTAAACAGCGGTCCCCGGGAACCGACTTGATATCAATCTACTACACTCCCGTCCCGCGTGGGTCAAAAAGGACCACGCGGCGCAACACACTGAAAACTAAACAGTTTCGCCGGATGCGGCAAGCACGCGAGGGCCGTTTTTGGTATATTTATCAAACGGCAATCCCGTTCAAGAATCGGCCCGGGAAAAGCTCTTATGAACACGAGCCAACGGATCCTGCAGAACATGCTGCGCGGCTTTGCTGCCGCCGTCGTTGCCTGCGCATGCGCGGCACATGCCGCAGGCGTTGACGATATACTCGACGGCAGAAATGCGCTGCAATGCTATGCCGACGGTGACGATGTCCGGTGCCGCGCCATCCAGACCGGCGAGGACTGGAAAGTGTTTTCGCGCTCGGGCAGGACAAAAGAAGTATGGGTCGGGTCTATCAATGACGGCGGCAACAAGCTCGTATGCGAAGACGGCCGGTGGGTTGTGGTGGTCAACCTCGACGGCAGCAACCACCAGTATGTCGCCGGCCCGCGGATGACGAACGGACATTTCTTCAGAGACAGCGACGGCAGCGACTGGGTCGTATACAGCGGCGAGGAAGAAAGCGACGAGCAGGCCGGGACTACCTGGAAGGTACGCATCGACTCGCTCACCAACGAGGCCCTCGGTTCGACCCGCACGCTCATGCTCGGGGAACAGTATACCTGCGGCCTTGGCGGATCGGGAGAGTATGCCGGCGAGGTCTTCCCCAATGCCTACCTTTACAATCTCACCTCTTCCGAGAAGTCCACGGTGCTTTACGACACGACGAGCTGGTGGGAGCCGAAATGCTCGTACGGGTCGATACACCCGGGCGGCAGGCCCATGCTGATGTTCTCGACCGACAGCACGCTGCACACGATAGCAATAGCCCAGTGGCTCGAAGATACCAACGAGGCGCGGCGCGTGTGGCGCTACCGCCACAACGACGGAACCGCGTTCGGCCTGTGGTCGTCAACCGATTCGTCGATATGCGCCGTGGTAAAAGACCGCGAACTGTTTGTCGTATCGTTGACCGTGGATGTT
>WJMI01000182.1 GCA_014728015.1 Chitinivibrionales bacterium | reverse complement strand
GGCTCAACACCTCAGCTCTGCTGACATCCGTCTTGACATAACACAAGATAATATGCTGAAACTGCATGGCGCACCCTTGTAAGGCTGTCGATCCGGGGGAAGATTTCCCCGCATCATTCGCACCCCAAGGTATCTCCATCGGCACCATACCGCACACACTCCAGCGTATCCCCATCACTCGAAAAACTCATCCACTCCCCTGCCTTGACCCCGCTGTCGTACTTGCCTTTCTCCACCAAAACGCCCTCTTCGTTATAGAACCTCCAGGTTCCCTCGCGCTTGCCGCTTTCCGAGTCGATATAGCCTTTCCACTTGAGCGTGGAGCCGTCGTCGTGGTAGGCAACCTCGCGAGATACTTTCTTTCGGGAATTCCCGGCAACGGTGCTCTTTTCAACAACCGACTTACCTACCTGCGCCGCTGATGCGGCAACGATGAAAACCATTGTTAAAAGCGCTCTATTCATATTTCATCCTCCATGTCGTGAACCGATGCATGCGCCCATCCGAGGGTATCGCGCACCGAGGGCGAAAAGAACGAGTACACCCGCACGGTGCCGATATGCGAGTCGATTCCTACTTCCCAGCTTACCACGCGGGTTTCGCCGGGAAGCACGGTTACGCGGGTGTTGGATTCCTGCTGCTCCAGCGCGGGCCACTCTACGGAGTGTTTCTCCTGCAACACCAGGTCGAACCCATCGTTGAGCCGCTCCTCGATTTCTTCGTGAAGAGGGATAATCCGCTGTACGCGCATAAGCGAACGCTGCATGTGCACCGGCACCACGCCTTTGTTCTCCAGGAGCACATCGATAGCCACCCAGCGCACATTTTCGTGAACCCGTCGCTGAACGATACGGTGCGATACCGATATCTTGGGACTGGCCACTTTTCGCTGGATAAACCAGATGGCGCCCGCGAGGATAGCGATGATTACGAGGATTTGGTGTATGACAGTGAGATATTCCCGCACGGCGGCGAGCACAGAGCGCTTTTTCGTATCGCCGCCGTGTGGCGGCGGGGGCGCTTGAGTGTTGTGCATAAGTTGCCCTTTCTTGTGTCCCAACGGAATGATCTGAGTAGAGCCGGCCTATATCGTAACCGTCTCTCCCCGCTGCACTGCATGGGCAGGGCCGCCCGTTTTGTCGTGCAGTGCAGCGGCAAACGATACGGCGGCATCGTCTTCACCGTGATTCACCAGCCACCGGGTGTTGTTCCCCGGCACGGCGCATGCCCATGCGAGTAGTTCGCTCTGGTCGGCATGCGCCGAGAAACCACCGAGTGTCGCCACGCGCGCAGCGACTTTTATCCTTTTTCTATCGATTGTAACCGAACCTGCTCTATCTACAAGCTTTCGGCCCAGGGTCCCGCGGGCCTGGTACCCCACAAACACCACCGTGGTAGAGGCCCACGGCAGCAGGCGCTTCAGATGCCCGAGTATCCGACCGCCCGTGCACATGCCCGAGCCGGCTATCACAACGTATGGCGGCCGAAGCTTCGCGATAGCGCGCGACTGCGCCGTGCTTCGTGCGCTTCCGAGCCCTGGAAACTCCAGCGGCATATCGCCGCTCAGTATCTGCGCCCGCGTGGGGCCGTCGTAGCACTCGGGATACCCCCGGTACAAATCCGTTACCTTGTTTGCCATGGGGGAATCCACTATCACGGGAAGCGGCGGAATATGCTTGCGCTCAACAAGGGTGTTGAAATGGTAGAGTATCTCCTGGGTGCGACCTATTGCAAACGATGGAATCGCTACGACTCCCCTGCTCTCTACAGCCTGCTCCACAAGCAGCCTGAACTCTTCGACAGTCGAAACAGGGTCCTTGTGGTTTCGGTTGCCATAGGTCGACTCTATGACGACGGCATCGAAACTGCCTGTCCACGAGCGGTGCGGGTCGCGGATGATGGGTGTGCGGCGTTTGCCGATATCGCCGGAGAACAGGATGTTTTTGCCATGTGCGGCGAGGTGCACATGCGCTGAACCAAGTATATGGCCGGCATCGCGCATAACAACCGTGCAGTTGCCAACGGTAAAAGGCGTGTCGTAGGCCACGGGCTTGAGTCTCTCCCGTGCAATGCGCACCGCAAGCGCGGAATAGGGCGCCTTGCCGTGGTACTTTGCTATCCGAAGCGTATCGTCCCAGAGGATTCTTGCCAGGGCACAGGTTGCGGGGTGGCCGTACACCGGCCCCTTAAATCCTGCCGAAAACAAGGCGGGAACGCGTCCGGCATGGTCCAGGTGGCCGTGGGTAAGAACGACAGCATCGAGCTTTGAGGCATCGAACGGGAAGGAACCGCTGTTTTTGCCGTGCTCCACCCCGCAGTCGATAAGGATACGGGCGGAGCCGGTGTCGACAAGACTGCATGAGCCGGTTACCGTGCCGGCCGCGCCAAGGAATGTAATGGTTACCATGTAGCGGGCACCCTCCGCGATACACTACGCCTCAGCCCGGCGCAGCCGGGAATGCGCCGCCACGGCGCTATGGCACGAAGAAAAAAAAAGGGGGTGCCGCATCACCGGCCCCTCTCCGCCACGACTTTCTTTCTTGCCCGCGCAAAGTCGCGGTCGGTTGGCAGGCACACTCCCGACTGTACAGTAGCCTGGTGGTAGGCATCGCCTGCTTCTTCGAGTTTGTTGCTGAGCTGCTCGGCGCTCATAATGCCGTCGCTGTGGGCCGCGATCATCTGCGCAAGGTCGGCTTCCACCGCAACGAACATTTCGGCGACCTTCTTGTGCACGCCTTCCTGTTTCTTGAAATCGAGGGTGCTCTGCACCCCGGCCAGGGCCGCGGCCAGGAACGCGCACGCGCCCGCGGCAAGCTTCAACCACGGCAGCACCCGCTCGAACAGGCCGCCGTCAAGAACGCCGGAAAGCTCCTTGCCCGCAAGAATGCCTGAGCCCACAAGAGCGTTGATCACGATAATGGCAAGCGCGATAAGCGTGGCCAGCGCGGCCTTGCGCGCTCCCGCAATGAAATGCGCTCTCTTGAGCACCCGGACATTGTGCAGCATTTCAGCGGCAGCGGTGAGGACGTTGTTGGGCATGCGAGGTCCTTCCTGCTTGGAGCATTCTGACAGAGGGCGGACTTTTCAGCCCGCCCTCCAGGAGTTGCACTCTACGAAGCCACAATCGGCTCGTTGTCGTCCGCATCGACTTCTTCCCCCTTGAGGTACGCGAACCGCGCACCGTACGTGCGCATGATCCGCCGCTGCGAGGGGCCGGCCGGGCGCAACATGCTGCCGGCTAAAGCGCCAGCTTCTGCTGCAGATCAGGTGAATCGGCAAGCGCGATCCGGGCAATGCCCGCGAATTCGAGCATCCATTCATCCAGTTCCGCCATCTTTTCATCACGCGCCTTGGTTGACTGTACCGCTTCACCCATTTCCTTTGTTTGAGCGGCGAGCGCAGCGGCAACATCCTTGACTTCCTTGTACTCCGCGTCCAGGATATCGCGTGTACGGCCGAACTCTGCC
>WJMI01000181.1 GCA_014728015.1 Chitinivibrionales bacterium | reverse complement strand
ATCGGAATGCCGTGCTTTTCGGCATATGCGATACAATCCTCCCGCGAATGGAGCGTCCACCGCGGGTCTTTCCACGGGGCAATGATCCCAAGCGACGGGTCAAGGGCCATGTACGTCAGCTCGAAGCGTACCTGGTCGTTGCCCTTGCCGGTGGCGCCATGCGCGACCATCGCGGCGCCTTCCGTGTGCGCGATTTCAACCTGGCGCTTGGCGATAATCGGCCGCGCGAAACTCGTGCCTAAAAGGTAGGTCGATTCGTACACCGCGCCCGCCTTCAAAGCGGGAAAGATGTACTCACGGACAAACTCCTGGCGCAGGTCTTCGATATACACCTTCGATGCCCCGGTCTTCCTGGCCTTCGCCTCGAGACCGTCGAGCTCCTCGCCCTGACCGAGGTCGGCGCACATCGCGATGATCTCGCACCCGTAGGTCTCCTTGATCCACGGAATCATCACCGAAGTATCAAGACCGCCCGAATAGGCCAGCACGCATTTGTCCATGGTATGTTCCCTTCGTTTGGGCATGACGGCGTCATGCCTGCCCTGTTCACGGGACACGATGTCGTCGTGTCCCTGCAACGTACGGTGCGGCACAATCAGTGCCGGCACACTTTGTTCTATCACCTTGCCCGACGGCCCAGGACCTTCGAGAACAGTCTCACCGCCTTGTCGATATCCGCGCGTGTCACCACCAGCGGCGGCATAAACCGCACGGTGTTGTGTCCAGCCTTGACAACCAGGAGACCCTGTGCGCGGCATGCCGCGATGATTTTCGACGGATCGGCATCCATTTCAACGCCAACCATCAACCCGAAACCGCGCACTTCCCTGATAGTGTCATGCACTCCGGCAAGCTTCTCGAGCCGGCCCTTGAGATACGCGCCTTTCGAGCGCACGCCCGCGAGAAACGACTTTTTCGAAACCATACGCAGAACCACTTCACCGAGCGCGCAGGCCAGCGGGTTGCCGCCGAATGTCGTGCCGTGGTCTCCCGGCTGTATGACCCGCGAAATGGTATCCTTGCACACGACCGCGCCGAGGGGCAGCCCTCCGCCAATCGGCTTGGCCAGGGTCATCATGTCGGGGGTCACGCCGAAATGCTGATGCGCCCACAGGAGACCGGTCCGGCCCACCCCGCACTGCACTTCGTCGAACACAAGCGCAATCGCATGCTTGTTCGTGTAGGCGCGCAGGAACGTGAGAAACTCCCTGGCCGCGCTGTTGATCCCGCTCTCGCCCTGCACGGGTTCGACAAACACCGCGGCATAGTCGTGTTTGCGCAGCACCTTCTTCGTAGCCGCAATATCGTCATACGGCGCATAGTGGAACCCCGGCACCATAGGGACATACCCCGCATGGAATTTCTTCTGCGCGGTCGCGCTCAACCCGCCGTAGGTCCGTCCGTGAAACCCGTCGGTGAACGACAGCACGTGGTATTTCAGGCGGTTCTTCCGGGTGGCCCACTTCCGCGCAAACTTGATTGCCGCTTCGGTGGCCTCGGTCCCGCTGTTGCACAAGAACACCCTGCTGCCGAAACTGTGCTTGACGAGCAGGTTGACGAACCTGATTTGCGGCTCCATATGGTACAGGTTGGATGCATGAATCAGCTTGGAGCCCTGCGCCCTGAGCGCGGCGACGATTGCCGGGTGGCTGTGGCCCAGGGCCGTAACCGCAATACCGGACCCGAAATCGAGGTATTTCCTGCCGTTCTTGTCGTACAGGTACATTCCCTTGCCCCGCACCATGGGCGCTCCTTCGCGTTTATAGGTAGGCACGAACAGCTTGTTGTATGGCGGCTCTTTCATGGACCATTCTCCTTTGCGCAACAGCCCGGCATCTGCGGGGCGGTGGAGAAAATACATTTTTGGGCTGTCCTTCCCGTTGCCCTGCGAGTACACCGAAGGGATGTACGGATGTTTCTCGCTTGTATTCCAGACCACACATAGGGATTTCCTCATGAAGCCACTCGTTCTCAGGATTACCTTGGCGGGGAGAGCCGCTTTCATATGCTCAGCGCTGTGGATAGTCGCGGCGCATGCCCGCGACATTGATACCATCCTCACGGGTGAGCGGGGACATGCCTTGAGAGGATTTGATCCCGTGGCGTATTTCACGCTGGATTCTGCGGTAAGAGGCGATACGGCGTATGCACTCGAATGGGCGGATGTCACCTGGCTATTTTCAAGCGACAAGCATCGCCGGCTTTTTGTCGAAAATCCATCGAAATACGTCCCGCAGTACGGCGGGTTCTGCGCATACGGCGTGCGTTTCTGGCGCAAAGTGGTCACCAATCCCCGCGCGTTCAGCATCGTGGACGGGAAGCTCTATCTTAATCTGAATGACCGCATTCGAAAACAGTGGGAGAAGCGGACCGCGCGAAATATCCGCAAGGCCGATCATCGGTGGGCCCGGGTACAATGGAAAGACAGAACGTAGAAAAGGTTGCCCGTGCGGCTGCACGCCGTTTTGAATAGAGCTACTTCTTTCCCGCCCGCTTCTCCAAACGATTCATCTGCAGAAGCAGCTGGTCGGTATGGTACAACCGGCGGGCAAGCTCGCGGGCGATGTTGAGAATGAGCAGCGAGAACAGGTCCTTGTCGTACCTGGATATGTCCATGAGAATGGTGCGTCGAAGCTCCAAGAGCCGTACATCTTCTTCGGCAACCGCGGTCGCGCTGTGGTTCTGCACGCCGATTACCGATGCCTCGCCGACACAGTGGCCGGGGCGCAACTCGACAATCTCCAGCGGCTCTTCGTCGAAATTGAGCACTATCTTCAGCTTGCCGGAAAGGACGATATAGATCTCTGTTGCCGCCGTGCCCTCCCTGACAACAATGTCCCCGGCCTTGAATGAGACAAGCCTGCATTGCTCGCAGAGGCGAAGCAAGGTCTCCTCGTCGATACCGGCAAAGACCGTAACCTTCTGAAGCACATCCAGCGGGATATCTTCCCTGTTCATACGGCCCAAAATACATCCCGGGCGATTGAGCGTCGTGAGGGGGCCGCATGCTATTTTTGCCCTTGTACGCAGGCGATTCGCAATAGAAAACGCGCGCGCGAAGACAAGAGGTCAAATGGGACTGACAGCCGGTGTTATCGGGCTTCCCAACGTGGGCAAGTCCACCATTTTCAACGCGCTGTGTTCCGGCAAAGCGCCGGCCGAGAACTACCCGTTCTGTACCATAGACCCGAATACCGGTATGGTTGCGATTCCCGATGACCGGCTCGGCCGGATTGCCGCTCTGATACCAACCCAGAAAGTCGTTCCCGCATTACTCGAGCTGGTCGACGTTGCCGGACTGGTGCGGGGGGCATCAAAAGGCGAAGGGCTGGGCAACCAGTTCCTCGGCCATATCCGCAATGTGGATGCGCTCGTGCACGTGGTCCGCTGTTTTGCCAACGATGACGTGGTGCACGTTGAGGGGGCGGTCGACCCGCTGCGTGACGTTGAGACGGTCAACACGGAGCTCTTGCTCAAGGACCTCGAAACGCTCGAACGCGGGCTTGATCGCGCGGGCAAAGCAGCCAAGTCGGGTGACAAGAAGCTCAAGGCCCGGGTCGAGGCTCTTGAGAAGGCTCACGCCGCGGTGGCTGAAGGCACGCCGGTGCGCGCGCTCCTGTCCGCGGCCGACATGGCATCCGCACTGAAGGACTTCTCCTTGCTTACCGCAAAGAAAGTCCTGTACGTGGCCAATGTTGACGAAAACGGATTGCAGGAGGAGCCTCCCGGCGTCGCCGCGCTCAGGCAGCATGCGTCGGGTGGGGGGGCGGAATGCATCGCGCTCTGCGGCAAAGTCGAGGCTGAAATCGCCGAGCTGCCGCCCGCAGAGCAGTCCGAGTTCCTCGAGAGCATGGGTCTCCCGGAGCCGGGATTGCACATGCTGGCGCGCAGTGCGTACCACCTGCTCGGTCTGATAACGTTTTTTACCGCCATGCCCAAGGAAAGCCGTGCCTGGACCGTGACCGAGGGTACGCATGCTGTCACGGCTGCCGGGCAGATTCATACCGATATGGAGCGGGGGTTCATCTGCGCCGAGGTATTCAGGCTGGAGGACCTCGAAGCGGTTGGCTCGGATGCGGCGCTGCGGAGCGCCGGGAAAATCCGCCAGGAAGGAAAAGACTATGCTGTCCGGGACGGCGATATAATCCAGTTCAGGTTCAACGTATAAACAGGACATCCCCATGCCAAGCCGCCTCGAATACGCCCTTCGCCAGTTGTTCTGGCTGTCGAACCGCCCCTTTGTCAAAGGCTTCATGATACGGCCGCTCAACGTCACGGTCGATCCAGACTCTGATCCGATGCCGCGGCGGCCGTTTGTTCTGGTGTCCAACCACGCGAATTTCCTCGACCCATGGATGGTTGGTTTTCAGTCACGCGATGCTCTCTTCATCATGATGAACGACGACGGGTTCAGGGGCAGCCGCATGCGGCGGCTGTATCTTCACGCAGTCGGCGCGTTCGGCAAGAAGAAGGGCGCCCATGACTACAAGGCCATGAAACGCACGTTGAACCTGCTCAAGGGCGGGTTCCCGGTGCTGATTTTCCCCGAGGGACAAACGAGCTGGGACGGCGAGACGCAGCCCATATACAGCGGCGTGGAGAAGATCATCAAGCGCGGCAGATGCCCCCTCGTCATGATGCATTTGCGCGGCAACTTTCTCACCAGGCCGTGGTGGGCCGAGCATTCACGCAAAGGGAAGATCGTCGTGAAAATCAAGGTGCTTGACGCCGGCATACTCGGGAGTATCCCGGACCCGGATCTTCTCGAAACGATCAAGACCTACATCTACAACAACGACATCAAGAACCCCGAGAACCGCGCGGTGCCATTCACCGGGTCCGGCATGGCCGTCGGGCTGGAGCGGTTCGTCTGGATCTGCAAGCAGTGCGGCGCCGAGGATGCGCTGGTCACCGGAGGAAACACAATTACATGCACCGCCTGTTCGGCATCATGGGAGATGGATGCCCGCTGCGTATTGACACCGCGCATGCCGACTATCGGGCCAATCGGCGACCTTCACGACTGGACGGCGTGGCACAAACAGGAGGTCAAGGCCCGCGTGGCGCGGGCCCGCCGAGGGGCGCTTCTTACGGAAAGTAAAGACGTGCTCATGCAGACCGAGGGGCCGGGCGGCGAATTTGTAGACCGCATCACCGGCACGCTCAGTCTTTATCCGGAGAAAATCGTGTTCGCGCCCAGCGACAGCGGCGGCGCAATTGTAGAGTGGCCCCTTGATACAATCGAGGACTACGTGATACAACTCAAGGACCTCTTCGAATTCAGGAACGGCAAGGAATACCTGCGGTTCCTGTTTCGCGGGCACAGTCCCATGAAATGGATTTTCTATGTCCGCTACATGAAGGGCTACGACGAAATCGAGGAGCGCGGGTACTACTGAGAAAAGGGAGCGCCGGCGCCCCTCCCTTTTACCGCCTCCTGACAGGCGCCTGCATTACACAGCGACCATCCACCCGTGCCGATCTTCGATGTCGCCGAACTGGATACCCTGAATTTCGTTGTACAACCGGGTAAGGGTTTTTCCCGCCTCTTTTTCGCTACCAAACGTATAGACCTTGTCAGCGCGGGTTATCGAGTAGATGGGCGTTATCACGGCCGCGGTCCCGCACGCGCCCACCTCGGTGAATAACTCAAGGTCGGTGATAGGTATCTGCCGCCGTTCGACTGTCAGGCCGAAGTCTTTGGCGATCTGCTGCAGGCTCTTATTGGTGATGCTGGGAAGCACCGAGTGTGAATCCGGTGTCACATAGCGACCGTCACCGGTAATGCCCAGGAAATTCGATGTACCGAACTCGTCGACAAACCGGTGCGATCCCGAGTCGAGATACAGGCATATCGGATACCCGAGCTTCTTGCCTTCCATGTCGCCCAGGAGGCCGGCAGCATAGTTACCGGCAGCCTTAATATTGCCCACGCCCTGCGGCGCGGCGCGGTCGTAGGATTCCTGCACATACGCTTTGACAGGATAGAACCCGTCTTTGTAGTACGGCCCCACGGGCATGGCCAATACCGCGAAAAGGTATTCTTCGGCGGCCTTGAGCCCGACACGCGGCGTGGTTCCGATAAGCAGCGGACGCAGGTACAGGGTCGCGCCGGTGCCGTACGGCGGCACATAGTCACGGTTGAGCCGCACCGCCTGGGTGCACGCCTCAACAAACAATTCGGCAGGGACAGGTTCCATGACCAGCCGGCGCGCCGATGCCGACAGCCTGGCCGCGTTTTCCTCGGGTCGGAACATGGCAACCGTTCCGTCCTTGCGGCAAAACGCTTTCAACCCCTCGAAACATGCCTGCCCGTAGTGAAGGCAGGTCGCGGCCACGTGCAGTTTCATGAGCGGATCTGATCGCGTTTCGAGCGCCTGCCATTTCCCGCCGCAAAACGCTGCGGCAACGTATGTCCCGGTGTCCATATACTGGAACCCGAGGTTCTTCCAGTCGATTGTGAGCGGCATTACCTACGCTCCCGGTTGGAGTGCCATGACGTCTGTTCTTTCAAGAGTTTATAGAGCAGGCTGTCGATGAGCGCGATCCATGATGCTTCGATGATGTTTGTCGATACGCCCACCGTGCCCCACCGTTCCTTTCCGTCGGACGACTCGATAAGCACGCGCACCTTCGCGCCGGTTCCCTCGCTGCCGTCAAGCACGCGCACCTTGAAATCGTCGAGCCGGACCTCGGCCAGCGACGGGAAGAACTTGATCAGCGCCTTGCGAAGCGCGTTGTCCAGGGCATTGACCGGGCCGTCACCCTCGGCCGCCGTGTGCTCGAACTGCCCGTTTTCCTCGACCTTGATCGTGGCCTCCGAAAACAGCTCGCCCGTGTCGCGCTGTTCTTCGGTAACTCGAAATCCCCTTACGGAAAACGGCGCCCTGAAATTGCCCATCACGCGCTCCACCAGCAGCCGGAACGACCCGTCGGCGGCCTCGAAATGGTACCCGGCAGACTCGAGCCGCTTGATTTCCGCAAGGACCTTTTTTACCCTCGAATCGTTCTTGTCAAGACCCGGGTACATGGTCGACAGCTTCTCCAGGATATTGCTCCTCCCCGCCTGATCGGAAACCACGAACCTCCTGAAATTGCCCACCAGCGACGGGTCGATATGCTCGAACGACTCCCGGACCTTCCGGACACCGTCCGCGTGCGCGCCGGCCTTGTGCGAAAACGCGGATTCTCCCACGTACGGGTGCCGGACATTGTGCGACACGTTGGCGATCTCGCTGATAAACACCGATGTCTCGGTGAGTCTTTTGAGCTGCGCCGCGGTTATCAGCTTGTAGCCGTGTTTGATCTGCAGTCCCGCGATTACCGTACACAGGTTGGTGTTCCCGCATCGCTCGCCCAGGCCGTTGATCGTTCCCTGTATCTGGACCGCGCCTTCCTGCACGCCCAGGAACGTGTTTGCCTCGGCGCATCCGGCATCGTTATGCATGTGCACGCCGAGAGAGGCATCTATCTTCGCCGCAGTCGCCCGAAACATTTCCAAGAACTCCCCCGGAAGCATCCCGCCGTTTGTATCGCACAGCACAAGCACATCGGCCCCGGCCTGCCGCGCGACTTCGAGTGTCTTGAGCGCATACTCCGGGTGCGCCCGGTAGCCGTCGAAGAAATGCTCTGCATCGAAAAGCACCTCATCCTTGTGCCGCTTGAGATACGCGACACTCTCGCCGATCATGTCCAGGTTCTCGCTCATGCTGGTCCCGATTATCTTTCGCACGTGCAGGTCCCACGATTTGCCGAACACCGTGGCAACGGGGGCATTTGCGGAAACAAGCGCCTTGAGAAACGGATCGGCCGAGCACTTCGTTCCCGGCCGCCGGGTACTGCCAAACACGGCGATTTTCGACTTCAGCTTCCGCCCGGCAACTTTTTGATAAAACTCTCTATCAGTCGTGTTCCCCGGGTTCGGCCAGCCGCCCTCGATATAGTGCACTCCCAGCGCGTCAAGCCTCTCGGCGATATCGAGCTTGTCCGACAGGGACAAGCCTATCCCTATCGCCTGGTTGCCGTCCCGAAGCGTCGTGTCGTAGAGCGTAACCTTCTTTTTTGACGGCATACTTGTCCATTCTCCTTGGGGCACGACATCGCCGTGCCCTTGCGTATCAGGAAGCGGCTTCTCTGCGAAGCTCCTATACCAGGGAGGCCACCAGGTCTCCCACCTCACTCGTTCCCATGCCCATGCGGCCGGCGGACAGGCTCGTGATCTTGCCGGATGCGAGTGCATCATGGACCGCCTTGTCAATGGCGGCGCCGGCGGCATCCTCGCCCAGCGTCTCGAGCATCATTCCGCCCGCGCAAATTGCGGCAAGCGGATTGATGACATTCTTTCCAGTGTATTTCGGCGCGCTTCCGCCAATCGGCTCGAACATAGACACGCCTTCGGGATTGATATTGCCTCCGGCGGCAATCCCCATGCCTCCCTGGATCATGGCTCCCAGGTCGGTGATGATATCCCCGAACATGTTAGCGGTGACGATAACGTCGTAGTATTCCGGCGTTTTCACCATCCACATGGTGCATGCATCGACGTGATTGTAGTCTCGCTTGATATCGGGATATTCCGTTGCCCCCATCTCCTCGTGCGCGCGAACCCACAGGTCGCCCACATTGGTCAGCACGTTGCATTTGTGCACCAGGGTCAGCATGTTCTTGCGATTTCGTTTCTTCGTGTATTCGTATGCGTACCGGAGACACCGATCGACCACCGGCCGCGTATACAGCATTACCTGGGTGGCCGCCTCGTGCGGCGTGCCGACCATGGCCGCACCGCCCATGCCCGTGTAGATACCGCCGGTGTTTTCGCGTACCACGACAAAATCGACGTGCGCGGGCCCCTTGTCTTTCAGCGGCGTGTCCACATTGGGATAGAGTTTCACCGGCCGCAGGTTGATATACTGGTCAAGCGCGAACCGCGCTTTCAGGAGTATACCCACCTCCAGTATGCCCGGTTTCACGTCCGGATGCCCGATCGCTCCCAGAAATATCGCGTGACACGACTTGAGCTCTTCGAGCGCGCTGTCCGGAAGAGTCTCGCCTGTACGCTTGTACCGCTCGCCTCCGAAATCATACTCCTGGTAGTCGAGCTTGATGTTGAACTTGGATGCGGCTGCATCCAGGACTTTCACGCCCTCACGCAGAACCTCAGGCCCCGTCCCGTCACCCGGCAGCAACGCTATCTTGTGCGAACCCACAGACTACATCCTTTCTGTTACGACAGGCATCCGTCTTACTTCACCAGTTTCTGAATTTCCCTGAACCGCTCGTGCCCGGCATCTCCGAGAAGCTCGAACAGGCTCATCTCCACGGTCGCTAAAACCGCGCCGGCAAGATCCATCTTGCGCAGCGCAACATCGTGATCTCCGGCGTGCCGCGAACCCACGGCATCCGCCACCACGTGCACGCACAGGCCCTGGTCGAGAAGCGCGTGGACGGTCTGATTGACACACACATGTGTCTCGATGCCGCACACCACGACGGTATCGGCGCCGGTCTCCTGGAGACGCTCCGCAAACCCTTCCGCCCCCGTACACGAGAACGCCGTCTTCTCCAGCGGGGCATTCCCGCCGAGAAGATCGCGTATCGGCGCAATCGTCCGCCCCAGCCCCCGCGGGTATTGCTCGGTCGCGATCACCGGCACGCCAAGCGCCCGGCACGCGGTCATGAGCTTTGCCGCGCTTCCGGCGACAGCATCGAACGATTGGATCGCGGGCGCGAACTTCTCCTGCATGTCAATGACCAGCAGGCAGGCGGTATCGGGCCGAAGCACATTGCGGTGCGTCATCTACAGGTCTTCCTCCGGCTTTCTCCGGCGATACAGTTTTTTGCCGAACTTGCGCATGCGCGCGATTTTATTGACAATATCCATGTATGCCCGCGCCGATGCATCGACAATGTCCGTGCTCGTGCCCACACCGGTGAACGTTCCTTCCGGTGATGTCCCGGTCATTTTCACGCGGCCCAACGCTTCCCGTCCCCGGGTGATCGCATCCAGATGGTAATCGTCGACATTGATCGTGAACCCCGCGATCCGGTCGATTGCCTTGGTCGCCGCATCGACAGCGCCGTCACCGCATGCCGCCTCCTGGTGCACTTTGCCGCGCGCGTTTATCCGCACGGTCGCCGTGGGCACCGTACTGGTTCCGCTTGAGACATTCAAATACTCCAGCGCATAGATATCCTCGAGATCGCCCTTGTCGCGCGATTCCATGAGCGTCACCAGGTCATCGTCGTATATCGTGCCCTTCTTGTCGGCAAGCTGGATAAACCGCCGGTAGAACGGCTCGATATCGATCTCCTTTTCACTGTAGCCCAGGCTTACCAGCCGCGCCTTGACCATGTGGCTCCCGGACCGGCTCGTCAGGTTCATGCGGTTTTCCTTCAGCCCGACAGAGCGCGGCGTCATGATCTCGTATGTCTTCTTCGATTTCAGCACGCCGTCCTGGTGTATCCCGGACGAATGCGAGAACGCATTGCTCCCGACCACGGCCTTGTTGGGCTGCACGGGCATGCCGCAGATATCGCGGACCAGCCGGCTCGTGCGCATGATCTCCCGGGTGTCCACCTCCGTGCGCACCGCGAGCAGGTCTTTGCGCACCTTTATCGCCATGACAATTTCTTCCATGGCCGTGTTGCCCGCGCGCTCGCCGATGCCGTTGACCGTGCACTCGACCTGGCGTGCGCCGTGCGCGACCGCGTTGAGCGCGTTGGCGGTCGCCATGCCCAGGTCGTTGTGGCAGTGTACCGACAGGATCGCCTTGTCGACGTTCGGCACGCGGTTGCGCAGCATGTCGATGATTGCGGCGAACTCCTCCGGAAGGGTATACCCCACGGTATCCGGGATATTGACGGTCGCGGCGCCCTGTGCGATCGCGGCCTCCACCACGCGGCACAGGAAGTCGGCGCGCGTGCGGCCGGCATCCATGGGCGAAAACTCGACATCATCGCAAAACCGCCGCGCGGCCTTGACACTTCGCTTCACCATGTCGAGAATTTCTTTCTCGCTCTTGCGCAACTGCCCTTTGGCGTGTATCGCCGACGTTCCCACGAACGTGTGAATGCGCCGCCGCGCCGCCGGCCTGATTGCTTTCGCGCATGTCTCGACATCCTTCTGCACCGCGCGCGCCAGGCCGCAGATAATCGGCCCCCGGACCTGCTTCGCGATTGTGGTCACCGACTCGAAATCCCCCGGGGAGGAAATCGGGAACCCGGCCTCGATAACATCCACCTTCAGACGCGCGAGCTGCCGGCAGATGCGGACTTTCTGCTCCACCGACAGGCTGGTTGCCAGCGCCTGCTCGCCGTCACGCAACGTCGTGTCGAAGATTACTACCTTGTTGTTCACACGTCCTCTTTCCTTTTGCCGCGCCGAGGCTCAGTTCTTTTTGCGGCCGGCCACGCCCTTGGTCGAGCGGCTGATCGCCTTGGCTTTTTCCTTCGGCCGCAGGGCGCGGACCGCCGCGCCGGCACGCCACATCTCGGAATTCCCGATTTCGCCGAGCTTCCCGCTCAGCCATTTCCGGTAGTCCTTGCGGCCGCAGTCGCGGATAACCTCGCGGGTCTCCTGACCGCTCTTCACCGATGCATACAGCCGCTTGAACACCGGAACGTTCGCTTTCTTGAATATCGGCCGCCATTTCAAGGCGCCGTGCTGGGCCGTCGCCGAACAGTTCGAGTACATCCAGTCCATGCCGTTCTCGTCAACCAGCCGGATAAGGCTCTGGGTCAGCTCCTCCACCGTCTCGTTGAACGCCTCGCTGGGCGAATGGCCGTGCTGCCGCAGCACCTGGTACTGGGCATCCATCAGGCCGGCAAGCGCTCCCATGAGCACGCCCCGCTCGCCGGTCAGGTCGCTTTGGACCTCGTGCCGAAACGTGGTCGGAAACAGATAACCCGATCCGATGGCAATACCCACGGCGATGCATCGATCGCTCGCGCGGCCGGTATAGTCCTGCTCCACCGCGAAACTCGAGTTGATGCCCGCCCCGGACAGGAAATTCCTTCGCACCGACGTGCCGCTTCCCTTGGGCGCGACCATGATCACGTCGACGTTTTGGGGCGGAATGACTTTTGTCTGTTTCCGGTACACGATCGAGAACCCGTGCGAGAAATACAGGGCATCCCCGGCCTTGAGATGCTTTTTTATCGACGGCCAGATGACCCTTTGTGCCGCATCGCTGACCAGCATCTGAATAATCGTGCCCCGTTCGGCGGCCTCTTCGATGTCAAACAGTGTTTTTCCCGGCACCCAGCCGTCCTTGCGCGCCCGGTCCCAGTCCCCCTTGAATTTCTTGGACTGGCCGATGATCACATTGATCCCGTTGTCCTTCATGTTAAGCGCCTGCGCCGGTCCCTGCACGCCGTAGCCGATGACCGCCACGACCTCGTTGCGCAACACCTTGCGCGCCTTCGCCAGCGAGAACTCCTTGCGCGTGACAACCTTTTCCCGGACTCCGCCAAAGTTGATGACCGCCATGTGCGTCTCCCTTGTTTGTGTGTTGTTTCTGGATGAGTTGTTTCCCGTCGGCAGCCTGCAGGTGGCCGTCGACACCGGGCATTGTACAGTCTTCACGATCGTCCGATACCGCCGACGGTTACCTGCCTCCTGCCGGCCGCCCCTACTTCCTTGCCTGAGCCATCGCCACCTTGCCGCTTCGCACCAGCTCCTTGATCCCGTATGGTTTTACCATGGAGATGAAATCGCCGATTGTCTGCGACGTGCCCGTCAGCTCGATCGTGATTGAGGTCGGCGAAATTGCCGCCACCGTGCCGCCGAAAATGCTTGCGAGACTCACGATTTCGTGCCGGGTGCTCTTGGTGGCATCGAGCCTGACCAGGATTATCTCACGATCGATGACCGGATCCTTGACAAAATCGATCACCTTGATCACGTCTATCAGCCGATTCAGCTGTTTCACCACCTGCTCCAGCACGCTTTCATCACCCGCGACAACAATGGTCATACGGGATGTGCTGGGGTCTTCGGTCTCGGCGACAGTCAGGCTCGTGATGTTGTAGCCCCGGCTCGAAAACAGGCCGGCGATTCTCGAAAGCGCGCCGTGACGGTTTTCGACAAACACCGAAATCGTATGCGTGCTCATTGTCCCTCCACAATCTGGTCGATAGGCTTCCCGGCCGGCACCATCGGAAACACGTTCTCTTCCTTGCTCACCATGAATTCCATCAAAGCGGGCCCCTTGACCGCAAGCCCTTTCTTCAGGACCGCATCGACCTCGGACGGCTTGGTCGCTCTGAATGCCTCGATGTCATAGGCCTTGGCCAGCGCGATGAAATCGGGGATATATACGTGCTTGCACTTGCCGGGCCCCTTGCACTCGTCGCACAGCACGCCGTCACGAAGGCAGCTCGAGCTGTACCGCCTGTTGAAAAACATCTCCTGCCACTGGCGCACCATGCCCAGATAGCTGTTATTCAGTATGACCACCTTCACCGGGATACGGTTCAGCGATATCGTGGCCAGCTCCTGGATGTTCATTTGAATGGAGCCGTCGCCAGCAATATCGATAACCGGCCGGTCTTTTATCGCCAGCGCGGCGCCCATGGCCGCGGGCATGCCATAGCCCATGGTGCCCAGGCCGCCCGAAGTCAAGAGCGTGCGCGGCTTCGTGAACACGTAATAGTGCGATGCCCACATCTGGTTCTGCCCGACTTCGGTCGTGATAATCGCCTTGCCCTTCGTGGCCCGGTACACAGCCTCGACAACCGCCTGCGGCTTGATCTCTGTTTTTGACGGTTGGTAGTCGAAAAGCTTCTTTCCTTTCCAGCCGGCGACGGTCTTGTTCCAGCCGTTTGCCCGGCGCGGCCGCACTTCCTTGTTGAGCTGGGCCAACACGTTTTTCGCATCTCCCACGACCGGGATATCCACGCTGATGATTTTGCTGATAGCCGCGGGGTCGATATCCATATGGATGATCTTGGCGTTGGGCGCAAACGATGCCACGTGGCCGGTCACCCGATCGTCGAACCGCGCGCCCACCGAGACGATCAGGTCGGTCTGCTGCAGCGCGAAATTCGCCGCCTTGGAGCCGTGCATGCCCGGCATGCCCACGAAGAGTTTGTGATTACCCGGGAACCCGCCCAGTCCCATGAGCGTGGTGGTGACCGGGATATTGGTCTTCTCGGCCAGCTCCAGAAGCTCCCGGTGCGCGCCGCTGATGATTATCCCGCCGCCCGCGTATATCAGCGGCTTCTTCGCGTCGGCCATGGCATCGGCCGCCTTGCGAATCTGCCTGATGTGCCCGACCGTGTTAGGACGGTAGCTGCGCATGTCCACCTTCGACGGGTACTCGTAGTTGTCAACCATTCCCACGGAGACGTCCTTCGGGACGTCAATCAGCACGGGCCCGGGCCTGCCGGTAGAAGCGATATGAAACGCCTGCTTGATCATGCCCGGGAGCTCGGCCACGTCCTTCACCAGAAAATTGTGCTTGGTGATGGGCCGCGTGATCCCCACAACGTCCGCCTCCTGGAACGCATCGGTACCCAGGATGGGGGTGGCGACCTGCCCGGTTATCGCCACGACGGGCACACTGTCGAGGTATGCCGTGGCAATGCCGGTCACCAGGTTGGTGGCCCCGGGCCCCGAGGTGGCTATACAAACGCCCACTTTGCCGGTCGCCCGCGCGTACCCGTCGGCGGCATGCGCGGCGGCCTGCTCGTGACGTGTCAGTATGACCTTCACCTTCTCCGCATCGTAGAGCGCATCAAACAGGGGCAGCACCACACCGCCCGGATAGCCGAACACGACATCGATCTTCTCGCGGATGAGCGCATCAACGACAATCTGCGCGCCTGTCTTCTTCACAACATCCTCCACATCTCGGGGTCCGCCCGTCCTTCGGCGGCCGGCCCGCCCCATTTATGGAAAACAGCCTGGGTAAAATAGCTCGACCCGCCACATAATACAAAAAAGGCCCGTTTCCCCTGGGGAAACGGGCCTTTGCTCTTCTCTCGTTTTCTGTTCAGGACAAACCCGTTCCCCTCCCTTGTCGCCTTATGATGACAAGGTCTACTACTACGACGCGAAGGAGTACGGACTTGAGCATTGACATATGTTACCTCACCACCTAAGATACACTATCGGCAGGTATTCGTCAACCCTTTTATTGTTTGTGAATATCCGGACACGGGCCCCTTTCCAATCGCCAGGGCTACTCCAGGCCGAACCCAAAGTATCTCGCGGCATTTGCATAGCAGATATCTTTCACGATCCCGCCGACAAGATGCAGATCGTTCGGCGCAAGACCCCGTTCAACATCTCCCCCGAGCATGTTGCACAGGATGCGGCGGAAATAATCATGGCGGGGGTATGAGAGAAAACTGCGCGAATCGGTGAGCATGCCCACGAACCGGCTCACGAGCCCGAAATTGGATATCGTGCGCAACTGGTCCTCAATGCCGGATTGATGATCGAGAAACCACCAGGCGCTGCCGAACTGCATCTTGCCCGCAACGCTGCCGTCCTGGAAATTGCCGATCATCGAAGCGATCAGCGCGTTGTCGCGCGGGTTGAGATTGTAAATGATTGTCTTGGCGAGACGATTCTCTTTGTCAAGCCGATCGAGCATGTGCGCGAGCGGACGCGCGATTTCGAAATCGCCGATGGAGTCAAACCCGGTGTCCGGGCCGAGCTCGCGATACTGCCGGGCGTTGTTGTTGCGCAGCGCGCCCAGATGCAACTGCTGCACCCACCCCTTTTCATGGTTCATGACCCCGAATTCGTACATCATGGCCGACTTGAATACCTCGGCCTCCCGCGGTCCCACGCGCGGGCCGGAACGTGCCTGGTCGAATATCGCCGCAACCTCGCGCTCCGAAAACTCGGCGCCGTGCGCGGTTTCCAGCCCGTGATCCGACAAGCGACACCCGTTTGCATGGAAATAGTCGTGCCGTTTTCTGATAGCGGTGAGAAAATCCCTGAATGAACCTATCTCCATGTCGGCGGCATTGGCAAGCGATGCCACCCAGGCGTTGAAAACATCGGGGCTGTCCACGGCCAGCGCCTTATCAGGCCGGAAGGTGGGAAGCACGCGTATGGGAAACGAGGCATCTTGGGCCAGCGCCTTGTGGTGTTCAAGGGAATCCACGGGATCATCCGTGGTGCACACCAGGCGCACGTTGAACTGCCGCATGATACCCCGCGCTGAAAACCGGGGCCCGGCCAGTTTTGCATTGCACGCCTCCCAAATCGAGCGGGCCGTGTCCGGGCCCAGAAGGCGATCCGCTATGCCAAAGGGCCTTTTCAGCTCCATATGTGTCCAGTGATAGAGCGGGTTCCCAATGATGGCCGGCACGGTCCGGGCCCAGGCATCAAATTTGTCCCAATCATCCGCGCTTCCCGTGCAAAACCGTTCCTCAATGCCGTTGGCCCGCATGAGCCGCCACTTGTAGTGATCGCCATTCAGCCAAATGCGGGTCATGTTCTCAAAACGGTCGTCATGGGCAATCTGCGCGGTGGGCAGATGGCAGTGGTAGTCGATTATCGGCAGATTTTCGGCATGCTCGTGATACAGGCGCGATGCGGTCTTTGACTGAAGAAGGAACTCGTCGGTGATAAGGATTTCCCTGGCCATGATCTGGTGCTTTCGGCTATGGGTACAACTGGCAAGACCCCGAAAACGGCGGCCCTTTCGCGATACCCGAAAATAACACTCTTCCGGGCCCAATGCGGGTTGAGCAGCGGACGCCGAATGCGGGATTTCCGGCGGCACTGCATGTCTAACGCAAAGGTAACCAAGGCCTAGCGGGCATGTAACGACAACGTGCCATATTGTGGGCAGTCGCAGGTTGGCTCATGTTCCACAAGCAATGGTCGTATCCCCGATGTTAAACACCTACCACTCATGCGATACGCCCAGAAACAGTTTCCCTATCCCCTCTGAGCCATCGTTTATCGATGGTTCACGATGTCATTCTCCCCTTTTTCTGGATTTCCTCCAGAATGCGACGGTTGCCGCGTGGAACGAATGGCTTGCGCACAACACCCACGTGAAGATCCGCCTTCAGGGGATCGATCTCGCGGGTGCCAACCTCGAAGGCGTTAACCTGAGAAACGTTGACCTGGGCTTTGCAAACCTTCGGGGCGCCAATCTCAAGAACGCCGTTCTCAGGTACGCGAACCTGCGGCATACCGATCTGTGCGGTGCCGATCTTTCTGGTGCTGATCTCGTGGCGGCCAATCTGCGCGATGCGGATCTCTCCGGCACGTGTCTGTGCGGGGCGGAAGTCAACGCTGAAGACCTGCTTGGCGCGAACCTTTCGCACGCCGACACCGCCGGGCTCAGATTTCACAGAAAGATCGGCACCCAGGATCATTCCGCGCCGGTAGTGGCATCGTAGTCCCGCCAGCAGGTCAGCCGAACATTTTCGTGCCGATCCAACGCTTCAGCGCGGAAGACGGCGGATACCGGAGGACGATGTCGGGGAACAAGGGTGTATCGAGAATGCCCTTCTCGTATGAGAAGGTATCGAAGCTCGCTTTGCCGTGGTAGCGGCCGATGCCGCTTGCGCCTATGCCGCCGAATGGAAGGTGCGGGCCCACAATATGCATGAGCGTATCGTTCATGCATCCGCACCCGAACGGCACTTCGTTGATCACGCGCCGCCGGCGCTTTTTGCTTTTCGAGAAGAAATAGAGCGAGAGAGGGCTTGGCCCCGCCGCGATTTCAGCCATGAGCGTCCAGAGATCGTCGTACGCGAGCACCGGCATCACCGGCCCGAATATCTCCTCCTGCATGACAGGATCATCCCATCCCGCGTTGTCGATGATTGTCGGCGCAATATACAGGTCGTCCGCATCCGTGCGGCCCCCGTATGCCACGGCAGCGGTATCGCAGAGATGCTTCAGACGGTCAAAATGCTTCCGGTCGATTATGCGGGAATAATCAGGGCTTTTCTGCGGGTCCGCGCCGAACAATCGCTCAATGCAGCGTATCGCGGCTTTGACAAACGCATCCTTGTCTTCCCGCGGCACGGCCGCGTAGTCGGGCGACACGCATGACTGCCCCGCATTGAAAAATTTTCCCCATACGGTCCTTTTTGCGGCGATATTGATGTCCGCTCCCCTGTCTACGACGCACGGGCATTTGCCTCCGAGCTGCAGGGTCGAGGGGACCAGCAGCCTGGCCGCGGCTTTCAGGACTTCGCTGCCAACCGCCGTGCTTCCCGTAAAAAACACATAGTTGAAATTCTGTTTCAGCAGTTCTTTTGCCGTGTCGACTTCGCCCTCGACCGCAGCGACATACCGCTCGTCGAAACACTCGCGGATGAGTGCTGCTACCACAGCGGATGATCTTGTTGATCGCTCCGACGGTTTCACCACCGCGCAATTGCCCGCCGCGACAGCGCCGACCAGCGGCGACAAGGTCAACTGGACCGGGTAGTTCCAGGCGGAGAATATCAGGCACACGCCGTACGGGCAGCGGTACACTTTGCTTCTGCCCGGAAACAATGCGCGCGGTGTCTGGATCCTGCGGGGCCTCGCCCACGAGCGAAGCATGCGTAGAGCACAACCAATCTCGTTCTGTACCAGGCCTATCTCGCTGTAGCATGCCTCGTAGGAGGGCTTATGCATATCGCCGGCAAGGGCGGCAAGAAGCTCTTGCTTGCGGCGGGCAAGGCACGCTTTCAGGTTTGCAAGCTGCCTCAAGCGAAACGATATGTCAAGCGTTTTTCCTGTTCGGAAGAACGCATCTTGTCGGGCGAGAATCTCGGCTATTGGCGGCATGGGTTCAATT